>JAEEUW010000029.1 GCA_016290665.1 Clostridiaceae bacterium | reverse complement strand
CCTTCCTGCTTGCGCTTTCCTTGGTGCCGGCATTTGAAATCGGCAAAGCGATCCACCGCGCTGTGCGCAAAAAGAAGGACGCATAATCGCATAACAAAAAAGAGCTTCCCCAAGGGTACCCTTCGTAAGGATGTGCCGCCTGCAAAGCGCCTCTTTTCCGCGAATCACTGTGTTAAAAAATGAGCAAGGCTGACACCTTGCTCATTTTTTTGTCTTGTTCTCACGAAGAATCGTCTGCTTTGCGTGTGCCTTGCAGTTTTTGAAGTGCAAATTCTTTGCAAAGGCAAAGCCGAAAGCCCGCCGGAAACCTGCCGGTTTTCAAGGCTTGAGGCACAGCATTTCGGAGAATTTGCTTTCAAAAACCGACACTTCCTTGCGCAGGACACCCCAAAGGCGACCTTCTTTCAAACACATAATTCCTTATGCTTCCGTAATTAGTTCGGTCTTGTACATGAACTGCTCAATGTAGCCCTTGACCATTTCGATCAGCTTCGCGATGGATTCATTATTCTTGAAGAAATCAAGGATCTGATTGAATACCGCAATGATGCTATCCATAATACTGCCTCCGTATTAAAATTTGGTATCTCCTGATACCGTAGCTAGTCTATCATAAAACACGAATAAATTCAAGCCTTATTCAGAGAATACACAATCTTTTCACTGCTTTATGAAAACTGTGCCACACCACTGACAACTTTGTACACCGCTGCGTACCAAAAGAAAAAGCACCCCACGAAGCTCTTTTTTGTTGGCACTCTTTTAAAGCGCGATCTCTTTGCCGTTTTCCTCTGCCGAGCGGTAGGCGGCCAGAAACAGCTCCACGGCCTTGCCGCCCTCAAAGGCGTCCACGGGGAACGGCTCGCCGGTTTCCGCGCAGCGGTAGAACGCCGCAATCATCGTGCGGTGGCCGGTGCCCCAATAGGCCTTGCCGCCCTTGGCGTGAACGTCCGGCTGCGCCAGCACTTCGGCGGAACCGTCCGCCTCCACGCGCGAAAGGGTGGCGCCCTCCAGCCGCAGCAGCGCCCGCTCGGTGAACAGGTCGATCACGACCGGCGCGTTGACGGCAAAGGCGGTGGTGGCGTTGAGCCGGGCCAACACGCCGTTTTGGAACCGGCACGTCAGCTGGGCCGTGTCTTCCACGTCGATCACGCCCTGCAGGTGGTCGTTGGCCGTGTGCGCCTGCACGGAGCGGGCAGGGGAGCCGGCGAAGTACTGCACCAGATCGAGTGTGTGAATCGCCTGATTGATCAGCACGCCGCCGCCCTCGCGGGCTTTTCGGCCGTGCCAGTCGTCGGCGTAATAGTCGGCCCCGCGGCACCAGTCCACGGCGGCGCGGATGGCCAGCAGCCTACCGTAAGCCTTTGTCTGCAGCAGCTCCCGCGCTTTCACGGCGCCGGCGTTGCAGCGGTTCTGAAAACAGACGCCGACCTGCCTGCC
The DNA here is from genome assembly GCA_016290665.1 of Clostridiaceae bacterium. GTDB lineage: Bacteria > Bacillota > Clostridia > Oscillospirales > Acutalibacteraceae > UBA6857. The sequence continues at coordinate 23,066 of JAEEUW010000029.1, read as the reverse complement.
GCTCTCTTTCTGCGCGTTTTGCAGCGCGCGCAGACCGTCAAGGGAGATGGCCGCGGGCTTTTCGCAAAACACGTGACAGCCCGCCTGCAGCGCGTCCAAAGCCATCGACACGTGCAGGTCGTGCGGGGTGCAGATGTGCACGGCGTCGGGCCGCTCCTTTTGCAGCATCTCTTTGTAGTCGCCGTAGGCGCGGCCGCCGTACTGCGCGCAGACGGCCGCGGCGCGTTCCGGCCGGATGTCCGCCGCGGCGCAAAGCGTCACGCCGTCCAGCAGGGCCAGCGCTTCCAGATGCTTTTTTGAAATGTTGCCGCAGCCGATCAATGCAACCTTCATGGGTGTTCTCCTTTATGCGCTGAGTTCTGCAATCAGTCCTTTGAGCGCGTCGGCGGCAGCCTGGAACGACGCCGCGTGGCTCGGGTAGGCGTGGGCCGGCATGGCGCGCTCGGTTTCGCTGTTGGCTTCCAGGTTTTCCAGCCCGGCAAAGACCTGCAGGTGCGGCTCCAGCGTGAGGATCAGTTCGCCCTCGCGCGCCGAGATCCGGCGTAGGATCTCCCTGACGTTGCCGTCGCCCTTGCCTGCGGGGACAACGCTGCCGTCAGCATAGAGCGCATCCTTGATGTGCATATATTCGATGTAGGGTTCCAGCAATTCGAACGCCTGCAGCGTATCGACGCCGCACTGGACGAAGTTGGCCGGGTCGAACACGCCGCGCAGATGGCGCACGTTCTGCAGAACGTCAAGGCAGCGTTCGGCCGTGTCGCCGTAGATGCCCTTTTCGTTTTCGTGGCAGCAAAGCACGCCCTGTTCAAAGGCGTAATCCGCCATCATCTGCACGCGGCGCAGCACTTCGCCGCGGTTGGCCTCGTAATCGTCGTCGTGGTCAAAATAGAACGAGAACATGCGGATATACGGCGCGCCGAGGATCTTTGCCACGGCCACGGTATTCTTGAACGCCTCAAAGTGCGGCGCGAAGTCATCTTTGATCTTGATCTTGCCGTAGGCCGAGCCGATGGCGGAAAGGCGCATGCCGTTTGCGTCGAGCACCCGGCGCATCTCTGTTGCCTCGGCGGGCGTGATGCTGTTGATGTTGGGGCCTTTCCCGAAGCCGCGCAGTTCCATGTGGGTGACGCCGTTCGCTTTGCAGGCGTCGATCTGCCCCTGCAGCGTGGCTTCGCCGCTTTCGTCGCTGAACGCGGAATAAAGAAACTTGACCATTATGACAGCCTCCCTTTCGTTTGTCGCTTCAGTATAGCACGTTTTTCCCCCGCTTGCAAGGGGAGAAGCTCCGAAACTTTCAGTTGCGTTTTTTTCATATCGGTGGTAAACTGAAGGCAAAGAACAAAACACAGGAGGGCAACAGCATGAAAGTGACCCTTTGCGCGTTTGCGGACGAGGCGGCCGGCGACCTTGCCGGGCAACTCCGCGCGTTGCGGGAAAACAACATCCCCCTGCTCGAACTGCGCAATATCGACGGCAAAAACGTGATGGACCTGACTGCCGACGAAGCCCGCCGCTACCGCGAAGCGTTTGACGCAGCCGGCGTTTGCGTCTGGTCGCTCGGCGCGCCGCTCGCGAAACTCCCCGAAACGGTCAAAATGGACGCCTATCTCGAAAAGGTGAAGCAGCTTTGCGAAACGGCGCGGATTCTCGGCACAAAGAACATCCGCGGCTTCAGCTTTTATCCGTCGCTTTTCGGCTTTCATGAGGACGTGATTCTTGAAAAGCTCAGAACGCTTGTGGCGCTGCTTGCGGAAAACGGCCTCAACTATTGCCACGAAAACGACAGCGGCCTTTACGGCAGCACCGAAAAACGGGTGCAGCGGCTGCTTGCGGCCATCCCGGAGATGGCGTTTGTCTATGACCCGGCCAACTTCCTCAGAAGCGGTCAGAATCCGGACGTGACGCTGGAAACGCTGGCGGGCAGGGCGTTCTATTTCCACTTCAAGGACGCTGACCGCAGGAGGGTTGTCCCCGCCGGGTTCGGCGACGGACAGCTCGACCGGCTGATCGGCTCGCTGCGGCGCGACACGGTGATCTCCGTGGAGCCCCATCTTTTGCTGTTCCGCGGCAGCAAACGCTTTCGTCAAAGCGAGCTGTACGGAAGGTTCAATCTGAAAACCCCGCGCGGCCGGTTTGACTGCGCAGTGGCGGCGGCAAAACGGCTTTTGATTCAGCAGGGATATTCAGACTGCGGCGATCATTTTGAAAAGAGGGGAGAAGACCATGAAACGGAATAAAGCGAGAATCGGCGTCGTCGGCTTCGGCAACCAGGGCAGCGTCTACGTGCGGCTGCTGAAAGCAGGCCTCGTCCGTGACGGCGTGCTGGCGGCGGTCTGCGACAACAACGAAGCAAAGCTGAACGCGCAGTGTGAGCGCTTCAAGCTGAACGTCCCGCGCTTCACGTCGCATGAGGCCATGCTCCGAAGCGGCACGGTGGACGCCGTCATCGTGACCACACCGCACTATTTTCACCCGCCAATTGTGATCGACGCTCTGCACGCGGGGGTGCACGCCATGAGCGACAAGCCCGCCGGCGTCTATACCAAGCAGGTCAAGGAAATGATTGCCGCCGCGCAGGCACACCCGGAGCTGGTGTTTGCCATCATGTTCAACCAGCGCACGAACAAAGCCTATCAGCGGATGCGTCAGATGATCCAAGACGGCGCGCTCGGCGCAATCAAGCGCGTCAACTGGATCATCACCGACTGGTACCGCGCGCAGTCCTACTATGATTCCGGCGCGTGGCGCGCCACATGGAAGGGCGAGGGCGGCGGCGTGCTGTTCAATCAGGCGCCGCACCAGCTCGATCTGCTGCCGTGGATCCTCGGCATGATGCCCTGCCGGATGCAGGCGCACTGCCACTTCGGCAAATGGCACGACATCGAGACCGAGGACGACGTGACGGCCTATATGGAATTCCCGAACGGCGCCACGGGCGTCTTCATCACCTCCACGGCGGACTGCCCGGGCACGAACCGGCTGGAAATCCTCGGCACCAAGGGAAAACTCGTCTGCGAAAACGGGCAAAAGCTGACCTTCACCGAAAACAAAACCGACGAACGCGAATTCAACCGCACCTACAAGGGCGGCTTCGGATCGCCGAAGACGAAACAGCGCGTTCTGATGCGCCATTCCGTCAGTAAGATGCATCTGGAAATCCTGCAGAACTTTGCCGCCGCAATCGTCGGCAGGGAGCCGCTTAAGGTGCCCGGCGCCGACGGCATCAACGGCGTGGAGATGATGGACGCGATGCTGCTTTCGCAATGGCTCGGCAAAGCGGTGGAGATGCCGATTGACGACGACCTCTATCTTGCAGAGCTGAACAAACGCATCGAAACCGGCCGCCCGCTCCGGGAGGAAAGCGGCGTGGTGCTGGATACAAAGGGAACGTATTGACAGTGTGCAGTTTTGAATGTGGAATGATAGCGAAATCAAACAATCGCCCCGACCGAAGGTCTCCTCGGTCGGGGCGTCTGTTTGTTTGCGGGCAACCGCTTTTTGTTTTAGTCAGCGCTGTCGGCGGCCTGCGCACGCTCTTTGAAGACTGCTTCGCCGTTCTCCAGCTCACAGACGTAATGTCCGTTCGCCGCAATGGCGCCTTCGAGAATCTGCTCGGAAAGCTTGTCTTCAATCTTTGACTGGATCGCGCGCCGCAGCGGTCTTGCGCCGTAGACCGGATCGAAGCCCTCGTCGGCCACCATGTCGATGACGCTCTGGCTGAAGTCCATCGTGATGTCCATGGAGGCGAGGCGTTCTTTGGTCTGGTTCAGCATCCGTCCGGCGATCTCGCCGATCTCGGACTTCGTCAGCTGGTTGAACACGATGATTTCGTCCACACGGTTGAGAAACTCGGGGCGGAAGGCCTGCTTCAGCTCGCCGAGCACCGCTTCGCGGATCTTCTCATCCGAAAGGGTCTGGCCCTGTTCGCCCGAAAAGCCGATGCTCTTGCCGCTGCCGGCAATCAGTTTGGCGCCGAGGTTCGACGTCATGATGACGACCGTGTTTTTGAAATCGACCCGTCTGCCCTGCGAATCGGTCAGAATGCCGTCGTCCAGAATCTGCAGCAGCATGTTGAACACGTCGGGGTGCGCTTTTTCAATCTCGTCGAACAGCACGATGCTGTAGGGCTTGCGGCGCACCTTTTCGGTGAGCTGGCCGCCCTCCTCATAGCCGACGTAGCCCGGGGGCGAGCCGACCAGCCGCGAGGCGTTGTGCTTTTCCATATATTCGCTCATGTCGAGCCGGATCACGGCGTTTTCGTCGCCGAACATCGCCGCGCCCAGCGCCTTGCAAAGCTCGGTCTTGCCCACGCCCGTGGGGCCCAGGAAGATGAACGAGCCCAGCGGACGCTTCGGGTCCTTGAGTCCGCTTCTGCCGCGGCGGATCGCTCTGGCAACGGCGGAGACGGCCTTGTCCTGCCCCACAATGCGGCGGTGCAGCTCTTCTTCCAGCTCCAGAAGGCGCTTGCTCTCTTCGCGCGTCAGCTCCGTGGTCGGAATGCCCGTCCAGCCGGAGACGATCTGCGCCACCTCGTTGGCGGTCACTTCGCCGCCGGAATGCGACGCCTCCTCCTTCCAGTTGGTCTTCTGCGCCGTCAGGGCGCTCGTCAGCTCCTTCTCTTTGTCGCGCAGCGCGGCGGCTTCTTCAAAGTCCTGCGCGCTGACTGCGGCGGCCTTTTCTTCGTTGACCTTCTTGATCCGGTCTTCCAGATGCTTGATCTCGGGCGGCACGGTGTAGGCGCGCAGACGCACGCGCGACGCTGCCTCGTCGATGAGGTCGATCGCCTTGTCGGGCAGGAAGCGGTCCGTGATATACCGCGCGCTCATCTTGACGGCGGCGAGGATCGCCTCGTCGGTGATGCGCACCTTGTGGTGGGCCTCATACTTGTCCTTGAGGCCGCGCAGAATCTCGACGGCCTCCTCTTCACTCGGTTCGCCGACCTTGACGGGCTGGAACCGGCGCTCGAGCGCGGCGTCCTTTTCAATGTGCTTGCGGTATTCCTCCAGCGTGGTGGCGCCGATCACCTGCAGCTCGGCGCGGGCCAGCGACGGCTTGAGAATGTTCGCCGCGTCCACGGCGCCCTCGGCGGAGCCGGTGCCGATCAGGTTGTGCACCTCGTCGATGAAAAGGATCACGTCCTTGGCCTTGGTCACTTCTTCAATGCAGCCCTTGATCCGCTCTTCAAAGTCGCCGCGGTACTTCGTGCCGGCCACCATGCCGGTCAGGTCCAGCGCCACGATGCGCTTGTCTTTGAGCAGCTCTGGCACCTCGCCCCTGGCAATCTTCAGCGCAAGGCCCTCCGCGATCGCGGTTTTGCCCACGCCGGGTTCGCCGATCAGGCAGGGGTTGTTCTTGGTGCGGCGCGAAAGGATCTGGATCACGCGCTCGATTTCCTGCTCGCGGCCGATGACGGGATCGATCTCGTTGTTCAGCGCCTTCTGGGTCAGGTCCTGACCGTACTGGTCGAGCGTGGGCGTGTTCTCGTGCTTTCTGCCGGGGCGTCCGGCGCCGGCGGGCCGGCCCGCGCTCTGTGCGTCTGCGCCCGCTTTGCCGAGGTCGTCTATGAGCATCGGCAGGGACACGCCCAGCTGCTGCAGAATATAGCACCCGCAGCAGTCGCTTTCCTGCAGCATGGAAAGCAGCAGGTGCTCGGTGCCCACATAGCCGGCGCCGGCGGCACGCGCCAGCGACACGGCCTTTTCGGCAATGTGCTTGCTGCGCGGGGTGAAATCGTCTGGGGTCAGCACGGTGGGGATGCCGACGCCGACGGTCTGGCGGATCAGCGTGTCCACGTTGGCGCTCGTTACGCCCTTCTGCGCCAGCAGCTTCGTTGCCGCGCCGTTGTCTTCGCGCACGAGGCCCGCGAGCAGATGCTCCGAGCCGATATAGGTGTGGCCCAGATTCTCGGCCACTTCAATGGCCGAGTTGAGGGCGCGGTTTGCTTTTTCGGTGAATCCTGTGAATTTATACATACAGGAACAACTCCTTTCTTGAAAGACCGCTGATTGCTCAGCGGTCCGCGGGTGGTCTGTGGGTTCTTTTCGGTCAGCGCTCCTGCAGCGCGTCCTTCACCTTTTGGGCGCGGATCACGTCGCGCTGCGCCGGGGCGCAGGGCTGACCCGCCGCCACGTTGATCGTGGCGGGCTGAATCTCCGTCAGAAGGCGGTCCAGCTTTTCCAGCGGCACGTCCAACAGGCCGAGCGCCGCGCCGAGCCGCACCAGCGAGAGCAGGTCGGTGCATTCGCTGCACGAGAGCATATACGCGCTGCCGAGGATGCCCCGGGCGCGGTAGATTTTGTCAATGAACACGTTGTCCTGCCGCAGCGCTTCGCGGGCCTCGGTTTCCTGCGCCATGATCTGGCGGGCGATGGCGGCCAGATTCTGAATCGCCACCTGCTCCGAGATGCCCAGCGTGACCTGGTTGCTCAGCTGGAACAGCTCGCCGATGGGCTTGGTGCCTTCGCCGTAGGTGCCGCGCAGGGTGAGCCCCAGCTTGGCGATGGTGGACGACAGACGTCCCATCAGACCCGCGCGCGACAGCGCGGGCAGGTGCAGCATGACCGACGCGCGCAGCGCCGTGCCGAGGTTGGTCGGACACTGGGTCAGATAGCCCAGCTTTTCGTCAAAGGCCACGGGCAGACGGCGGGCCAGCCGGTCGTCCAGCGCGTCCGCTTTGCCGTAGGCCTCGTCCAGCGACAGACCGGGCTCGATCACCTGGATGCGGATGTGGTCCTCTTCGCAAAGCATGATGGAGACGGTCTCGTCCTGTGAAAGCAGCAGCGTGCGGCCCTCGGCGTCGGAGGCGAATTCCGGGCTGATCAGGTGCTTTTCCGCCAGCGAAACCGCTTCGCTGTCCGACAGCGATTCCATGTCGATCCGGCGCAGGCTCCCGTCTTCCAGCAGCACGGCGGCCACTTCGTCGTTGACCTGCGCTTTTTCGGCGGGAGAAAGCCGGGCGGGGAAGGGATAGTCTTTCAGGTTGCGTGCCAGCCGGATGCGCGTGCTGAGCACGATGGGGTCGGCTTTATAGTCTTTCATGTTATTGTTCCTCCCTGAGCGCTTTGATATTGTCGCGCAAGACGGCGGCCTGTTCAAAATTCTGGCTTTCCACCGCCTGCTGCATCTGCTGCTCCAGCGCGGCGATTTTCTCTTCTTTGGTCGGTTCCTGCGGCGGGACGTCTTCTGCCTGTGCGGCCGGAACCGTCTGCAGGGGCCGCTTGCCGGCGTGCCGGGCCCGCCCGTGAATCCGCTGGATCGAGGGCAGCAGCCGGTCATAGAACGTCTTGTAGCAATCGGCGCAGCCGACCATGCCGGTGCGCACGATCTCTTCAAACGAGCTGCCGCACGAGGCGCAGCGTTCGCTCTGGCGGCCGGTCAGCAGGGGAGCGGCGTCGCCGAAGAAGCCGGCAAAGATGTTCGGAATGCTCAGCGAAAAGTCGTCGAAGAAGCCGTCGAGGCCCAGCCGTCTGGCGCAGGCGGCGCAAAGGTGCTGCTCCGTGGTCTCTCCGTTGATAATGCGCTTGATATGGGTGGTGGCCTGTGCTTTGGAACAATTCTGGCATAACATCATGTATTCCTCCTTTGTTACGCTTGTAAGGTGAGCAGCATCTGTTTCACGATGGCTGCCCGGACGGCGTCGCGGCGCTGCGGCTCCACCAGCCGGAGCACACCGTCGCCGACGGCCGCAAGAATCAGCGACGCGTCCCGTTGGGAAAGCAGGTCCAGATAGACAAGATTGACCAGATGGGACCGGCAGGTCCGCTCGTCCACGGCGTCGCCGATGGCGTTGATCGCGTGCATCATGGCCGTGCCGCGGTCGCAGTGGATCCGCGAGATTTTGATATACCCGCCGCCGCCGCGCCGGCTTTCCACCAGATAGCCGCGTTCGGGGGTGAAGCGGGAGGCCAGGACGTAGTTGATCTGGCTCGGCACGCAGCCGATCGTCTGGGCCAGCGTGTTGCGCTGAATCTCGACCTCATCGTTGTTCTCCATCATTTCGGAGATCATGTGGGCAATAATGTTGCTGAGGTTCACGGGGTTCTCATCTCATTTCTTTTCGACGTTTTTGACTTTGACTATCTTTGACCTTTGTGCTTATGATTATAGCCGGTTTTACGGAAAGATCAAAGGTCAAAAAAGGTCAAATTCCGCTTTTCCATTCCATTTAGCTCACGAAATCTCAAAATTTCTTTTTATTTCACATGATTACTTCGTTTTTCAGGATGTCGAAAACTCGGAGGACGGCGGCTGTGTTTTTTGACCTTTGCGGGAATCCGATCCCGGCCCTGTCACACGCCCCGGCCTGAGACGTATACTGATAATGGAACGTGCGCTTGGCGGCCGCCGATGCAGTCCGTGCGAGGACCGGCGGCTGCCCGTGCGTGCCGAAACCGAAACGAAGGGGGTCCGACCCATGTCCTGCAACAATTCTCTGTTTGGTACGAACTGCTGCACCTGGCTGATCATCATCCTGCTGCTCGTGCTCTTCAACAACGAAGGTATCTTCGGCTGCGGCTGCGGCAATAACGGCGGCTGCGGCTGCAACGGCAACTGCGGCTGCTGACGCCCTGCGCTTTTCCGGCACACCGGACGAAAGAGCAAAAAGAAAAGACCGGATGAACGTCCGGTCTTTTTTACGTTTTCGGGTTACGCAGCGTTGAAGTCTTCCAGCGTCTTGAAGAAGCCGAAGGCCTTGCCGAGTACGCGGATCAGCGCCTGGAAAGCCGCCTTGATTGTGCGGATGGTGTGGTCGTCGTTGTCGGTCTTGCGCGCCATCAGCGGGGTCAGCTTGACTTCGTGATCCACATAGATCTTGTCGCCCGGGTAGTACCTGTTGCCGTCTTTGTCGATCCAGCAGACGAAATCATAGTCCGCGGCGATCGGCGTGTCGGCTGAAACGGTGGCCCAGCCCGGTTTGTCAAAATTGAAGGTCGGCGAGGGCTCATACATGACGGGAACGCCGCCCTTGGCATAGATAATGGCATAAATCTTCGTGTCGTTGTCAGCGGCTGCGGCGCTCAGGCCGAGGCTGAGCACGGAAGCCACGCAAAGCACGGCAAGCAGAACAGCAATGATTTTTTTCATAAGAAAGCCTCCTTCTTATTGTTCGATTCATTATATAATAGGTTTTTTTTATTATATTTCCAAAATCGAACAATAGGAAAGAATCGACAAAAAAACATCGCTTGCCGCAGCAGATTGTTCCGTTTGCTTTGCGGATTTATGAATCGTTTGCAAACACCGGCGGCGAATAGGCCGAAAGGGGAGAGAAGACGTAGCCCTGCGCGCGCGCTTCGTCGATCACGTCGCCCAGCGCGGCGGCGTTGTCTTTGGAAACGGCGTGCAGCAGAATCACCGCGCCGGGGTGCAGACGGTCGAGAATGGTCTGCTTTGCCTTGGCGGCGCCCTGCGTTTTCGTCACGTCCCAGTCCTGCCACGCGACCGACCAGAACACGCTGCAATAGCCGAGCGACTGCACCAGATCGAGCGCGTTGTCGCTGTATTCTCCGGCCGGAAAGCGGAAATACTTCGCGCAGTAGCCGAACCCGGTGCGCAGCTCATTTTCCACGCCTTCGATCTCCCCGGCCATCTGCGCGCGGCTGAGCGTCGGGAAAGACGGGTGCGTGTCGGAATGGTTGCCCACGATATGCCCCTCGCGGAGCATGCGGGCAATCAGGTCGGGCTGCCTGCGGATATGGTCGCCGGTGCAGAAAAACGCGGCCGGCACCTGCTTTTCCCGCAGAATGTCAAGAATCTTTGCGGTGAGGTTTTCATATTCCCACCCGCAGTCGAACGTCAGATACAGCACCTTCCGGCCGGAGGTGCGGTCCAGCGTCAGCGCGCCGTAGCGGTCGAACGTATCCTGAAACGAAACCACGGTGTGGTGGGCCTTGCCTGCGCTTGCGGGGCCGTGGGAATGCTCCTTCTTCGCCGTGGAAAGCCCGCGGCTGTTTTCCGGGTCCGGCGCGTCGTAGTGCGTTGCCGGCAGCGGCGCGAAGCCGCTCTTTGTGCTTTCGTCGGGCGCGCCGTGCGTGATGACCCCCAGCGGGACGGACGGCGGCGCCGCAATGGCGGTGGACTGCTCGGCCTGCACGCTGCCCGGCTCCGTGCTGCCGGCCGGTTCGGACGAGGTGCTTTGTCCGCCGGGGTTCGGCACGCCCTGGCGGTCGTCCACGCAGCCGGAAAGCGACAGCAGCAGGCAAAGGCAAAGCACGCCTGCGGTCAGACGCTGCTTCATGGGCTTACTTGAACAGGTCCTGCACGTCGTCCAGCATGTCGCCGACCTGCCGGATCGCCTTGGACGCCTTTTTCTTATACATCTTTTTCATGGACGGATTGGCGGCTGCCGCGCCGACCAGCAGGGCGCAGGAGCCTGCGGCCATGGCCGCGCCGACGGCGCCCATTACGGTTTTTGCTCTCATGGGGATGCACTCCTTTTTTATGATTGTATCCATAGCATGCGCAGCCCCGCGCGAAAAAACGCCGGAAAAACATGGAAGACGCTTGCAAACAGCGCCGTTTCTGTTATATAATAAAACTCTGTTAAGGAGATGATCGACTGTGCCCACGCTGAATATCGTTCTGGTGGAACCGCAGATTCCCCAGAACACCGGCAACGTTGCCCGCACCTGCGCCGCCACGGGTGCAAGGCTGCACCTTGTGGAGCCGATGGGCTTTCGGGTCGACGACAAAAAGCTCAAGCGCGCCGGGCTGGACTACTGGTATCTGCTGGACATCACCTATTATGCTTCCTGGGAGGAGTTCTGCGCGCGCAACCCCGGGGCGCAGTGCTTCTTTTTCAGCACCAAGGCCAGAACGCGCCACAGCGACGTGCGCTATCCCGCGGACTGCTATCTGGTTTTCGGCCGCGAGGACGCCGGGCTGCCGGAATCGCTTTTGCTGCAGCACCCCGAGCGCTGCGTGCGGCTGCCGATGCGCGGCGAGGCGCGGTCGCTGAACCTGTCCAACGCGGTGGCGGTGGGCGTTTTTGAGGCGCTGCGGCAATGGGACTACCCGGCGCTGCAGTGGAAGGGGCAGCTGCACAACGGCCGCTGGGAAGACGCGGCGTGCGACGAAGGGCGGTGATGAAAGCGTCATGCAGAAAACACAACTGAAAATCATCGCCGCGGGCATGGGGCTCAACCTGCTGCTGTTCGGCGTCAAGCTTTATGTGGGTCTTGCGGCCAACAGCATCTGCATCTGGTCCGACGCCGTGAACAATCTTGCGGACGCGCTGTCGTGTCTGCTGTCGCTGGGCTTCCTTTTGCTGGTGCTGCGCCTGGGTGAACGGCTGCAGCGCGAGATTGCCGAAAAAGGGGAGCAGCTGCTTTCGTTCCTTCTGGCGCTCGTGGTGGCGCTGGTGGGCGTTTCCTTTGCCTGGTCCTCGCTGGAACGGCTGCTGTACCCCACGCCGGTCTGGTTCTCGATGAAGCACTTTTTCATCGTGCTGTTCACGGTGCTCGCAAAGCTCGGCATGTTCTTTTTCTACCGCGCCTATGCAGGGAAGACCCGGTCCGACGTGCTGCGCGTGATGCAGGCGGACAGCCTGATGGACTGCTTCATCACCACGGCCACGCTGCTGTCGTTCACCCTGACGCGCTGGCTTTCGTTCGCGGTGGACGCGGTTTTCGGCCTTGCCATCAGCGTCTTTCTGTTCATCGGCGCGGCAAAGCTGATCCGCACCCATCTGCTGTCGCTTCTGAACGTGGTGCCGCGTGACCTGCGCGACCGCGTGGCAAGTTGCATTTCTTCCGACAAAGTGCTTGCAAATTGCGAAAGAATACAGTATTATATTGGTAAAGACAACGCCGTGACGGCCTTTGTGTTCACAGAGCCGGCCGCGGACACAGACCCCCCGCCGGCCGAAGCGCTCGCGCGCCTTGCGGCCGAAACCGCGGAACAGACGGGCGTGCGCGTGCGCTTCGTCCTGCCGGTTCCGACAACAAAAAACACAGGAAGGAGCGGCAGCGAGCCTGCCGGAGAAAGCCATGCGTAAGGAAAAAGACAACACTCGACCGAAAAAGAAAAGAGGCCGCATCTTTTTGCGCATCCTCGGCGCGATTCTCTGCGTCATTCTGGCGTTCGTGCTCGTCACCACCATCGTGACGATCATCGGCAGCCAGGCGAACTATCACAAGGCAAAGCAGTTTGCGCCGCTGCAGTATGACGCCCAGCTGGTGCCCGAAGAGGACGAAGCGGGCAACTGGTCCTTCGTCACCGACGAACCGTTCAAGGTGCTGCAGCTGACCGACGTGCACATCGGCGGCGGCTGGATGAGCCTGAAGAAAGACAGCATGGCGCTCAACGCCGTGGCCGCCATGGTGACCGCCGAAAAGCCCGACCTCGTGATCGTCACGGGCGACGTGGCCTACCCGGTGCCCTTCCAGGCCGGCACGTTCAACAACAAGACCGGCGCGCGGATCTTTGCGGCGCTGATGGAAGACCTCGGCGTCTACTGGACGCTGGCCTTCGGCAACCACGACACCGAAGCCTACAGCTATTTCTCGCGTGAAAAGATTTCCCGCTTCTATGAAGAGGGCGATTTCCCGCACTGCCTGTTCAAGGCCGGCCCCGCCGACGTGGACGGCTTCGGCAACCAGATCATCAACGTGAAGAACAGCGACGGCATCATCACCCAGAGCCTGTTCCTGTTCGACAGCCATTCCTACACCGATAACGACTGGTTCGGCGTCCTCTGGAAGTATGACAACATCCACGAAAACCAGGTGGCGTGGTACCGCGACAGCCTTGCCGCGCTGAACGCGCAGAACGACGCGCGTCTGCAGGCGCTCGGCATGAGCGGCAAGAGCAGCATCCCCTCGCTGGCGTTCTTCCATATCCCGCTGGTGGAAATGAAAAACGCGTGGGATGCGTTTGCCGAAAACGGCTATCAGGACACCGACAACGTGAAGCTGATCTACGGTGTTGCGGGCGAAACGGGCAAGGTCGTCTACTGCGGCATGCACGAGGACGATCTGTTTGAGACCATGCAGGAGCTCGGCTCCACCAAGGGCGTCTTCTTCGGCCACGACCATCTGAACAACTTCTCGGTGGACTGCGACGGGATCCGCCTGACCTACGGCATGAGCGTGGACTACCTGGCCTATCCGGGCATCTATAAAAAGGGCGCCCAGCGCGGCTGCACCGTGATCGACCTGCTGCCCGACGGCTCGTTCGATTACCACCCCGAAAACTACTATCAGGCGAAATACATCTCCCAGTATGAAAAGGAATCCGTCACGATGCAAGAGGTGACCTATGCAGAAGCTCAGTGAGAAACAGGTCAAAAAGCACCAGACCAACATCAAGTCCGCCGTCGGCGCCTACGGTCTGACACTGATCATGACGCTGGTCTTTGTCGTCAAGGCCTTTTTCGGCAAGAATTTCTTCTTCTATTTCTGCAATTATTTGCCGGAGCTGATGCTCAAACGCGCGGCGTTCACGGCGGAATATGAGGGCGCGTTTTCCGACGCCTTCCTCGCCTCGTGGCGCGGCACACTGCCCGCGATATGGTTCGGGGTCTTCTTTGCGGTCTATGCTGCGGTATGCGTGGCACTGCTCTTGATCGCTGGCAAGCATCCGCCGTTTATCTGGGTGCTGTTTGCGTTCCAGCTGGTCGACACCGTCTGCCTTCTGGTCGGCCGTCTGCAGGGCATTCCCGACGGCATGACCGAAACGGTCTGGATCGACGTGATCTTCCACGTCCTCGTGCTGCTGTTCCTGCTGGTCGGCGGAATCTCCGGCGTCAGGCTGCCCAAGGACCTGCGCGGCGACCCGCGGGCGGACGCGCCGGATCAGATCATCCGGATGGAGGATAAAGAGGCCTGATCGGCAGGCAAAACGACCATCCGGCGGCGGACAGACCGTCCGTCACAAAAAAAAGAAAACAGACCGAAGAGGCATACCCTTCGGTCTGTCGTTCTTTCTGCCGGCTTTTTCGTACGATTGCGCAGAAAACAGCCGCTTTGAATCCTCTGATTTCAGCGCGTCAAATCGTTGACAACTGAAGGCAAAGCGACTATAATCAAACAGTCAGACATTTGCAAGGCGGCCGCTTTGCAGCAGTTTATTTCACAGGAGGCATCACCATGTCATACGTTGACGAAGTCATTGCAAAGGTTATCAAAAACAACCCCGGCGAACCGGAATTCCACCAGACCGTCAGGGAAGTGCTCGAATCGCTGCGCGTCGTTGTGGACCGCAACGAAGAAAAGTTCCGCAAGGCTGCGCTGCTGGAGCGCCTTTGCGAGCCGGAACGCGCCATCTCGTTCCGCGTCACCTGGGTGGACGACAACGGCGACGTGCAGGTCAACAAGGGCTACCGCGTCCAGTTCAACGGCGCCATCGGCCCCTACAAGGGCGGTCTGCGCTTCCACCCGTCGGTCTATCTCGGCATCATGAAATTCCTCGGCTTTGAGCAGGTCTTCAAGAACAGCCTGACCGGCCTGCCCATCGGCGGCGCAAAGGGCGGCTCCGACTTTGATCCGCGCGGCAAGAGCGACGCGGAAATCATGCGCTTCTGCCAGGCGTTCATGACGGAGCTTTACCGTCACATCGGCCCCGACGTGGACGTGCCCGCCGGCGATATCGGCGTGGGCGGCCGCGAAATCGGCTATCTCTACGGCCAGTACAGACGCATCAAGGGCGCGTTTGAAAACGGCGTGCTCACCGGCAAGGGCCTGCCCTACGGCGGCTCCCTGATCCGGCCGGAAGCCACGGGCTTCGGCGCCATCTATTACACCGTGGAAATGCTCAAGCACTTCGGCGAAGACATCAAGGGCAAGACCTTCGTGGTCTCCGGCTTCGGCAACGTCGCCTGGGGCGCCGTGAAAAAGATCACCGCGCTCGGCGGCAAGGTGCTCACCATCTCCGGCCCCGACGGCTACGTCTATGACAAGGACGGCATCAGCACCGACGAAAAGATCGACTTCATGCTTGAAATGCGCGCTTCGGGCCGCGACAAGGTGCAGGATTACGCCGACAGGTTCGGCGCCGAGTTCCACCCGGGCGAAAAGCCCTGGGGCGTCAAGGCCGACGTGATGCTGCCCTGCGCCACCCAGAACGAAGTGGACGTGGCACAGGCCGAAAAGATCATCGCCAACGGCGTGCCGTATTATGTGGAGGTCTCCAACATGCCGACCACCAACGAGGCGCTGGAGCTGCTCAAGGCGCACTGCAAGGCCGTTGCGCCCTCCAAGGCGGTCAACGCCGGCGGCGTGGCCACCTCCGCGCTCGAAATGAGCCAGAACTCCATGCGCTACAGCTGGACGGCCGAGGAAGTGGACGCGAAGCTGCACCAGATCATGAAGAACATCCACGACAATTCCGCCAAGGCCGCCGAAGAGAACGGCCTGGGCTACGACCTTGTGGCGGGCGCGAACATTGCCGGCTTCCAGAAGGTGGCGGACGCGATGCTTGCCCAGGGCCTGATCTGAACGGGCTGTCGTATTTCGCGAAGAGCGACAAAGAAAAACAATCGTATCAACAAGAAAACAGAGCGCAGTTTTCCGCTGCACTCTGTTTTTTCATGTGTTTTAACGGCCCGCTCAGGGATTCGCGGCAAGAAACGCAAGCGTCACCTGCGCGGTTTCCTCGGCGCGCGTTTCAATGAACATGTGGCCGCCGCCTTTAACGGTATAGTCCACGCTGCCCTTCGGCATATGCTGCCGCAGCGGGATGCGCTCGAGCGGGGGACAGACGAAGTCGCGGTCGCCGTTCATAAACAGCAGCGGCGGCATCTGTTCCACCTTGGCATAGTCCGTATCCGTCTGACACGACAGGTAATACACGATGCCCGCGCCGGTGCCCTTTTGGGTGAACGTCGTGCGGACCTTTTCCGTTTCGCTGCCGTAATCGAAGCCCTGCTCCGCCGTTGCAACAAGAAGCAGCGCCTGCACGAAGGGGCGGCTTTGCCCCAGGAATTCGATGATCGGGCCCAGACCCGACGCCACGGTGTGGCTGTGCGTCAGCGGATCGATCAGATGGAAGATGCCGTTGTTGCCCGCGGTGCTGTAAAGCAGCAGGTTCTTCACGCTTTCCGGCCAGGTCTGCGCCAGCGCCAGCGCCACGTAGCCGCCCATGGAGTGTCCCGCAAGATACCACGGCTCGTCGGAAAGCGCCGTCATCAGCGCGTGGACGATCTCTTCGCGCGGCAGGCGGTCGGTCTCTTTCGTTTCGCGGGAGGAATAGCCGAAGTCCGGCAGATCCACCAGCACGCAGCGGTAGCCGTTTTCGGTCAGAATCGCCGTCAGGTTTTCCCAGCTGTGGGTCGTTTCGGCAAAGCCGTGCAGGAACATGATCTGCCCCCTGGGGTTCTTCGCCTCCTGTACCCGGTAGTGCAGCGTGTAGTCCTTGTAGGAGAAGAACGCGCTGTCCGGATAGGGCGCGCCGTCCGCCGCAGCGGCCGCCGGGGCTGCCGCCGCCAGGAGAAGCAGCAGGCTCATGATGAACGCGATTGTTTTTTTCATAAAGAATCCCTCCGTTTATTCTGTCAGATCATCCAGCACGGCAATGGCGTCGCGGTAATCGTTGTCGCTGCGGCGCTGCACAAAGCGGCGCAGAAGCGTGTTGCGCCATTCCTTTTCATAGGCGCCGCCCGCTTCCTTTTCGCCGATCTGTTCGTTCTGCAGCTGCTGCGCCTTCTTTTCGTCAAACAGCGCTTTCAGATCGCGCAAAAACGCCTGCCCGTCGTCATAGACCCGCAGCCGCTCCAGCCTGAGCTCCGCCGCCAGCTCCTCCAGCTGTTCCACGGTGCGGAAGCCGTATTTCGCCACAAGGGCGCGGAACGCCTCCGGCCGGAAGTAGTAGATCTTGCCCAGCAGATAGGAGAACGCCTTTTTCGCGTCCAGATAGCCGAATTCGCGCCGCCGCGCAAACATCTCGTGGCTGAAGTCGAACGACGCGCCCAGCGCCTCAATGTCATAGGGGCGGATATAGACGACCTCGCAGTTCTGGAAGTCGAGGTTGTAGTTGACGCCCTTGATCGAGGCGATGTCGACCACCACGATCCGGTTGAAGCCGCTGCGGCGCAGCATGGCGACCGGGGTGTTGTCATAGATGCCGCCGTCCAGGAACCGTTCGCCCTGCGGGCCGATGTTGTTGGCCAGCGGAATGGACGCCGAGGCCAGAAGATAGTCGAGCAGCTGCCCTTCGGGAATGTCGTTGAGGAACAGCTCCAGACCGGCGGGGTTGCCCGGCTGCGAAAGCTGCACCGTTACGATGCCCAGCGGGATTCCCTTGCGGCGCACGGCCGCCTCGTCGATATAGGGCGTGAGCAGGTCCTTCACGGGCGACGCGTCAAAGCCGCGGTTTTTGAGGAATTCGCGCAGCAGGACGCCCCAGTTCCTGCTGCTGAACAGGTTGTCGGGGTCGGGCAGCGGCGCGTCGATGTTGATGCCCTTGTCGAGCGAGATGCTTTTCCAAAGCCGCTCGGCGCTGAGATAGTCGTCCTGCACCACCAGCGCGCCGTTGATCGCGCCGATGGAAACGCCCGCCACGGCGTTGAACGTAACGCCGATTTCGCGCATGGCCTTCCACGCGCCGAGCTGATAGGCGCCCTTGGCGCCCCCGCCGGCAAGCACAAGTCCGTATGGTTTCATGAGATAGGTTTCGCCTCCGAATTGTATCAGTTATCAGTCAGCCGTCCACAGTCAACAGTCGGCAGCAATGCGTTGCTGCAAGGCGCAGCAAGCCGCCGACAACGCCGCTGCCGCTGCGGCAACGGCGGCGCGAGGGTGCTCTGCCGAACGCAAAACGGTCAGAGAACCGCAACCAGTTCTCCGATGATCGCGTTCGACACCAGAAAGCCCTGCTTTGTCAGCGCGATCGTGTCCTGTGTGACGCACAGCAGCCCGTGCGTTTCCAACGCTTTTGCCTTGCGGAACATCCCTTCCGGCAAATGTTTGCCGAATCTTTCGCGGAACGCGCCGTCCGACAGCCCTTCCGCCAGCCGCAGCCGCAGCATGCAGAATTCCTCCGGGTCGCCGCCGTCGCCGTCTTGTACGGGCGGGTCGCCGCGCAGGAACGCATCAAAGTCGCGCGGGAAAAAGAATCGCTTTCCGCCGAAGAACGAATGCGCCGCGGGTCCGAGGCCGAGATAGGCTTCGTCGCGCCAGTAGTGCAGGTTGTGGCGGCTTTCAAAGCCCGGGCGGGCAAAGTTGGAAATCTCATATTGGCGCAGGCCGCCTTGCTCCAGCGCTTCGGCAGTCTGCAGATAAAAGTCGCAGACGCTGTCCTCATCGGGGAAGGCGAGCGTCTCTTTTTTTGCAAACAGCGGGGTGTTCTCCTCCACCTTCAGCAGATAGGCGCTGACGTGGGGCACGCCGCTTTCCGACACGAAGCGCAGACTTTCCCGAAGCGTCGCAGCCGTCTGCCCGGGCAGGCCGAGCATCAGATCGAGCGAAAGGTTCGTGATTCCGTTGCGGCGCAGCCGCTGCAGCGCCGTTTCCGCCTGCTGCGGCGTCGAAGTACGGCCCAGCGCGGCGCGTTCCGCCGCCACCGCCGACTGCAGCCCCAGCGAGACCCGGTTGACCCCCGCCGCGGCAAGCGACGCCGCCAGCGCTTCGGTGGTGGAAGAGGGGTTGCATTCCACGGTGATCTCCGCCCCGGGCGCAAGCGGGAGCGCGGCTCTTGCGGCGTCGAGCACCGCCCGGATGCGGGCGCCGCCGAAGAACGAGGGCGTGCCGCCGCCGAAATAGACCGTGTCGAACGGCGCGGTCACAGCCGGGGCGAAGCGGTCGATGCTGCGGATCAGCGCGTCGCGGTAAGCGTCCATCCGGCCGTCCGTCGGCGTAAAGGAATAGAAGTCGCAGTAATCGCACTTGCGCGCGCAAAAGGGGATGTGGAAATAGAGCCCGGCGCTCATGTGTTGTCTTCCAGCTTGAGCACAGCCATGAACGCCTCCTGCGGCACCTCCACCGTGCCGAACTGGCGCATGCGCTTTTTGCCTTCCTTCTGCTTCTCCAAAAGCTTCTTTTTGCGCGTGATGTCGCCGCCGTAGCACTTGGCGAGCACGTCCTTGCGCATGGCGCGCACGGTCTCGCGGGCAATGACCTTGGAGCCGATGGCGATCTGGATCGGGATTTCGAACATCTGGCGGGGAATCGTCTCCTTGAGCCGTTCGGCGATCCGGCGCGCGCGGGCCATGGCCTTGTCGTTGTGGATGATGAACGACAGCGCGTCCACCATGTCGCCGTTGAGCAGCACGTCGAGCTTTTGCAGGTTGCTGCGCTGATAGCCGGCAATCTCATAGTCGAACGACGCGTAGCCGCGGGTGCGGCTTTTGAGCACGTCGAAGAAGTCATAGATGATCTCGTTGAGCGGCAGCTCGTAGTGGATGTCCACGCGCTCCTTGGTGATATAGGTCATGTCCTTGAACACGCCGCGGCGGTCCTGGCAAAGGTCCATGATCGCGCCCACGTAATCGGCGGGGGCGTAGATGTGCGCGTTGGTGATCGGCTCTTCGGCAAAGTCGATGTCGCCCGGGTCGGGGTAGTGCGTCGGGTTGTCGACCTCCACCACGGAGCCGTCGCGCAGGTGGATCTTATAGATGACGCTCGGCACCGTGGTCACAAGGTCGAGCAGATATTCGCGTTCCAGCCGCTCCTGAATGATCTCAAGGTGCAAAAGGCCCAGAAAGCCGCAGCGGAAGCCGAAGCCGAGCGCGCCGGAGGTTTCGGGCTCATAGGAAAGCGAGGCGTCGTTGAGCTGCAGCTTTTCCAGCGCGTCGCGCAGCGCCTCATAGTCGGCGCCGTCGGCGGGATAGACGCCGCAGAACACCATCGGGTTCACCTTGCGGTAGCCGGGCAGCGGTTCGCTCGCCGGGCGCTGCACCTTCGTCACGGTGTCGCCCACCTTGGCGTCGCGCACGGTCTTGATCGAAGCGGTGATATAGCCGACCTCGCCGGCGGTCAGCTCTGCGCAGGGCTCCATGCTGGGGGCGCGCATATAGCCGACCTCGACCACGTTGAACTCCGCGCCGGTGGCCATCATGCGCATGGTTTCGCCGGCCTTGAGCGTGCCCTCCATCACGCGGACGTAGACGATGACGCCCTTGTAGTTGTCATAGACGGAATCGAAAATCAGCGCGCGCAGGGGCAGATCGTCGTTCGCCTCCGGCGCGGGAATGTCTTCGACGATCCGTTCGAGCACCTGTTCCACGTTTTCGCCGGTTTTGGCGCTCACGCGCGGCGCGTTGGAGCAGTCGAGGCCGATCACGTCCTCCACCTCGGCGGCCACGCGGTCGGGCTCCGCGGCGGGCAGGTCGATCTTGTTGATGACCGGCACCAGCTCCAGATTGTGGTCGAGCGCCAGATAGGTGTTGGCCAGCGTCTGGGCCTCAATGCCCTGCGAGGCGTCCACGATCAGCACCGCGCCCTCGCAGGCGGCAAGAGACCGCGAGACCTCATAGTTGAAGTCCACGTGCCCCGGGGTGTCGATCAGGTTCAGCTCATAGGTCTTGCCGTCCTTCGCCTTGTAATCGAGCTTGACGGCGTGCGCCTTGATCGTGATGCCGCGCTCGCGCTCGAGTTCCATGTCGTCGAGCAGCTGGGCGGTCATGTCGCGCTTCGCCACGGAATCGGTCAGCTCCAAAAGGCGGTCGGCCAGTGTGGACTTGCCGTGGTCGATGTGGGCGATGATCGAAAAGTTGCGGATATTCTCTTTCGGGACTGCCATAGGTCAATCTCCCTTCGGATCGCATAATCAATTTATTATAGCACAAACAACCTTTCTTTTCAAGATTTCCTTTCGGAAAAACACAAAGGGCAAAAAAACGGACGCGGCGCGGGAAGTTTTGATTGCAAATCGGGGCGCGGCGGGGTATAATGGAAAAAACAAACGAAACGGGGTGACGTCATGCTCTATCTGGTGCTCGGCCGCGAGGGAACCGGCAAGACCCACTATGCCCACCGGCTGCTCTCTCAATGGGTCAAGGAGCGGCAAAAGCAGGGCGTGCTGCTCGTGCCGCGCCAGTTCTCGTTTGAAAGCGACCGCGGCATCCTCCATACGCTGGGGCCGCGCGACGCGTGCGAGGTGGACGTGCTGTCGTTCTCGCGGCTTGCCGACGTGGTGTTCCAGCGCTTCGGCGGGCCCAAAAAGCCCGTGCTGCGCGCCGGCGCCGACGCAGCCATGATGGCGCTGGCCATCGCGTCCGTGCAGGATCGGCTGCGCTTCTTTGCGCGCCACCGCGCGTCTGCCGGCTTTGTGCAGAAAATGCTGGAGGAGACGCGCCGCTTCAAGCAAAACAAAATTGCGCCCGCCGCGCTCGCCGCTGCCGCCGAAACGCTCGAGAGCGGCTATCTCAAAGAAAAGGCGGCCGAAACGGCGCTGATTATGGAGGCGTATGACGCGCTGACCGCCGAACGCTTCTGCCAAAGCGACGACGTGCTGGACCTCGTCTGTGAAAAGCTGCGCGGCAGCGACTTTTTCCGGAACAAGCTGGTCGTCATCGACGACTTCTCGTGCTTTTCCGCGCAGGAATACGCCCTGATCGAACAGATGCTGCTGCAGGCGGCCGACGTTTATGTGACCCTTTGCTGCGACAGCATCGACAACCGCAGCCCGGTGTCTCCCTTTGCGCTCACGGCCGATACCGCCCGGCGCCTCAGACGGCTTGCCGAGCGGGCGGGCGTGCCGTTCGGCGGCGTGGTCACGCTGCGGGCCGAGACCTGCGGCTACCCGATCTACGCCGCCGACGCGCTGCGGCATCTGGAGCGTCAGCTTTATGCGCCCCGGCTGCAGCCGTTCACGGGCGACAGCGGGGCCGTGACGTTCTGCCTGGCGCCCTCGGTACGCGAGGAATGCGACAACGCGGCCATGGAAATCCGCCGCCTGTTGCGCGCGGGCCGCTACCGCTGCCGCGACATCGCCGTGGTCTACCGCGACGAGGAGCCCTATGCAAAGCAGATGAGGCTGAGCCTCAAAAAATGCGGCGTGCCCGTGTTTGAAGACAGGCGCGCC
Source organism: Clostridiaceae bacterium (assembly GCA_016290665.1). Classification (GTDB taxonomy): domain Bacteria; phylum Bacillota; class Clostridia; order Oscillospirales; family Acutalibacteraceae; genus UBA6857. The sequence goes on along the minus strand of JAEEUW010000029.1, from coordinate 1,109 downwards.
CCGATCCGCAACGAGCCGATCGTCATTTTCGTGCGCGCGCTGCTGGAGCTCTGCGCCGGCGGCTTCACCACCGAAAACCTGATGCGCTACCTCAAAACGGGGCTGTGCGGCGTTTCGTGGGACGAGATCGCCGAGCTGGAAAACTATGCCCTGATGTGGGACCTTTCTGCCAAAGACTGGGCCGAGGACTGGACGAACAATCCCGACGGCTTCGGCGTGCAGATGAACGACAGGCGGAAAGAAAAGCTCCGGACGCTCAACGACCTGCGCCGGACGGTCCTGACCCCGCTGGTTTCGCTGCGCGAGGATCTGAAAGGACAGTCCGCCCGCAACCGCGCGGCGCGGCTCTATCGCTTTCTTCTGGAACAGGAGACCGACAAGGCGCTCCGGGACTACGCGCTGCGGCTGGAAGCGGGCGGCGAGCTGGCGCTTGCGCTGGAGCAGGGGCAGGTGTGGGACCTTCTGATGGAAGCGCTCGACACGCTGGCCGGAACGGCGGGCGACGCCGTTTTGCCGTTCCGCGCCTTTTGCGACCTGTTCGATCTGGTCGTCGGCGCCCAGAGTCTGGGCAAGCTGCCCGACGGGTTCGACGAGGTCTATCTCTGCGACGCGCCCAGAATCGGCACCCAGATGCCGAAGGTGGTGTTTGCGCTCGGGCTCAACGCCGGGGTGTTCCCGCGGTCTCCGGGCGGCGACCGTCTGCTCGGCCGCAGCGAATGCGACCGCCTGCGCGCGGTTCTGCCCGACCTGCCCGACGACGCCGCGCAGCAGACGATGACCGAACGCTATTATATCTACAACACCCTTTGCTCCGCGCGGGAACGGCTCTATCTTTCGCGCGCGCAAAGCGGCCGGAACGGCGAAAAGCTGAACGACGCCGACGTGGTGCTGACGCTGAAAAGCCTGTTTCCCGACGCGAAGACGCTGGACTACGGCGCTTTGCCGCCCGTCGCCTTTTCGGAAGGGAGCGAAAACGCCTTTTCGTGGATGGCGGCGCACTGGAACGACAACACGCCCCAGCTGGAGGCGTTCCGCCTGTTCTTCAACGAGCAGCCGCTGTGGCACGATCGCCTCGGCGCCCTGGCCCGCGCGGCAAAGAAGGAGACGTT
>JAEEUW010000121.1 GCA_016290665.1 Clostridiaceae bacterium | reverse complement strand
CAGGCTCTGATCCGCGACGTGACCATCTTTTCGGTGCGCGACCGCTTTGCGGATACGGGCCGCTTCCGCGCGTTCAAATTTGACTGGACAGAGGGCAGCGATATTCCGAAGCCTCACTTTTTCTGGGATTCGGATATTGCAAAATGGCTCGAAAGCGCGGCGTATCTTTTGCAGAAAGCTCCGAATGCCGAACTGGAAGCGCAGGTGGAAGAAGTCATCGACGACATCGAAGCGCACCAGGACGAAACCGGCTATTTCAATATTTTCCATACCGTTGCGGAACCGGAAAATCGCTTTCGCATCCGCGACCACCACGAGCTTTACTGCCTCGGACATCTGATCGAAGCCGCCGTCGCTTACTTTGAAGCCACGGGCCGCGACCGGTTTTTGCGGATTCTGGACCGCTATATCGACTATGTGATCCGCGTCTTCACGGTGGAGCGCTCCGCCGGTTTTCAGACGCCCGGCCACGAAGAGATCGAGCTGGCGCTGATCCGGCTTTACCGGCTGCGGGGCGACAAAAAGTATCTGGATCTTGCCATGTTCTTTTTGAACAAACGCGGCAACACCGACGAAGGCCTCACCGACTGGGCCAACGGCAGCTATAACCAGTCGCACCTGCCCGTGCGCCGGCAGCGCACCGCCGAAGGCCACTGCGTGCGCGCGTGCTATCTTTATTCGGCGATGGCGGACGCCGCAAAGGAAACCGGAGACGAAGACCTGCTTGACGCCTGCCGTGCGCTGTTTCGTGATATCGCGGAACGCAAAATGTACGTGACCGGCGGCATCGGTTCTTCCCATTGCGGCGAAGCATTCACGATCCCGTACGATCTGCCGAATGACACCGCCTATAACGAAACCTGTGCCTCAATTGCGCTGTCGATGTTTGCCGACCGCATGAAACTCATCGACCTCGACTCGAAATATGCCGACGTTGTGGAACTGGAGCTGTATAACGGCGCGCTCGCCGGCCTGTCGCTGGACGGCAAAAGCTTTTTCTATGAGAATCCGCTGGAGATCAATCTGGCCGACCACACCCGCCACACGAGCGTCAATGATCACGACCGTCTGCCGATCACGCAGCGGCTGGAGGTGTTCGACTGCTCCTGCTGTCCGCCCAACGTGACGCGGTATTTCGCCTCGATCGGCGGCAGCCTGTATTCCGCGTCTGACGACGCGATCTTAGTCCATCAGTTCATGGAGAGCACCGCCGACGTGAACGGCGCGGCGATCCGGATGGAAACGAACTATCCGCTGGACGGCCGTGTGCGGCTGACTTTGCAGGGTGCCCGGGGCAAACAGCTTCTGGTGCGCGTGCCCGGCTGGTGCCAAAGCTTCAGCTTTTCCGCGCCGTATACCATGCAGCGCGGCTATGCGGCAACGGAAGTGCCGGCCGATGATTTCACGCTGGAGATCGACTTTGCCATGGAGCCGCTGTTTCTTGCCGCCCATCCCGCCGTGCGGGCCGACGCGGGCAGGCTCGCGCTGCAGTACGGCCCGATCGTCTACTGCCTGGAGGCCGTGGATAACGGCGACCCGCTCAGCGCCCTGACCGTGGACGTGAAAGGGGAGGCCGTCGCGGCATACGACCCCTTCTTCGGCGCCAACGTCATCACGCTGCCCGGCTTCCGCGCTGCGTCCGATCTGCTCTATGCGCCGCCCGGGCAGACACGGCAAACGCCCGTGTCCGTGCGCTTCATCCCGTATTACGGCTTTGCCAACCGCGGCGAAAGCGATATGACCGTCTGGTTCCGCCCCGCAGCAAGCAAATAAAGATCCGAAAGGAGAAAACGATATGTTCCCGAAAAAACCGCCCATGGGCTTCAACACCTGGAACACCTTCGGCGAAAACATCAGCGACGCGATGATCCGCGAAACGGCCGACGCCATGGTGGAAAAAGGCCTTCTCAAGGCCGGCTACGAGTATCTGGTGATCGACGACTGCTGGAGCAGGCGGCAGCGCGACCCGGTGACCGACAAGATTGTGCCGGATGAGAAAAAGTTCCCGCACGGCATGAAGGCCGTGTCCGACTACGTTCACGGCAAGGGACTCAAATTCGGCATGTATTCCTGCGCCGGCGTGCGCACCTGCGCGGATTATCCCGGCTCGTTCGACCACGAGTTTCTGGACGCCGAAACCTTTGCCGAATACGGCGCCGACTTTCTGAAGTATGACTACTGCTACAAGCCGGACTATGTGAACGGCGTCAACCTTTACCGCCGCATCAGCATGGCGCTGGAAAACTGCGGGCGCGACATTCTGCTTTCGGCCTGCAACTGGGGCTGCGACGACGTCCACGACTGGATCCGCTCCACCGGCGCGGGTATGTACCGCTCCACCGGCGACATCAACGACAGCTTCGTTTCGTTCCGCGACATCTTCCTGAGCCAGATCGAAAACGCAAAGTATTCCGGCCCGGGCTGCTTCAACGATATCGATATGCTCACCGTGGGCATGCGCAACCGCGGCAACGTGGCCTCGACCGGCTGCACCGACCTCGAATACCGCACGGAGTTTGCCCTGTGGTGCATGTTCGGTGCGCCCTTGATGCTCGGCTGCGACGTGCGGGAGATCGACGGCGACATGCTGCAGCTCGTCACGAATCCCTATCTGCTGCGTATCAACCAGGACGAAGCCTGCCGCCCGCTGTTCGTGGCCAACAAGGACTGGAACAGCCTGCGCTACGTCTTCGCCCGCGTGCTGACGGACGGCGAAATTGCCCTGGCGTTCACCAACCTGACGGACGACGACGCCGAGCTCTGGTTCGCACTCGACGCGCTGGGTCTGCCCGTTTCCGCCAAAAAGGGCCTGCGGCGGACCGACGCGTTCACCGGCGAAGACGCCGGCGTTGTGAAAGAGGATATGCGCGTGTCCGTGAAGGCCCACGGCTGCGCCGTCTACCTTGCAAAGGTTGTGGACGCATGACCTGCACCGCCTGCGGCAAGCCGCTGTCCGTCTATGACGTCGGCTTCTACCGTCGGCTTGTGAACCGCGGCGCGCAAAGCTGCATGTGCATTCCCTGCACGGCGGCCTATTACCGGATGACCGAAGAGCGCGCCTGGCAGATGATCCGCCATTTTCAGCGCACGGGATGCACCCTGTTTCCGCCTTCGGAAGACACGGAAGAAACCGAATAAAAGAACACCGCAGCCCATAGGGGACTGCGGTGCTTTTTGTCTTTTATCAATACCCGAAATAAGTCTCGCAATAGCGGAAGAGCGTCTTGTCATATTTGATTTCGCTGGTGGGGTCGAGCAGCAGACCGTGGCCGGACAGGGGATAGAAGATGTAATCGTAGCCGCTGCCGTTTTCGCCGAAGGTCTCCCGGAATTTGTTCACCATTGCCGTGCGGTTGCCTCTGGTCACGATCGGGTCGTTGCCGGCATAGGCGAAGATGGACGGCATGGTGCTTTCGTTCACGTAACAGACCGGGGAGATTTCCCGGCACAGGCGGTCGGCTTCGCCGCTTTCCTGCATCTCCTTCGTCAGTTCCCGGCCCACCAGTTTTTCGCACATCCGGTAGGCGCCCTGCCCCCAGGCGGCCGTCGTCATGTCGGCGGGGCCCACGCGGTTCGCGGTGAACACAAGGGGAATGGCGGCGTCCTGCGGCCTCGCATAGCTGTAAAGCATGGAAAGGTGGCCGCCGGCGGAATAGCCCGAAAGCGCCATCTTCGTGATGTGCAGGCCCTTTTCGTCCGAAAACTGTTTAATGCCGCGGATACACTGCGTGATCTCGTCGAGCATGGTGAAGACCGTAACGTCAGTGATCTCGGTCTTGTCGCAAAGCGAATAGCTCATGGTCGCCGCGATATAGCCGTGCATGGCGATCTTTTTGCAAAACGGGGCCATGTCTTCCTTTTCGCCGCCGTTCCACGAGCCGCCGTGCAGAATCAGCACGCAGCCGTTCTCTTCGCGGTCACAGGCGCTTTTGGGCACATAGACCGAAACGAGGTCGCGTTCTGCTTCGCCGTAGCGGATATTCTCATAAACGTCGTACGTTTCGCCCAGCAGACCGAACAGCGTGGTGAGCATCAGGACCGCCGTCAGAATGACGGACAGCATTTTTTGCATTCTCATGATTGCCTCTCCTCCCGTGGCTTTTTTCTACTGTAACACAGGAAGCGGTTTTGCGTCAATGGAGAAAGAATTAAGATTTCTAACCGTTTTTACGGCGGCGGGAACACCGCGCGGCGCGGGCAGGGGAAACGAAAAAGGCAGCCGTGAGGCCGCCTCTCAATCCGGATTATTCAACGCTTGCAAGCTGTGCCAGTCCCGCTTCCATCACGCTGTCATCCAGCACCGCGAACACAACGTCCAACGCCGTCTCGGGGTGCGCCGCCAAAAAGCCGCGGCAGGCGGCGATTGCCCGCTCCCACGCGAGTGCGACCGGATAGCCGAAGATGCCGGCGGAGATCAGCGGAAAGCCGACGGAGCTGCACCCGTGTTCCGCGGCCAGCGCCAGCGCCTTCTGATAGGCCGAAGAAAGCTGCTGCGGTTCCCCGTGCCGCCCGTCGACCCAGCGCGGCCCCACGGCGTGGATGATATACTTTGCCTTCAGCCCGAAGCCCGGCGTAATCACAGCCGAGCCGGTCGGGCAGTGCCCGATTCTGTCGCAGGCCTCCTGCAGCTGCTTGTGACCCGCCGCGCGAAAAACGGCGCCGCAGACCCCGCCGCCGGCCAGAAGGGCGCTGTTCGCCGCGTTGACGATCGCGTCCGTGTCCAGGTCGGTGATGCTGATTTTTCTGATTTCTATGGTGCGCATGGAATCCTCCGTTTCAAGAGCGCTTCGGATGGATCGCGGAAAACGCCGTCAACACATATTTGCCGGTTCCGTCCGTTCCGCCGTCGGGCGTTTCCTCTGCGGGCAACGAGCCGTTGACGATGCGGATACCCGGAAAGGCCGTGTCGTCCCGGCAAGCCGGTATCTGTTTATTTCAGAAACACCTTTCCTTCGCTCCATGCTTTCCCGACTTTTTCGCCAAGTCTGTAATAGCTGTTGCTGAAGGATTCGTAGAAGATCATGCCGATCTTTCCCGTATCGATCTTGCCGTCTTCACGCAATACGGATTCATCTGCCGCCATATTCACGTCTTTGGCAAGTACGGTCGTGAAGTTCTCCGTCTCAACAAACTCGATGAGTTCACATTCTATCACCACGGGGCTGCCCACGATGATGGGCGCATCCACATGCTTGCTTTTCACAGCCGTTAGTCCCGTCCTTTCAAATTTATCCGGAACCTTATAGCCGGAGACCGTGCCGAGATAGTCGATCTCCTTCATCAATGATTCATTGGCAAGCGTCAGGGTAAACGCTTTCCTCTTTTCGATATTCTCATGTGTCTTCTTCGGCTTGCCGATGCAGCACGCCAAGTGTCCGGCATTGGTTCTTGCCACCTCATGCAGGTTCATCACGTTGACTGTACCGTCGTCATTGTATGTTGCCGCCATTAATACCGGCGAGGCATATCCGTAAGAAAACGCTCTTGCTCCTAAATCTTTCATCGTGTTATCCTCTCAATTCTCGTATTGATCAATGTGATTATACCCGAAAAGAATGAATCTTTCAACCTCTCAGAGAAATAAAGCCCCCGCAAATCCGTTG
>JAEEUW010000120.1 GCA_016290665.1 Clostridiaceae bacterium | reverse complement strand
TCAACATGGTCGTTCCAGGCGTGCAGGATATCCTTGTCGTGGTAGCCCATTGTGCAGTATCTTGTTTCGTCGTTGCCCCAGCCGCGCAGAGACGGGCAGATGCAGTTGTAGCCCTGCGGGCGGTAATGCTCCGCAAACACGCCGACGGACGCCGGGGTGGAATTGTAGCCGTGGCAGAGGATCGCCCATTTGTGCGACGGCTCCTCCGCGGGGATGAGATACGCGTGGATGCGGCCTGTTGTTTCGGTGGTGATCACCTGATCGTCGCCCTTGTGCCGGTCGAACCAGCCGGGCTCGCCCGCATTGGCGCCGTCCCCGGCTTGCGCCGCCTGCGTGACGTCTTCGCGGTCATCCAGCAGATTGACGAAAAAGCCGTTCAGCTTTGTGTTCAGCGCGCATTCATACACCAGCGCGCCTGCGCCCATGACGGCGGCCGCGGCGCCGACGCCGGCTTTGAGAATTGTTTTTACAGCGGACATCATTTCATCTCTCCAATCATGATTTCTCTTCGATTTTTCCTGCTTTTTTCAACGCTTCATAGGTCTCGTCAAGCCACTCGTTGTAATAGTCGTAAGACGCTTTTGTCCACCAGTCCAGCAGCTTGTTCAGCGACTTTGCATCATCTTCGGCATCCGTGCATTTATACTGCTCCGGATCGCGGTTGACGGTGACAAGATGCCTGCCGTCCGGCCTGAACTCTACCTTGTAAACACAAAACCCCGTCCAGCTTCGGTGGGCATACAGCGTGTCGGCCTCCATGTACCAGAACCATTTGTCTTCCATCTCCTGCGGGATGTTTCCACGGCGCAGCGCCTCCATCTGCTGGGGAGAAAACGCCCGCTCCAGAAGAAACGTGTCGTGCTGCGCCGGCATCGGTTCCGTGTTCCAGTCGCCGCGTTCCGCAATCTTATACCGGGCGGCTTTGTACCCTCTGAGTTCCTTTTTGCCGATGGCGATGATCTCGTCGTTCAGCACGGCAAAGATGATGTCGAGAAAAACATCCGGATGCTTGTCCAGAAAATCGGCGCAGGCCTGCATTGCCTGCTTCCAGGCGCCATCGACCGGATAGCCGAAGATGCCCGAAGAGATCAGCGGGAACCCGATGGATCGGCAGTGATGTTCAGCCGCGAGTTCCAGCGATTTGTAATAGGCGCCGTAGAGCTGTTCCGGCTCCCCGCGGTTCCCGCCGCTCCACCGCGGCCCGACGGCATGAATGATATACGTTGCCTTCAGATCAAAGCCGGGCGTGATCACGGCGGAACCGGTGTCGCAATGCCCGATCTTGTTGCAGGCGTTCTGCAGCCTGTCGTGTCCCGCCGCCCGGAAAATTGCGCCGCAAACACCGCCGCCTGCCTGCAGCGCGCTGTTCGCCGCGTTGACGATCGCGTCGGTCTCCAGATCGACAATGCTGATCTTTTTAATTTGAATCGTTCTCATACTTCTTCACCCGCAATCCTTATTTTCCGCCGAGGATGATATCCAGCATCGCGGCCTCATCGACCCAGGACGGGTCATACTTTTCTCCGCCCATGGACGCGCCGCATTTCGGGCAGGTTGGCTTCGGCTTGTCCACCGTCGCGCCGCAGGCGGAGCATTCATACTCGTCCGCAGAAAACAGGTGCGTGTGCCGGATCCACTGTGCGTTATGCTTCCACATCTTGCATCCCCATCTTTTCCGTCATATCATGCAGACTTTTGTCATACTGCGCTTTTGTGATCGTGCCGTGTTCCAGAAACGTATCAAGCAGCCGCTTCTGTTTCAGATACAGCGCTTTCTTCTTTTCTTCCGGTGAAAGCGAATCCCATTCCTTCTGTTCCATATGTATATTGCCCTGTCTTTCGTAATCGTGTTATTCCGCCGCGATGTAGCCGAGTTCGGTATAGATCATGCCGTTTTTTCCCTGTGTTGACAGCATCAGCGATATGCCGGTCACAGCCATCCTGGTCGGCTTTAGCTGCTTCGGCACGTTGACCCGCGGACCGAGGCGATCCGCGTGACGCAGAAACGTCACGTGCGGGCGGAACCGCTTCTTATCGAAGGGGATGTTTGCTTCAGCCAGCGCGTGCCGCAGATTGCGCGCGAGGGCGTCGAGCGGCTTGCTTTCGGCAAGCCCCGCCCACCATAGGTCGTCGAAGCAGCCGACGTGATCGACAGTGATGCTGAACGGCGCAAACCGCACCCGCTCCATTGCCGCCAGCACGGCCTCCGGGTCGTTATACTCGCCGATGAAGGCCAACGTGATATGGAGATTTTCCTCCGGCATGTAGTTCCCGCGCACATTCTGCCGCCGGAACGTTCTCTGCACGTCCGTGACCACCCGCGCGGCTTCATTTTCCAACGGGATCGCAATAAAGAGTCTCATAGGCTCTCCACCTCTTCGCGACCCGGAATAGACGGCGAAGCGCCCATCCTTGTCACGCAGATCGCTGCCGCTTTTGCAGCGGTTTCAAGCGCCTGTTTTATCGGTTTCCCCGCAGCAATGCTCTGCAGGAAATAACCCGCGAACGTGTCGCCGGCCGCGGTGGTGTCGACGGCTTTAACCGGGAATGCGCTTTGGAAGATGCGCTCCTGCTGATGGATATACAACGCGCCGGCGCTGCCGAGTGTCAGCACAAAGCGAACGGCCGGGTACGCTTCACTTAGCCTGTCAGCCAGTTCGTTCGCGGTCAGGCTGTCGTCACGTTCGATCGCGGCGAGCGCCTTTGCCTCGGTCTCGTTCAGCAGGATATAGTCCGCTTTCTCAAGGGGATAGGTGCGAACGTCCTCGTGCATCGGCGCGGGCGTGAACGCAACGACCATGTCTTTTTCCTTTGCGCGTTCGATCAGATATGGGATCTCGCTGATTTCGTTCTGCAGCACGAGCACGTCGCCGCATGTGAAGCGTTCCAGTGCAGCATCGATCTGTTCTCTTATGATGCACCGGTTCGCGCCGCCGTAGAGCAGGATACAGTTTTCGCCGTCCGCTGTGTTCTGAATGATCGCGTGACCGGTTTTTTCGTGCACCAGAACGGTTACGAGTTCCGTGTTGACGTTGGCTTTTTGCAGTTCTTCCAGCAGGAACGCGCCGTCCGTGCCGATGCTCCCGGCGTGGTACACATTGCCTCCCGCCCTGGCCAGCGCGACGGACTGATTCAACCCTTTGCCGCCGCAGAAGGTCTGCACCTCGCTTGCCGCGAGGGTCTCCCCGGCGCCGACAAAATGCGGGACCCGGTAGGTGTAGTCAATGTTCAGCGAGCCGAAGCTTAAAAACTTATGCATCTTGTGCCTCCGACGGTTCGTCCATCATCAGAATTTCCTCGATCTGGGTTTTGTAAAAACTGTCTTCTTTTTCTTTGACAAGGTAGGCATGTATCCCGCCGTCGCAGACTTCAAAGCGATTCGCGCCCGTGCGGGGGCTGACGGTCGCCTTGCCGTGGACTTTTCGATATCCCGCTATTTCTGCGTCGCCGATCACGGAAAAAAGCGCTGTCATCGGGTCCCAGGAGGGTCTGCCGCGCCGGCTGAGGTGCGCCGTGTACGCGACGCCGGTCAGTCCTGGCACATCCTTGCCGCCGGTGACGACGTCCTTCCCGACTTCATAGCCGAGAAACGTCACCGGTACCGGGCAGTGCTCGCAGATAAACGCCGCCGCTTCACGGTTCAGTTTATACGCGAAGAAGTTGTATTCTCTGCCGGGGGTCTTGTCCCATCGTCCGCCCATGAGAACGACTTCGGAGACCTTGTCCTTCACAAGCTGCATCCCGTCCAGCCCGCTGAATTCGTCGGGTTCAGACTGCAAAAGCTCCATGATGATCTGCGGGAACCCGACGTCAACGATGACCGCTTTTCTCTCCAGCGAGGCGAGCGTGCTGCGGTACAGTTTGAAGGCCTCGGGACAGTCGGCGTTTTTGAAATTGGACTTACAGAAACCGGCGAGCTTTTTCTGATAGAGGCAAAAGTCGCCCTTTCGTCTGGCGCGGGAATCGAGACCGATCGGAATATCACCAAGACCGTGCTGTTCGCACATCGCTTTGACCGACGGCGAGGAATATTGCATCACGCTGTTGACGCCGATCGCTTTCAGCGCGATCAGACCAGACTTGTGTGCTTTGAGCAGAATATCGAGCGCGGCGACGTCGTCGCAGTCCGTCCACCAGTCCGTGCCGAAGATGATATTGCGCGGCGTTTCCCGGGTCTCTTTGACGGTCGCAAAGACTGTAGGGTTCGTTTTCATTATTGTGATCCTCTTCTTTTGGCTTGCTTTTATACCGTAACAACCAATAGTATTATATCACAACGGCAGCTGTATTTCAAATGTTTCGTGGCGTATTTCTTTCGCGAACAGTTGAAATATGAAGAAATACCAAGTATAATATAGGACATGAAAAGGAACCGCAGGGGATACCATCGGAACCAACAAAACAGAGAGGTGTTCATTTTGAAGACGTCACCGGAAATGAAAGAGCGGGCAGCGGCCCTCGTCCGACAGATGACGCTGGAAGAAAAGCTGCGATTGATTGTGGAGACTGCCGAACCGGTGGAGCGGCTCGGCATTCCGAAGTATTATCACGGCAACGAGGCGCTGCACGGCGTGGTGCGTCCCGGAAAATTCACCGTCTTCCCGCAGGCCATCGCCTTCGGCGCGATGTTCGACGACGGGCTGCTGGAGCGCATCGCCGAAGCGATCTCCGATGAAGCGCGCGCGAAGTATTTCCGCGGGGAAAAAGAAGAAAACGGCGGCAAGCCCTACGATGGACTGTATAACGGCCTGCTGACCTTCTGGAGTCCCGACCTGAATCTGGCGCGCGACCCCCGCTGGGGCAGAACGGCGGAAACCTACGGCGAAGACCCATATTTGGCCGGTAAAAACGGCGCGGCCTTCGTGCGGGGCATACAGGGAAAAGACGAAACATACATCAAAGCGGTGGCGACGCCCAAGCACTTCACGGCCAACAACGAGGAGCACAACCGCTTTACCTGCAACGCGGTCATGAGCGAGAAGACGTTCCGTGAGTATCATCTGGAGCCCTTCCGTATGGCGGTGCAGGAGGGGCACGCGGAAGCGGTCATGGCGGCGTATAACGCGGTGAACGGCGTGCCCTGCCATGAAAACAAACGGATGCTCACCGATATTCTGCGCGGCGAATGGGGCTTTGACGGCTACGTCACCTCCGATTGCGGCGGCGTCATCAGTTTGTGGGAATCCCACCATACGCAGCCGGACGAGGTTTCCGCCGCGGCGGCGGCGCTGAACGCGGGCGTCGATCTGGAATGCAGCGATCATTTATATAAACGGCACCTGAAAGAGGCGCTGGAAAAAGGTATGGTGACGCAGGAACGCATCGACGAAGCCGTCACGCGGGTCCTGACCGCACGGATCAAGGCCGGCCAGCTGGATATGCCGGAGCAGCTTCCCTGGTACACGATTCCGTTTTCCGTGATAGGGTGCGAAAAGCACATGCTGCTCGCCTATGAAGCGGCAGTAAAGAGCGCCGTATTGCTGAAAAACAACGGGCTGCTGCCGCTGCGGCAGCAGAACATCACGGTGGCGGTGTGCGGCAACAACGCAGATAAAGCGCAGTTCGGCGATTACAGCGGCGTGCCGGTGCATCCTCCGGTCACCCCCCTGGAGGGGATCCGCAGGTATGAAAACGTCAACGTTCTCTTCACGCCGTGGCAGTTCAC
>JAEEUW010000119.1 GCA_016290665.1 Clostridiaceae bacterium | reverse complement strand
GGCATAAAAAAAGGCCGAAACCCCAGTAAAACAAGGGATTTCGGCATGGTTGCGGAGATAGGATTTGAACCTACAACCTCCGGGTTATGAGCCCGACGAGCTACCGGATTGCTCTACTCCGCGATATCTGACTCTTGCGAGTGCTTTGCTATTATAGCGCAGGAGAACGCAAAAGTCAAGCGTTTTTTCAAAAATCTTTTCAACGGCTTTCGACTTGTTACGGCGCGTTGACAAGGCCCGTGGCGTCCCAGACCGAAAGCGTGACGCTCGTCCCCTTTTCAAATTGGAGCCCCGCCACCAGCGACATGGTATAGACGATGCCGACCTCGTGAGTGCCGTCGTTTTCCAGCATCACCTTTTTCACGTCGAAGCCGGCGCCCGTCAGCATCTCATAGGCGTCCAGATAGTTATAGCCGACCACGTCGGGCAGCGTCACCAGCGGCTTGCCGGAGCTGACCGTCACGATCAGCGTGGTGCCCTTGGGCACGCTGAGCCCGGCGTTGACGCTTTGCGAGATGACGGCGTTTTTGCGCACGGTCTCGCTGGAATCAAACTCGATGCGGAAATCGAAGTTGCGCGGCAGATCGAGATTGCCCTGCAGATCGGAATAGGTCATGTTCATGACGTTGGGCACCAGCACCAGCTCCACCGGCTTGTTCTCCTCCGTTTCGCCCGTGGGGCGCGTGGGGGCGGCGGTGGTGTCGTCGTCGCTGTTGAGCGGCAAAAACGTCAGCGGGGCCAGAATGCTGTCGAGCAGCGGGATTTCCATTTTGGTATAGAGCACCGTGGAATAGAGCGTGCAGAAGAGCATCGTGCCGATCACGAGGATGGCGAGAAACGCCTCGAGGCCCAGAAGGCCCGCCGACGTCTCTTTCTTTTGCGGCGGCTCGGGGTCAAAAAAGGCCTCTTCCTCCTCGTCGGGCTGCAGCACCGGCGCCGCGGGGGCTTCCGGCTGCGGCGGCGCGGGCGTGAATTCCCGCGGGAACAGCTCGCACAGCAGCGATTCCACCGACTGCGTTCTGCGCTGGGGATAGAGCTGCAGCGCCGCATAGAGCACGTCGATCGCACCGGGCGGCAGCGTGCGGGCCAGACCCACGGGCAGCGTCAGCTCGTCGTTCAGCGTGCGGTTCGCTGCCGGCGGCGGCGCGGACCCGGTCAGGCAGAGATAGAACACCGCCATGACGGAATAGACGTCGGACCAGACGCCAGGCACCCCGCCGTTTTGCTGCTCGATCGGCGCGTAGCAGGGATCGCTTGGCGTGCGGAAGGCCGCGAGGTCGGTCTTGGTCTGCGGCACGGTGAAACCGTCCAGATGCAGCTTGCCGTCGGCGCCCACAAAGACCGTGGAGGCCGAAACGGCCAGATGGGTCATACCCTGCGCGTGCAGGGCGGCCAGCGCGCGCAGCACCGGCTTGAACGCCGCGCAGCACTCGTACCACGGCAGCACGTGCTCGCGCTGCTTCATGTATTCCTCCAGACTGATGCAGTCCAGCGCGGCGCAGACCGCGTAGACCGTACCGTTGAGGAACAGCACCGCGTAGACCTGGGGCAGCGCGGGGTACGAGGCGTTCTTTTGCAGCGTCTGCCACAGCGCCGAAAACGCGCCCATGCCGTCGCGGAAGACCGCTTCGCAGTTCATGCGCACGCGCACGGTGCTTTCGCCCTCGCCGCGCAGAATCAGCTTTTCGGGCAGATATTCGCGGATCTGCACCCGCTGCATCGTCTGCAGGTCCTGCCCGGCATAGACGGCGCCGTCGCCCGTCAGCGCGGTCACCTTGCCCACAAGAAACCGGCCCGACAGCACGGCCCCCTTGGGCAGATAGGGCGCGTGCTGAACCTGAGCGTTGTCATAGCCGCAGTGGGGACACCGCGTCACAGCCGGGTCAAGCGGCTGCATACAGTGCATGCAAAGATGTTGGAACGAAGCCATGGCCGGCCCTCCTTCCCGAACGGTTGGCGTGGGGCATTACTTTTTAGTCGTCGTCTGCGGCGCCGTGGTGGTCTGCGGCGCCGTGGTGGTCTGCGGCTGAGAGACAACCGTCAGCGCCGCCGAATAGTCGGAATAGACGCGGCCGTTGTCGGTGATAATATAGGTCTGCATATAGACGTAGGTCTTCTTGCACTTCTTCGGCAGCTTGACGACCACGGCCTTGGTGGCGGCCACAGGCACCTCCTGCAGCAGGACGAGGCTCTTACCCTCGGTCTCGGTGGCATAGATGCGGTAGCCGTCGCAGTGCTCGTTCGGGGTCCAGCCGATCTTGAGCTTGGCGCGCGCCGGGTCGCCCGAAATGAACTTCGGCGTCACGGTCTGCGGCTTGGTGGTCACGGCCTGCGGCGCGGTTTCCGCGCCCTTGCGGATTACGTTCTGCAGCGTGGCGTAGGCGCAGACCTTGTAATACTCGGTCTTGCCGGGCGCCAGATCGCGCACCACGTAGGCGGGCACGGCGGTCTTGGCCAGCTCCTCATACTGGCCGGTCGTTTCGTCAAAGCGGCTGACGATATAGCCGCCCGCATTCGTCACGGCATCCCACACCAGACGGTAGCCCGTGGTGGTGACCTCCAGCGCCTTGAAGTTCTTGACCGCGCCGGGCACGGTGTAGCCGGTGAAGGTCTTGGAGGCGGGCGCCAGGATCCGGGTGCCGTCGGAGGCCACGGAGATCGCGCGCACGCGGTATTTATAGAGCGTGGCGGGCTTCAGGTTGACCATGCGCACGTAGTTGTTGGCCGTTTCGCCGAGCAGATTGAACTTCTTGGTCTCGGCGTTGTAATAATAGACCTCGTATTTTTCGGCGCCGTTGATCTTTTTCCAGTTCAGCTTGTGGCTGTTGTCGGTCGCCTCCGTCTGGGTGATCTTCGGCACGGCGTTGATGGCGGTATAGACGCGCAGCTTGACCGCCTTGCCCTCGGTCGTCTTGCCGCCGGCCGTCAGAAACGGGCGCAGGGCCAGCAGATAGTCCGCCCCGGGTTCCAGACCCTTGAGCTTATAGCTCGTTTTGGACGTTTTGCCCAGAGAATCATACTTCTTGGCGCCGGCGTTGTAGCGCAGCAGCTCCACGCCGCTCACGCTGCCGGATCTGGTCCAGGTGATCGTGACGGTGTGGGTCGTCTTTTTGGTCTGCTTCACGCTGACGGTGCCCACCGCGGCCGCGGAAGCGGCAAACGGCAGCGCGCCCAGCAGGCAGACGAGCGCCAGCAGCAGCGCGAGCGCTCTCGTTGCGAGTTTGGATGTTTTCATATTGAAACGCTCCTTTCGGATGTTGGATTACCAAAGGGTTGCTCAATCGGCAGGGTGGCGAAGGCGTTGAGCGAAAGGTCGGCGCAGACGCCCGCTTTCGCTTCGTAATAGCCCTGCGCGCCGATCATGGCGGCGTTGTCGCCGCACAGCGGCAGCTCGGGCAGACACAGCCGCCAGCCGCGCTTTTTGCAAAGGGCGGCCATTTCGCGGCGCAGCACGCTGTTGGCCGAAACGCCGCCCGCAAGGACGACCGTTTTGCAGCCGGACTGCACCGCGGCGCGCGCCGTGTGGTCGCAAAGGATGTGCACCACCGAAGCGAGGAACGACGCCCCGAGGTCGGGCAGACACAGCGTTTCGCCCTTTTGCGCGGCGTTGTGCAGCTGGTTGAGGACGCTCGTCTTGAGCCCCGAAAAGCTGAAATCAAGCGGCGCGCCGTCGACCCGCGGCACCGGGAAGCGGAACGCGGCGGGGTTCCCAGACGCGGCCATCCGGTCAAGATGCAGACCGCCGGGGTACGGCAGACCCATGGCGCGGGCGGCCTTATCCAGCGCTTCGCCGGCGGCGTCGTCGCGCGTTTTGCCGATCACCGAGAAGGTCGTGTAGTCCTTGACCTCCACCAGATGGGTGTGTCCCCCGCTGACCACCAGGCAAAGAAACGGCGGTTCCAGATCGGGGTGCGAAAGATAGTTCGCCGCCACGTGGCCGCGCAGATGGTGCACCGGAATCAGCGGCAGCTTTGCCGCGTAGGCGAGGCTTTTGGCATAGTTGACGCCCACGAGCAGCGCGCCGATCAGGCCGGGCGCATAGGTGACGGCCACGGCGTCGATCTCCCGCAGCGTCAGCCCGGCGTCGGAAAGCGCTTTCTGCGTCACGGCGGAAACAGCCTCCGCGTGGCGGCGCGAGGCGATTTCTGGCACGACGCCGCCGTAGAGCTTATGCTCCTCCACCTGCGAGGCAATGACGTTCGACAGCACCGTGCGGCCGTTTTCCACAACGGCGGCGGCCGTTTCGTCGCAGGAGGATTCAATGGCTAAGATTCGCATAAGGGGTCATCCTTTTCGCCGGAAAGCGCGCACTGCAGCAGCAGCGCGTCCTCCGGGGGTTGTTGATAGTAGTGTTTGCGCCGGCCGCAGACGGTGAAGCCCAGCGACCGATAGAGCGCCAAAGCGGCTTCGTTGCTTTCGCGCACCTCCAGAAAGAGGCGGACGCAGCCGTTTTCGCGGCAGAACGCGAGGGCGGTTTGCAGCAGCCGCCGGCCGAAGCCCCGCCGCCGGAACGCGGGCAGCACGGCAAGGTTCATCACCTCGGCCTCGTCCTGCACCAGATGGACGCCGATGTAGCCAACGATTTCGCGGCAGACAGAAAGCGTCCAGACGCGGGCGATTTCGTTTTGCAGCTCGCCGCGCAGGCTCTCTTCGCTCCACGGGGTGGAAAAGCAAGCCTTTTCCAGCGCGGCAGTGGCAGGCAGATCGGCTTCGGTCAAAGGCGCAAGCACGGGCGCGGCCACCTCCGCCAGCCAGGCGCACAGAAACGCCTGCAGCGCGTCGCGGGTGGCGCGGTAGCGTTCTTCGTCGCCGCCGAAGGGGTCGGGCACGCCGCCGGGCGGCACGACCAGCTTTTCCGCGGGCACATAGGGCAGCAGCGCGGCGCGGTGGCTCTCGCTCATGCAGATGACGTAATCGCTTTCCGCCAGCAGATAGGGCGTCACGGCGCGGGCGCGGTGGCCAGAGAGATCAACATCCAGCTCCGCCATCACGGAAACGGCGTGCGCCGAAGCGGGATCGCCGGGGAAGGCGGCAAGACCGGCGGACGAGACGGACACGGGCAGACCCAGCCGGTCGGCCTCCCGCTGCAGCAAGGCTTCGGCCATCGGGCTGCGGCAGGTATTCCCCGTGCAGACGCACAGCACACGCAGCATCCGCGCTCATCCTTTCTTATTTTTGGGTATATTTATGATATTATATCATTGAATAATATATTTTAGCATATTGTTGCGGAAAAGGCAAGAAGATTTTGAGGGAAGAAGAGAATGGAGACTGGAGAATTGACAGTTGAAAATGGCGCCGGGGCAGAGCTACGGCAAGCCGTCCGCTGCGGGGCGCTTTGTGATTACAGGCAACTGCCAATACAGCGTTGGGAACGACCACACGTTTTCCTTCACCGCAAGGCCTTGCGCAGCACTTTGCGGGGGCATGCATCTTTTGAGAAATGCCCGCAGGGTTGGAAACCAAACACGGCCGATGAAAGTGCAAGGCCGATCCGTCGGCATTCTGGGCGGAGGCTGATTGCCGCGGCAGGCGAAGTAAAACGCCGAGCATGTGACAGCTGACATGAAAGCGGAAGCAATCTTTTGCGTCACATGATCGGCGTTTTCTCTCTTCGCCGTATCCGAAGCGAGAGGCTTTCTTTCTCTTTTCTGCGGACTTTCTCTTTCTTTCGCCCGAAAGAAAGAGAAACCGCCGTCGGGGTTTCATCTAACGTCAGCAGTTCAAGCGAAGGGGGGGTTGCTGCTGACGCAGCA
>JAEEUW010000028.1 GCA_016290665.1 Clostridiaceae bacterium | reverse complement strand
AAGAGAAGGGGTGGTTGCTGCTGACGCAGCAAACCACGCAGGTTGAGTTGAAAGAGAAACCGCCGCCCGGGTTGAAGCTGGCAGCTGAGGCGCGGGAAGCAGTCAGCCGCTGCCGCCGCGGCAAAACGGGCAACGTCCCCTTCGCGGGGAACCGCTTGCCGCCGCGCCCCACGCAGTTCGTGTCCCGCCATATCATAAGCACCGCACGCATCCTGCAAAAAAAGAACGGACGGCTGAAAGCCGTCCGTTCCCGTTGTCGGTCAGGTGATTATTCGCCCGAATCGTCGTGGGCGTAGTTCGTCAGGAATTCGAGGAAATCGGAGCGATCCTGCTCCTTCTCGCTGCTCTTCTTGTCGCTGATGCCCTTGAACGCATTGATGATCGTGCCGAGCATATCGGCAAAGGAATCCAGTGTCTTGCCGGTTTCGGAAAGGTCGACCTCGCTGCTCGTGTCGGCGGGCTGCTGCGTGGTTTCCGTGGCGGTTCCCTCGTCCTTCTTGCCGTCGTCCTTGGGCGAAAGCTTGCTGAACAGGCCCTCCAGCTTCTGCACCAGCTTGCGGATCAGATCCAGGATGCCCTTCATCGGGCCGTCCAGCTGCAGACTGCCGGAGTTGTCCAGATGAACGTGAAGCTCTTCGCCGCAGACGTCGCACCAGCCGTCGGCGCCGGGCTCGCCGCTGCGCATCACCTTATCCACGTGGCCGGCGGCCGGAATCACTTGGTTGCTGCCGGTAACCACGGCGCTGCAGTCCTTGCAGATCGAGTAGGCCTCATGCCCCGGGGTGACGCACGTGGCTTCCACTTTCGGGAATTTCTCGGTGCCGTTCTCGTGCTTACAGTTGACCATCGCGTTTTCAACGTCCTCCTGCACCGCCGTGACGGTGATCACCGGGCGGACGCCCTTGTCGGTCATATTGACCGTTGCGGTATGGCTCAGCGCGCCGTTGGTTTCCACCCAGGAGGCGCGGCCGGAGGAGCTGTCGGGCGTGCGCAGCCACCAGACGGCTCTGCCGTTGGAAACGGAAAGGCCCTGCGCCATGGCGTAGGTTGTCGCTTCGGCGGCAATGCGCGAGGTGTCGTCGTTGATGCTTGCCGAGAAGCCGTATTGTGTGTTCATGCAGTCGCTATAGGAGAGCACGGTCACCTTTTTCGTGACGGATGCGGCCGTGGAAGCGCCGTAGGGCGTGCAGTCATAAGCTGTGCTTTTGATCTTTTCCTTCTGGCCCTGCGTGAACGCGGTGTTAAAGAAGCTGCCGTTCAGGAAATCGTTCAGCGAGCTGGTGGCAAAGTCCTTGGCGTCCTTGCCCTTCGCATTGGAGAAGGTGCTGCCGCTCTTTCTGACGAAGTTCTGATAGGCCTGGGAATCCAGCACCTTCTTGCTCATCAGCAGGCCGGCCGAAGCGTCGAGAACGATCCATTCGATCGGCTCATACTTGAAGTAATAGATGAGGTCGGTGGAATAGCCGTAGCCGCCGGAGGTCGTGCTTGCCACGGCGCCGGTCTGCTTCTGGCGGTACTTCGTGAAAAAGATGGCGCGATAGGCCGAACCGTCATAGGTAAAGTCGGCATAGGTGGCGTAATCGGCCGCGGCCATCCGGCCGTCGTCCCAGCTGCCGCTGCCGCTGTAATAGCCGAAGCTCTTCCAGTGCTTCTGGACCTCGGACAGCTTGTTGATCAGCTTGGCGTCGGTCACCTCAGACTGCGGATAGCAGCCGAATCTGACCACGCTGCCGGTTCCGGCGGCAAAGACCGAAAAGCCTGCAGCCAGCGTGCCGAGCAGCAGTGCAAGGGTCAGCAGAATGCTGAGCATACGTCTCGCTTGTTTCATAAAACAACCTCCAGTCATGCGCAAAAAGCGCACAGAATCATACAGTATTACTATATCACAGACCTCTGTAAATTGCAAGCGATTTTTCAGATTATTCATAGATCTTGTGTCAAAAAGCAGACCGGCCGCCCTATTTCGGGGAAAAGAAAAAAGAACGGAGCGCGGGGGCCTTCCCTGCGCTCCGGTTTCTGTTTCTTCTTCGCTCAAAAATGCTTTTTGATTTCGTAAAGATCGATACAGCCGACCGGACATTCCTCATGGCACTTGCCGCAGCCGATGCACTTGTCGTAATCCACCTTGGCGCAGAAGTTTTCCACCTTGACGGCCTCCACCGGGCAGACCTTCTGGCACTTCATGCAGCCGATGCAGCCGGCCTTGCACTGCTTGCGCGTCTGGGCGCCCTTGTCGTGGTTGACGCAAAGCACCGCCGCCTTCACCGTATCGAGCGGGAACAGGTCGATCAGATGGCGCGGGCAGGTGTTGATGCACATCTTGCAGGCGCGGCACTTGTCGGGGTTGATGCGCGCCACGCCGTCGCAGATGAAGATGGCCTCATAGGGGCACACGCGCACGCAGTCGCCGAAGCCGATGCAGCCGTGCACGCAGGTCTTGGGCCCGCCGAACAGCTGCGTGGCAATCTTGCACGAGCGCACGCCGCTGTATTCGAGCTTTTCCTCCACGTTGGAGGAGTTGCCGCAGCACATGACGGCCGCCACCTGCGGGGTGACTGCGCCGGCCTCCAGCCCCAGGATCGCGGCCACCTGTTTGGCCACGTCGTTGCCGCCCGGGGTGCATCTGTTGCATTCTGTCGTTTCGCCTTTGGAAAGCGCGGCCGCATAGCCGTCGCAGCCGGAATAGCCGCAGGCGCCGCAGTTGGCGCCGGGCAGCACCTCGCGGACGGCTTCGGCTTTTTCATCCTTCGGCACGGCAAACACGACCGACGCGACCGCAAGGCCGAGACCCGCGATCAGGCCGATGGCCGCCACAAGGACGACGGGAACGAGAATCTGTGTCATACGTCTTCGCCCTCCTTAACCGAAAATGTGTTCCACGATCCCGGTGAAGCCCAGGAAGGAAACGGAGACCAGCGACGCCGCCACCAGCGTGATCGGCAGGCCGCGCATGAACTTCGGAATGTCGCACGATTCCATGCGCTCGCGCACGCCGGCAAACATGACCATGGCCAGCATGAAGCCGAGGCCGGCGCCCACGGAGTTGAACATCGACTGGGCAAAGCCGTAGCCGTTGTCCACGTTCAGGATCACCACGCCGAGCACGGCGCAGTTGGTCGTGATCAGCGGCAGATAGATGCCCAGCGCGCTGTAGAGCGCGGGAATGTACTTCTTGAGGATGATCTCCACCAGCTGCACGAGCGCCGCAATCACAAGGATGAAGACGATCGTCTGCAGATAGCCGAGGCCGTTCTTTTCAAGCAGGAACGTGTTGATCGGATAGGTCGCCGCCGTGGCCAGCGCCATGACGAAGATGACCGCCGCGCTCATGCCGACCGCGGTGTTCAGCTTTTTGGAAACGCCGAGGAACGGGCAGATGCCGAGGAACTTCGACAGCACGAAGTTCTGGGTGAGGATCGCGGTCAGCAAAATCGCGATGAGACCTTTGGTCAGTTCCATTATGCCGTCGCCTCCTTCTCCTGCGGTTCTTCGGGTTTGGGTTCGTTATGCAGCTTGCAGGTCGCGGCCATGGGGCACGCGTCGCAGCCGCGCAGCTCGGCGCGGGGTTTGCCGCGGCTTTCGGCCAGCCGGTTCACGCACGCCATCAGCATGCCGAACACGAAGAAGCCGCCCGGGGGCAGAATGAAGATCAGCATCGGGTTCTGCGACAGCACGGGGATGGAAAGGCCGAGGAACGAGCCGGCGCCCAGCACCTCGCGCACCGTACCCATCAGGAACAGCGCGGCCGTAAAGCCGATGCCCATGCCGAGACCGTCCACCGCGGAGGCCAGCACGGGGTTCTTGCCGGCGAAGGCTTCCGCGCGGCCGAGGATGATGCAGTTGACCACGATCAGCGGCAGGAAGACGCCGAGCTGTTCGTCCAGCTCCGGCGTGAATGCCTTGACCAGCATCTGCACGATCGTCACGAACGACGCGATGACCACGATGTAGGCCGGGATACGCACCTTGGAGGGGATCACCTTGCGCAGCGCGGAGATCACGATGTTGGAGCAGACCAGCACGATGGAGGCGGCAAGACCCATGCCGAGCGCGGAGCGCACCGACGTGGTGGTCGCCAGAGTGGGGCAGGTGCCGAGCACCAGCCGCAGCACCGGGTTTTCAATCACGATGCCCTTGGAAAACTCCTTGAACAGCGATTTTTTCTCAGCCATTGTCCGCACCTCCGATCATGGCGTTCACCGCGGCCGTGGCTTCGTTGACCGCTTTCACAACCGCCTTCGAGGTGATCGTGGCGGCGGTGATCGCCTGAATATTCTGTCCGTCGTTGGAATTCTTGTTGACTTCGAGCGTGCCGCTCTTGCCAAGGAAACGGCCCATGAACTCGGGCGTTTTGCTGTTCTGGCCGAGGCCCGGGGTTTCGTTGCTGCAGTCGAGGATCGTAAAGCCCACGATCGTGCCGGCGAGGTCGTAGCCGACCATCACCTTGACGTCGCCGCCGTAGCCCTTGGCGGCGTTGGTGAAGATATAGCCGACCACGTTGCCCGCGTCGTCATAGCCCTCGTTATACGTGAGACCGCTCTTCTCGTCGGTCTTGTCGTCGCTGTAGGTCGCAACCGCGGTGTCGCCGACCTTCGAAAGCACCTCGGCACGCGAGGCGATGGCCGTCTGCACGGCGTTTTGTTCGATCTTTGCCGCCGTCACGTTGTTGGTCAGCGCCAGCAGCACCGTGGCGACCAGGCAGATCAGAAAGAGCGCGAGGGTCGGCACGAGGATGTCTTTTGCTTTGATCTTTTTCATGCCTGCGCCTCCTCTTTTTTCTTTTCCGGCTTTTCATAGCCGAACGGCTTGGACGTGGTCAGGCGTTCGATATGCGGCACCAGAATGTTCATCAGGATGATGGAGAAGGACACGCCCTCGGGCAGCGAACCGAACAGGCGGATCACCGCCGTGATCAGGCCGCAGCCGATACCGAAGATGATGCGGCCCTTGCGGTTGATCGGCGAGGTGGAATAGTCGGTCGCCATGAAGAACGCGCCGAGAATCAGGCCGCCGCCGAGCAGCTCATAGGCAAGGAACTGGAGATTGCCCTTGCCCGCAATGAGCATGATGACGGCCACCGTGCCGATGAAGGAGAACGGGATCGCCGGGGAGATCACGCGGCGCAGCAGCAGATAGAACGCGCCGGCCAGCAGCGCCACCGAGCAGACCTCGCCCATGGAACCGCCGTGGGCGCCGATCAGCATCTGGGTCAGCGAAGGCAGGCCCTCGGCAGCGGAAAGATCCGGGGACGCGTTGAGAATCGCCATCGGCGTGGCCGCGGTCACCGCGTCGGGCGACCAGGCGGAGGAAAACGGCACGATCCACTTCGCCATGGCCGAGGGGAACGACATCATCAGAATGATGCGCGCCGTGATGGCGGGGTTGACGAAGTTCTGGCCGATGCCGCCGAACATCTGCTTGACGATGACGATGGCGATCACGGAACCGATCGCGGCCATCCACAGCGGCAGCGTGGCGGGCAGATTGAACGCGAGGATCAGGCCGGTCACAACGGCGCTGAGGTCGCCCAGCGTGTTGTCGCGCTTCATGATCCTGCGCGAAAGATATTCGCAAAGCACAGCCGAGCCGACCGTCACGGCGGCAAGGCAGAGGGCGCGGGTGCCGAAATAGACCGCGCTCATCACGAGCGCCGGCACCAGCGCGATGATCACGTCGAGCATGATCCCGGTGGTGGTTTCGTGCGAACGCACGTGGGGCGACGCGGAAACCGTCAGTCGTTTTGCCATTATTTCGCACCCTCCTCTCTGAGCACCTGCTTGGCCAGGCGCATATACTGCACGAGCGGCCGGCCCGACGGGCAGGCGTAGGCGCAGGAGCCGCACTCCATGCAGACGTTGGTGTGGCTGCGGGTCAGGCCGTCCACGTCACGGATGCGCGCGTAGCGCTCGATCAGCGTGGGCATCAGACCCATCGGGCAGACCTCCACGCAGCGGCCGCAGCGGATGCAGGCGCGCTCGCGCTTGACGGCGCCCTTGCGGTCGGCAAACGCCAGAATGGCGTTGTTCTGCTTGCAGATGGGCGCGTTCGTGTCGCAGATGGCAATGCCCATCATCGGGCCGCCGGAGATGATCTTGCGCGGCTCGGCCTTGAAGCCGCCGCAGTAATCGATGATATCCTGAATGTTGGTGCCGATGGGCACGCGCAGGTTCTTCGGGTTCGCAATCGCAGAGCCGTCCACGGTGATGGAGCGGCTGATCAGGGGCTTGCCGGTGGCAAGATAGCGGGCCACGAACGCGGCGGAGCCGACGTTCATCACGATGCAGCCGACGTCGGCGGGCAGCTTGCCCGGCGGCACGCGGCGGCCGGTGGCCGAGAGCACCATCATCTTTTCGGCGCCCTGCGGATAGCGGCTTTTGAGCACCATCAGCTTCACCTCGTCGCCGCGGTCGTTGTCGAGGTCGGCGATCTCCTTGAGGTTTTTGAACGCCTTTGGCTTGTTGTCCTCAATGGCGATGATGACGTTTTTGATGCCGAGCAGCTCCTTGAGGGTATAAACGCCGTCCATGATGTTCTTGCTGTTCTCAATGCATTCGCGGTAGTCCACCGTGATGTACGGCTCGCATTCCGCGGCATTGATCACCAGCGTATCGATGTGCTTGTCGGGCGGGGTGTTCAGCTTCACGTGGGTCGGGAAGCCCGCGCCGCCGAGGCCCACGAGGCCCGACGCGCGCACAGCCGCGAACAGCTCCTGTCTGTTCGTTACCTTCGGCGGCTCCAGGCCCTCGAACAGGCGCATTTCGCCGTCCGATTCAATCGTGACGCCCTTGGTGATCAGACCGTTCGCCAGCTTCACGTCGCCCACCGCGACGACCTTGCCCGAAACCGTGGCGTGGATCGGGGCGCTGACGAATTTGTCGGTGTCGCCGATCACCTGACCCACCGCGACCGTGTCGCCCACCTTCACCGTGGGGATGCACGGGGCGCCGATATGCTGCTGCATCGGCAGCACGACGCGCGCGGGGATCGGCATGCGCTCCACGGGCAGCTCCGCCGTGTTCTTGTTGTGCGCAACGCTGACGCCGCCCCGGCCGTGCCCGACCGGGCTGAGGACGCCGCCAACCAATTTGCTCATGCTATCATCTCCAGTTCTCTCATTGGTTTTGTTCTTCCGGTTGTCCGATTTTTATGCTTGAAAACCTTCCGCTTTTTTGAAGGCGCGGCACCAGCACGCAGAGCATGAGCCCCGTGAGCGTGCCCGTGAAAAGCGCGAACAGCAGAAGATATTTTCCGTAAGAGAGCAGCGCCGGGCTGCCGGTGAGGCAGACGCTCATCAAAAGCTGCCCCAGATTGTGGGCCGCGGCGCACAGCACGCCGAGCCCGAGGTACGACACGGTTTTGCCGATGCTTTTCAGCAAAAGGCTCAGCGCGGCCGCCGAAAGCAGACCGCCCGCAAGGCTCATCAGCCCCGCGGTCACGCCGCGCGTGACAAAGGCAAACAGCGCCTTCAGCACGGCAATACAGAAGGCCGCCGGCGGGCCGAACAGCGCGCCGCAGACCACCGTGACAAGATTGGAAAGGCCGAGCTTTGCGCCCGGGGGCAACAGCGGCACCGCGGGCAACAGTGTGTTTTCCAGAAACGAGAGCGCCAGCGCCAGCGCGCCGAACACACCCAGCAGCGCCGCCTTTTGCGCGGGATTCATCTTTTTCATCACCAGGCCACCCCGTCGTAGGGTTCTTTCCGGTCGGCGCGCCGCAGCGTGACGACCACGCGGTTCGGCACGCAGGCGATCGCCTCGCCCGCGCGGGTGATCTCCCCCGTTTTGACGCACAACCGGTCGGGGCAGTCGGCCGCCGCCACGCGGACGCCCGTGTTTGTGAGCACGATCTCACACCCGTGCACCGTGCGCGTTTCTTCTTCCCGCAGCGCGGAAAGGTCCACCGTTTCAACCGCTTCGCCGTTCAGCGTAATCACCGCCGTCAGCGATTCGTTCCCCTTTTGCAGCAGCGGCAGCAAAAACAGCGCCGCGCAAAGCAGCACCAGCACCGCATAGATCACCGCGTCGCCGGGCCGCAGTCCCAGTCGCTCAGCTTTCATCGGGCGTAAAATCAAGGTCGCCGAACGCGGAAACGCCGCCGTCGACCGTCACAAAAACCGCCGCAGCGTCGCAGCTTTGCAGAATCGGTTCGCTCTTTTCTTTGCCGAGCAGGAAGCAGACCGTGGAAAGCGCGTCGGAAAGCATGCCGTTTTGGCACACGACCGTGACCGAGCACAGGCCGCTTTCGGCGGGATAGCCCGTGGTCGCGTCCAGCAGGTGGCAGTAGCGTTTGCCGCCCTGCTCAAAATATTGCTCATAGTCGCCGGAGGTGGACACGAAGCCCTCCTTCAGCTTCACATAACCGAGGAACCGGTTCTCTTCGCGCGGGTGCTTCACGGCCACCGTCCAGGGCTCGCCCTTGTCGTTCTTTTTGCCGAAAACGCAGATGCTGCCGCCCACGGAGACCACGCCGCCCTTCACGCCGGCGGACTGCAGGTATTGCTTCACCATGTCGCAGGCGAGGCCCTTGCCCACGCTGCCGAGGTCGACCTGCTGGCCTTCGCGCACCGTCACGGTGCTGCCGTCGGCGGCAAGGCCCGTGTAATCAACGGCCGCTTTCGCCCGGTCGATTTCGCTTTGCGCCGGAAGCCTTGCGTCGTCGGTGCCGAAGCCCCAGAGCGTGCTCAGCGGGCCGACGGTCAGATCGAACGCGCCGCCGCTTTGCTCCTCCAGCGGCCGGCACTGCGCCAGAAGCGCCGGCAAAAGCGTGCTTTTCACGCTGCCGGTCTCGTTGAGCGTCCAGACGTCGGAGCCCTTCCTGAAGCGCGAGATCGCGTTTTCCAACGAGGAGACGACGTTCAGCGCGGCAGCTTCGGCGCCGGCGGGCGCGCCGTAAAGCTTGCAGCCCACAATGGTGTCCATGGCGATGCCCGTTTTTTCCGTCATCGGATAGGGCCGGCTGCGTTTCTGCACGAACAGCAGCGCGCAGACAGCCGCGGCCGCCAGCAGCGCCACGGCGGCGAAAGACAGGATGCGTTTGCGCGTCACGGCCGTTCCCCTCCTTTTTTTCTGCACAGAAAAACTCCATTATATTTTATACTATTGTCGCAAAAAAAGCAAGGGTTCCGCCGCCGATCCGCCGAGAATTAGCCAAAGCTAACCGCTCCGCCGCGCTTGCAATGGAGCGCCGGTTGTGCTATACTGAACGGGACAACAACAATCGAGGTGAACGACATGGATTTCGACTTCTATTCCCCCATCCGCGTGCTCTCGGGCAAGGGCGCCGTCCTGCGGCATACGCCGCTGCTGCGCGCCTTCGGGGGCCGCTGTCTGATCGTAACCGGCGGCTCGGGCGCCGTGAAGTCCGGCGCGCTGAAGGACATGAAGGCCGCCCTCGTCAGCGAGGATATTGCCTTCGACGTGTTCAGCGAAATCGGGCCCAATCCCCTGCTTTCCGCCTGTCATAAGGCCGGCGCTCTGG
The DNA here is from genome assembly GCA_016290665.1 of Clostridiaceae bacterium. Classification (GTDB taxonomy): domain Bacteria; phylum Bacillota; class Clostridia; order Oscillospirales; family Acutalibacteraceae; genus UBA6857. The sequence goes on along the minus strand of JAEEUW010000028.1, from coordinate 16,128 downwards.
CGCGGGAGGCCGGCGCGCAGTTCATCGTCGGCATCGGCGGCGGCTCCGCGCTGGACGCGGCCAAGGCGGCGGCGGTCTTTGCGGCAAACCCGGACTTTGCCCCGACCGACATCTACACAAAAGAACGCAGACCCGCGCTGCCGCTGGTGCTGGTGGGCACCACGGCGGGCACCGGCAGCGAGGTGGGCAAGGTCTCGGTGCTCACGAACGACGAAACCGGGCGCAAGAAGAGCGTCAGCGGCGCGGATCTTTATCCCGCGCTGACCTTTGCCGACCCGACCTATACGGGCTCCATGCCCTACGCCGTGACGGTCTCCACCGCGCTGGACGCGCTGAGCCACGCAATGGAGGGCTACTGCACGCCGAAGTGCGGCGACATTCCCGCGCTGTTCGGCGAAAAGGCGGTCTCGCTGATCTGGCAGGGCCTTCTGCAGCTGCTTGAAACAAAAGAGAACCCCGATGACGCGGGGCGCGAGCGGCTCTATTACGGCTCGCTTTACGCCGGCATCACGCTTGCCGCCTGCGGCACGGCCTTCCCCCACCCGCTTGGCTACGTGCTCACCGAGGGCTTCGGCACCGCGCACGGCACGGCCTGCGCCGTGTTCCTGCCGGCGTTCCTGCGCCGCGCCCTGCAGTATACGCCCGAAAAGGCGCAGCGGCTGCTCGCCGCGATGGGAACCGACGCCGACACGTTCTGCCGCGTGGTGAAGGCGCTGACCGACTGCCCCGTCAAACTGACGGCGCAGGAGATCGACACAGCCTGCAGGCGCTGGGACGAAGCCGTGCCGAACAACTTCAAACAGTCGCCCGGCGGTTTCACAAAAGAGGACGCAAAGGCGCTATTGACCGAACTGCTTTGCAGCTGAACGAAAGGAGCAGACCAATGGCCTCAAGCAAGGAATACCTCGATTTCATTCTGGATCAGATCGGGTCGCCCGACGTGACGACCCGCGCCATGATGGGCGAATACGTGCTCTATTATCAGGGCAAGGTCTTCGGCGGCATCTATGACGACCGGCTGCTGGTCAAGCCGGTCAAGGCCGCGTGCGCCCTTTTGCCAACCGCGCCGCGCGAGCTGCCCTACCCCGGCGCCAAGGAGATGCTGCTCGTGGAGGACGTGGAGAACGGCCCGCTGCTGCGCCGGCTGCTCGAAGCAATGGAGCCGGAGCTGCCCGCGCCGAAACGCAGATAGTGCGCAGTGCACAGATCAGTTGACAGCAGAAGCCGCCCGCGGGCGGCTTTTTTTCGTCCGGTCCAACCGCCGCCGAACACAGATATCCGAAGCCACCCGTTCCTTTATTCCCGGTCAACTGCCGACTGCCGCTGTGCCCTGCGCACTCCCTGCCCCCTGTCCCCTGTTCCCTGTTCCCTGTCCCCTGTTCCCTTTCTTTAAACTTCCTCTCAGTTACCTATTGTAAAATACTTTCAGTCGTGCTATAATAATATGATTATTCTTCACGAGGTGATACCAATGGGAATCATAAAAAAGCTCTTCGGAGACTACTCCTCCAAAGAGATCAAGCGGCTGCGGCCCCAGTTGGAAAAAACGCTGGGTCTGGAGGAGGCCTACAAGGCGCTCTCCGACGCCGAGCTGAAGCATAAAACCGTGGAATTCAAAGAGCGCCTTGCCAACGGCGAAACGCTCGACAGCCTTTTGCCCGAAGCGTTCGCCACCTGCCGCGAGGCCGCCGCGCGCGTTTTGAACATGCGCCACTTCCCGGTGCAGCTCGAGGGCGGCATGGTGCTGCATCAGGGCCGCATCGCGGAAATGAAGACCGGCGAAGGCAAAACCCTCGTCGCCACCCTGCCCGCCTATCTGAACGCGCTGACCGGCAAGGGCGTCCACATCGTCACGGTCAACGACTACCTGGCCCGCCGCGACAGCGAATGGATGGGCAAGGTCTACCGCTACCTCGGCCTGACGGTCGGCCTGATCGTCAACGGCATGGACAACGACGACCGCCGCAGGGCCTACGCCGCCGACATCACCTACGGCACCAACAACGAGATGGGCTTCGACTATCTGCGCGACAACATGGTGCAGTACATTGACGAAAAGGTGCAGCGCGGCCACCACTTCGCCATCGTGGACGAGGTGGACTCCATCCTGATCGACGAGGCGCGCACGCCGCTGATCATCTCCGGCATGGGCAGCCAGTCGAGCGACCTTTACCGGATTGCAAACGACTTTGTCAAACGCCTCAAATGTCTCCGGATCAAGGAGACCGATTCCAAGATGAACCTTGAGGACATCGCGGAGCAGGAAGGCGCCGACTACATCGTGGACGAAAAGGCGCGCAACGCCACGCTCACGAAGAGCGGCATTCAGAAGGCCGAACAGTTCTTCAACGTGGAAAACCTTTCGGACCCCGACAACCTGACGCTGTCGCACCACCTGAACATCGCGATCAAGGCGCACGGCGTCATGAAGCGCGACATCGACTACGTGGTCAAGGACGGCGAAGTGCTGATCGTGGACGAGTTCACCGGCCGCATCATGATCGGCCGCCGCTACAACGAGGGCCTGCATCAGGCGCTGGAGGCCAAGGAGGGCGTCAAGATCGCCCGCGAGAACAAAACGCTGGCCACCATCACCTTCCAGAACTACTTCCGCCTTTATGAAAAGCTGTCGGGCATGACCGGTACCGCCATGACGGAGGTCAACGAGTTCCGCGAAATCTATTCGCTCGACGCGGTGGAGATCCCGACCAACAAGCCGGTCATCCGCATCGACAACGACGACGTAATCTATAAAACCGAGCAGTTCAAGTTCAACGCGATCATCGAGCAGATTCTCCGCTGCCACGAAAAGGGCCAGCCCGTGCTGGTCGGCACAGTCTCGATTGAAAAGAGCGAACGGCTCTCCGCCGCGCTCAAGAAACGCGGGATCAAGCATAACGTGCTGAACGCAAAGCACCACGACAAGGAAGCCGAGATCATTGCGCAGGCCGGTAAGTTCGGCGCCGTCACCATCGCCACCAACATGGCGGGCCGCGGCACCGACATCATGCTGGGCGGCAACGCCGAGTATCTGGCCAAGAGCGAGATGCGCCGCATGGAGATTCCCGAAGCGGTGATTGCCGAGGCGGACGGCTTCGGCGACACCGACGACGAAGAGATCCTCGAAGCGCGCCGCACGTTCAAGGAGCTGGAAGCGAAGTATAAGGAAGAGATCCGGGACGAGGCCGACAAGGTGCGGCAGGCCGGCGGCCTGTTCATCATCGGCACCGAGCGCCACGAATCGCGCCGGATCGACAACCAGCTGCGCGGCCGGAGCGGCCGTCAGGGCGACCCGGGCGAAAGCCGCTTCTTCCTCTCGATGCAGGACGATCTGCTGCGCCTGTTCGGCGGCGACCGCATGAGCGCCATCATGGATTCTCTGCCCGTCGACGCGGATATGCCGATCGAGGTGGGCCTCATCACCCGTCAGGTGGAATCGGCCCAGAAGAAGGTGGAGGGCAACAACTTTGCCACCCGCCGCCACGTGCTCGCCTACGACGACGTGATGAACCGCCAGCGCAACGTGATCTATTCCCAGCGCGACCAGGTGCTCCAGGGCGAAAACATGAAGCCCGTGATCGAAAAGATGATCGACGAAACGCTGGAGGACTCCGTGGCGTTCTTCTGCCCGCCGGGCATCCCCAAGGAGGAATGGCACCTCGCGTCGCTCAGAGAGAAGTATAACGGCTGGCTCACGACCGAGCGCGACTTCACCGACGACATTCCCGACGCCGACGAGATTCTCAACATTCTGCAAAGCCGCGCCCACGCGCTGCACGACAGGCGCGAGGCGGAATTCGGCGCTGAGACCATGCGCGAGATCGAGCGCGCTATGCTGCTCAGATGCGTCGACCTCAAGTGGATGGATCACATCGACGCGGTGGATGAGCTCAAGCGCGGCATCGGCCTGGTTGCCTACGGCCAGCGCGACCCGATCATCGCCTTCCGCGAAGAGACCGCCGACATGTTCGACGCCATGATCGCCTCCATCCGCGAGGACACCGTGCGCATCGTGCTTTCCGCCCCGTTCAAGACCGACGAGGAGGTCAAGCGCGAACAGGTGGCCAAGGTCACCGGCGCTTCCGGCGCGGGCGACGGCAGCGAGCAGAACAAGACCGTGCGCAAATCCAAGAGCGACAAGATCGGCCCGAACGATCCGTGCCCCTGCGGCAGCGGCAAAAAGTATAAAAAATGCTGCGGCCGGCCGGAGCTGCGCAACCAGAAATAAAGCAGCTGCAACGGTTTGTTCATCGTTTATTCAAACATCCATGGTAGCATAGGAGGCGAAGGGCGTCGATCCTTCGCCTCTTTGAATCAAAACGAAAGGAAATGAAAGAAAACGCTATGAAAAAACGTGTATTCGCTTTCCTGCTCGCGCTGGCCGTGCTCGGCTGCTGCGTTCTGCCTTCCTTTGCCGCCGGCCGGAGCAGCGCCGACAGCGGCAAAACCGTTGCAAAACTGTATCTTTGCCACCGCTGGTCCGGTCCGCCGTCGCTCGGCCATATGTGGGTCTATATCGAAAACCTGACCGGCAAGCCGATCCAGGTCGGTCTTTACAAGGTGCCCGCAAAGCAGGGCGTTTCGGTCGGCAACTTCGGCCTGACCCGCGCCGACGGCAACGGCACCTATTACAACGTGGAGGCCTATTGCGGCAACCACTTTTCGCTCAGCGGCATGGTATCCAACAGCACCGACCTGACGCAGAGCGAGCTGGAGAGCATCAGCAGTGAGATCCGCAACCACAACCGTTGGGCGTTCTTCGGTTCCAACTGCTCCGATTTTGCGGTTCGCATCTGGTCGCTCGGCGGCGGAGAACTGACCATCAGCTACGTGCTGCCCGTCTTTACCAAGTGGCAGATGAAGATGCACGGCGACGAGGGCTATGTTCAGATGACGAACGTGTCTGCGAGCCAGGTCAAAAAGCAGGTCGGCGAAGGCGACAGCGCAACGCTGGTCACCTGTTCGCCCGGCACGATTGCGAAAGAAATCGGATAACGGCGGCCGTCGGGACCACGCCGCAAATCGTAAGAAAAACGTAAGATAGTTTTAAAGAAATCCTTTGTTTTTTCTGCTATGATAACGGCAGAAAAAGCAAAGGATGTGTTTTTTATGACGGAATCCGCGCGCAACAACAGCGCCGAAAAGCTGAGCCGCTTCATCGTGCGGCTGTTCATCGTTGTGCTGGCGTTTTTGCTGCTGCAGGCGGGCTGGGACCACTATGCACCGCTGGTATTGGGCAACAACAAGCCGCTGAACGAGGGCGGCTCTTCCGGTCTCGCCTATTTCCGCGACAGGCGGATCGACCGGCTGAAGCCGACCGTAACGCCGGCGGCAGACAGCGCCTTCACCGCCGACGAGATCAGCGCCGCAGCAGACGCGCTCAAGGCGGCGTTCAAGCAGCAGAAGGTCGAATACGGTCTGTGCGCCGTGCGGTTTGACGAAGCCGCGTCGCGCCGCATTCTGGCGCAGGTTCCCCCGCCGGAAGACGGCGGCCGGCGTCTGGCGCTGCTGTGCGACTGCAACGTCTATGACGACACGGAAGCGGGCGACAAAAGGGGCTATTATCCGAACGCCGTGTTCATTCTGCGGCAGCAGCCGGACGGCACGTGGGTGTTCCCGTATGCCGCCGCGGAGCTTCCCCTGCTGCAGCCGCTTGTCAGCCCGCTGCAGCGCCTCTTCTGAAAAAAGAATGGCGCGCCCGGGAAGTGCAGAAAGGCGTCGGTTTCTGAAGGCGGATTCGCCCGGCGCCCGCAAAGCGAACGCTTCTTCCCGAGAACAAAGAAAAAAACCCGCGCAGGGCTGACGCCCCGGGCGGATTTTTCATGCAATGATTGTGAAAAGGTGCTTACCCTTTCGTTATTTCGCGGTTGCGCGGCGCACGTTGGACGGGGCGGAGAGCACCCGGCCGTTGTCCGTGTCCACATAGGAGCGCACGCAGAAATAGCAGCGTGTGCCGTCGCCGAGGTCGCGCAGCGTGACGAACGGCCACCAGCTGCCGACGGAGGCCACTTCGCGCATTTCGCCCGCCGGATCGTCGGCAAGATAGATGATATAGCCGTCCACGCCCTTGACGCGCTCCCACTTGAGCGAGACCTTGCCGCCGGATTTGGCGGCCGCCTCGATCAGCGAGGTGCCCGCGGGGCGCGTGGTCAGAGCCAGCTCCTGCGGCGCGGAAAAGACGTTTTCCTCCCCGTTTTTGACAAACGAAGCGATGCGGAACGCATAGGGGGAATTGCTGTCGAGCCCCTGCACGCGGAAGGAGGTCGCCTTGGCCGAAAGCGTTTTGAGCTTGACCCAGGCGTCGTCGACCTTCTGCCAGATGCGGTAGCCGTTGGCAACCGACACCGGATCCCAGGTCAGCGTGGCGGCGGTGGCGGCGGTGTCCGTGACTGCAAAATCCTGCACCGTCCGCCGGGCATAGCCCGCTTCGGTCAGCTTTTTGAGCGCAACGACCTTTTTCTCGCCGCACTCGGCGCACGTGTAAATGCGCTTGCCGTCCTTTTCAAAGGTGGGAAGCTTTTCTTTTTTCAGATCGTATTCGTGCGTCAGACAGGCGACGTCGAACTTGATCGCGTTGTCGCAGCCGCCCTGCACGCCGTAGAGTCCGTTGACGCCGCAGACGCGCACCGCGTAGCGGCCGGGCTTCAGATCGCTGAGCTTGAAATCGATGCCCTTGGAGGAGGCGGGAAGCGTGCAGCTTTGCGCCTTGTCCCAGTTGAAGGAGCCGTTTTTCTTTTCGGCCAGGCGGACCAGATAGCCGGTCACGCTGCCCTTGACGGCCTTCCAGCGCACGGTGGCAACGTCGTCGAGGTCGAGCGTCTTGCCGTCGGCGTCGCTTTTGAGCGCCACCTCGGTGATCGGCACATAGCGGAAAGCGGGCCAGTATTTTTCGGCTGCTGCGTTGCCGCGCGCGGCGGCCTGACGGGCGCGGTTGCGCGGGATCTCAAAGTAGTAGCACCAGTAGTGAGCGGCGTTATAGGCGCCTTCCTTGTTGTTGGGTACTTGCTTGAGATATTTGTAGATGTGTTTGAACGAGTCCTTTTGCAATTCGTATTTTAAATATTCCAGCTGTCCCTCAATGCTCAGATAATCGTATCCTCTGTTGTTGCAAAAGTTTCTCAGATTCGTGAATCTTCCGCCGTTCCATTGGCACAGACCGCCCGAGGGCAGGCCGTTGGCGTCGCGGATGACCAGATTCGGTTGGAATTCGGATTCGTGTTCGATGTTTGCCATAATGCCGCAGGTGGCGGCGGAATTGAACCCAAGCTTCTGGATCAGGTACTGGAAGACCTGCGTCTTGTTGGATGAGGAAGCGGCGTGGGCCGCAGTGCCCGGGATCAAAACGGCAAGCAGGATCAACATGGAAAAAAACAAGGTCACTGTCTTCTTCATGCGAATCACCTCACTTCGTTTTTTTGCAGAGGAACGATCGCGTCCGGCCGCGGAAAACAAGGAAGAATCCGCCGGCGAACACCACCTGAAACGGGAAGTGAATGCGCTGCATAGTTCACAGCGCCGCTTATTATAGCAGGTATTTCCCGATTTGTCAAGCTTTTCTTCGTTTTGCCGCGTTTCAGCGGGCCGTTTTTGCCCCTGAAAGACGCTATAAACTGCCCGGCCTTCCGTTTTCACTCCTCTGATCGGCGCCCCCGATTTGTGGCCAAAACGGGGTCGTTTTCAGTATGACCGGCGCCGTTTGTTTTTAGCCGGATAAAGCGCGAAAACCGTTCGACGTCCTTCGCGCCGCCGCGGAATGCCCCAACCCGCCGCTTTTGGCGAAAGAAAAGAAAACTTGTATCATATGATACAGATTCAGGCGTTTTCTGCGCCCGGATTGCCGAACGGCGCAGCACCCCGGTTTTCCGTGCGCCGGCGCAGAATCGTATACTATTATATATAGGGCGCTTTTCGGAACGTCGGCGCGGCCGGATCGGACGCGTATACTATTATAATATGGGGCGCCGCAAAAACAACGCATACGCCGCCCTCCCCCGCCGCCGCAAAGCCGGCGCGAAGGAGCGCGAAAAAAGGCGAACGATTTTCGGCCGCGAAACGCGGAAAAGCGGGGCCAAAGCGCAGCAAACGGCTGTGGAAAACCCACAGCCGCCGCTGATGTGAAGGAAGATTGAAGATTATTTGAACAGGTTTTTGAAGAAGTTGGCAATGGTGTTGAAGAAGCCGCGGATCGCGTTGAGGAAAGCGGCGAAGGGGTTCGAGCTGCTGCCGCCGGAGGGCTGCGGATTGGACGGCTGCGTCGGCTGGGTCGTCGGCTCCGTGGCCGGCTCGGTCGTCGGTTCGGTCGTGGGCTCTTCGGGCTGGGTAACGGGCTTGACCTTCAGCAGCGCGAACAGCGCGGCAGATTCCGGATAATCCATGGTCGTAAACATTTCATCGGGATATGCAAAGCCAAACATTGCCCCTACTTGTTCGTATTCTTCCGCACCGGTTTCATCTTCGATCGTTAGCGTTCCCGCAACAACGGAGCGGTTGAAATCCGCATACCATTTCCCGTTTCTGATCATGGCAAGCGCCTCGTCGGTCGGCGCCTCCGTCATGCCGAAGGTTTCCATCACGGCAGCCGGATCGGAAAGGTCGAGATAGTAGCCGCCTGCCTCGGCGTCTTCCGCCGAAGAAGCAACGCGGACCCACGGGGAAGCAGCGACCGTCGCTTCGTCCGCCTGACGGAGCGCTGCCTGCGCCGCCTCGGCTGCGATCATCACATAAGAATCGGCAAAGGGGAACATGATCGATGCAGGCATAAAGCCGACGCACCAGACGCAAAGATTTCCGCCGGGATTATACAGGAAACCGCGGTTCCAATACATATCCCCTGCCGTTGCGCTTGCCTGCTCAATGCTTGCAAGCACCGTGGCGCGCTCTTCTTCGGAAAGCTCATCGATTGATTTCCCGGAATCCTTCTCCCAAACGCTGATCAGCTTCTGGTATGTTTTTTCGGCGGCAACCTGATAATAGACGTCCTTATCAAGGTAGTAATCGCCGACCCGGATGTCGACCGTGTTTTGTTTCACTTTGACCCACTCTACGCCGACTTCTCTGACGCAGTGGATCCACACCATGCTTTGGCTTGCGCCCTGTTCGCCGTTGAGTTCTTCATTGTCGCTTTCGACCCAGACCCTGCGGGCGTCAAAATCAATATACCATGCGGCGCTGTTGTAGACGGCAAGCGCCGCGGCAATCTGTTCTTCTGTCAGATCGTCTCTGCCTGCATACAGATAGGAGAAATCCAGCCAAAGATCTCCTTTCTGCAGGCCTTCGGGCGAGGTCGGGATCCGAACCCAGGGGGCGCCGGGTTCTTCGGGCTGGGTCGGCGCGGTATACTGCTTCACGCTGGCTTTCAGCATCGCACCCATCGGATCAAGGTTGTTATCCATATAGGGATAAGCATAGCTATCGGTTACAGGCTCGCCTGTCTCCTGATTCGTGTAGTGGGAGACGTACCGGTATTGATACAGGTTACCGCCCGGATTCACATAGAACTCATTCTGCCGGAACTCTTCCATAAACGTCTGGGCATACCCGTCGCCTACTTCGTTTTGGAACTGAGCGAGGTATTCTTCTTTGGTCATATCGTTCGTCGGGTCATCGTCAGCGCTGTACACCCCGATCACATAGTCGATGTAGCGATCCAAAAACACATCGACGTCAATATACCAATCGCCGTCTTGAAGCCCTTCCATAGAGGTCGCGACCGGAAGCCATTCAACGCCGACTTCTTTGACCGCAAACCAGAAGATATAGCCGGACGGCTCCACCGTAACCGTTTCGTCCGTGCCGCTTGTCGTATAAGCAGCGAGAGAGGTATAGGTTCCTTTGATCTTGAAGTTACTCAAATTGATGAACCAGGTGCCGGCGGACATGCATTCCGCAGTGTGCAGACCGGCATAGCCCTGTCCGGGCTGGGTCACGCCCTGACACCAGTCGTCGTTGAACTCAAGATACAGCTCGCCCTTCTGCAGGCCTTCGGGCGAGGTCGGGATCGGGTCCCAGCGGTCGCCGGGTTCTTCTGCAAACGCCACGGCGGCGCAGGACAGCGCCAGCACCAGCGCAAGCAGGACAGACAACAGTTTTTTTGTCGTTTTCATAGGTCATTCTCCTTTGAGTCAAGTTTTGAGGGTCAGCTCCCTCTGTGGCTCCAGTATAGCACAGCGCGCGCAAACGTCAACAGGTCAGGGAATGAACAGCGCTTCGCAGGGAACGAATGATACGTTTGGGTAAAAAAAGAGCTTCGGAAGAGTTTCCGAAGCCGTGATGCTCTGTTTCCGGATCAGTTGAACCAGCCGCCGTTATACTGCTTTTGCGCCCGGTGCATAATGACAAGACTGCCGATGATGCCGACCGCCAGCGACAGATAGCCGAACGTTTCCCACTCGAACAGATTGGCAACGCCGTCCAGCCCGATGGCGACGCCGATGAAAATGATGCTGAAGCCCATCTGACGGCAGTAGGCCGGTTTGTCTGCGTCTTTGACGTTGCGGTATTGGTAATCGTGGACGAGGTTGATCTTTTGCTTTTTCCAGATAATCAGGCCGAGCGCGACGCAAAGGGCGCCGACGGCAAATAATACAATGACACCGAAGATCATAACAACCGCTCCTTTTAAGCAACCTGCTGCGCCATCATCATACACCACGAACAGACAGGTTGTCAAGAGGTGCAGCGGCGAGGGCAAGGGCGTTTTGGTTGACCATGAACGGCTCTCCCCTGCCTACCGTACGCTTTCGCGGAAGAAGCAGAAAAACGGCCGCGAGTTTCCCCATGGCCGCTTTTCTTCATTCTTAATTCTTTATTAGTACGCTTTGCCCCACATGACCATGTGCTTCGCGGGCTTGCCGCAGCAGACGCACACGTCGGAAAGCTGCTCCTGCTCAAAGGGGATGCAGCGCGAGCCGACGCCGGTCAGCTCCTTGACCTTGTCTTCGCAGGCTTCGTCGCCGCACCACATGGCCTTGACGAACCCGTCGCCCTTTTCTTCGAGCGCCTTCGTGATCTCGTCGAGCGTTTTGCAGGCGTAGGTGCGCCGTTCACGGTTCGCCAGCGCGCTCTGATAGAGCGCGTCGCGCACTTCTTCGAGCTTCGCCTTGACCGAATCGGCCGCGCCGTCGAGGTCGACAAAGCTCTTTTCGCGGTTGTGGCGCGTCACAAGCACGCACTTGCCGCTTTCGATGTCGCGGGGGCCGAGCTCAATGCGCACGGGCACGCCCTTCATCTCGTATTCCGAGAACTTCCAGCCGGGGCTGTTGTCGCTGTCGTCGAGCTTGACGCGGATGCCGGCGGCGGCAAGCGTTTCCTTGAGCTCGTTCGCCTTTTCCAGAACGCCGGGCTTGTGCGCCGCCACGGGAATGATGACCGCCTGAATGGGCGCCACCGCGGGCGGGAGCACCAGACCGTTGTTGTCGCCGTGGGTCATGATGATCGCGCCGATCAGGCGGGTCGTGACGCCCCAGGAGGTCTGGTGGGGGTATTCCAGCTTGTTTTCCTTGCTCTGATACTGGATGCCGAACGCCTTGGCAAAGCCGTCGCCGAAGTAGTGCGACGTACCGGCCTGCAGGGCCTTGCCGTCGTGCATCAGCGCTTCGATCGCGTAGGTGGAGACCGCGCCGGCAAACTTGTCGCTTTCGGTCTTCTTGCCCTTCACCACGGGCATGGCGAGATACTGCTCGCAGAAATCGGCATAGACGTTGAGCATGCGCTCGGTTTCTTCAATCGCTTCCTCGGCCGTGGCGTGAATCGTGTGGCCCTCCTGCCAGAGGAATTCGCGCGAGCGCAGGAACGGGCGGGTGGTCTTTTCCCAGCGGACCACCGAGACCCATTGGTTATAGAGCTTGGGCAGGTCGCGGTGCGACTGGATGATGTTGGCGTAATGCTCGCAGAACAGCGTTTCCGACGTCGGGCGGACGCACAGGCGCTCTTCGAGCTTTTCGTTGCCGCCGTGGGTCACCCAGGCGACCTCGGGTGCGAAACCTTCCACGTGATCCTTTTCCTTTTGCAGCAGGCTTTCGGGGATGAACATCGGCATGCAGACGTTCTCGTGGCCGGTCGCCTTGAACATACCATCCAGAATGCGCTGCATGTGCTCCCATATCGCGTAGCCGTAGGGGCGGATGACCATACAGCCCTTGACGGACGTGTATTCGATCAGCTCCGCTTTCTTGACGATATCGGTATACCACTTCGCAAAGTCTTCCTCCATCGAAGTGATGTCTTCCACAAGTTTCTTTTGTTGAGCCACAATTGCTCCTCCAATTCCACGTTAGATTTTTCTACAATTCCGAATTTCAAAAAGGCTTATGACTTTTTGACCGCCAGCGTGACGTCGGTATCTGCGATCGAGACCGGCTTCACAAGGTCCGCGTCGGCAAGAGCGCCGAAGACGATCTCATCGGCAAGCAGCTCGGCGCACATGTGGGCCTTGCTTTCCCGCAATGCGGCAAGCAGCGCCTCGTTTGCGGTCTCAACGGCCAGCACCACGCGCTGTTCCACTTCATAGCCCGCTTCCTTGCGCACCAGCTGGCACTGGCGCACGGTATCGCGCACGAGGCCTTCCTGAATCAGGTCGTCGGTCAGCACCACGTCGAGCGCCACGACCGTGCCGCTTTGGCATTCCGCCGAAACGATGCCGGCCTTGGTCTTGGTCATCAGGTTGAAGATTGCCGGGTCATAGGCGTCGTCAAAGCCGCTGACCTTGACCGCTTCGCCCGCTTTGAACGCCGCAACACAGGCGGCCATCTCGTCGGCGGAGGCGGCCTCCAGCGCCTGCTTCATCTTGTTGACGTTCTGCTTGAGCACGGCGCCGGCCGCGCGGAAGTTGAGCGCAAGATAGCTGTCTTCCAGCACCGCGGGATCGCTGACGTGAACCATTTCCTTGATGTTCAGCTCGTCGAGGATGTTCTTTTCGAACACGGCGATCTTCGCCATCTCGTCGTCGCTGCAGGAAAGATAGAGCTTCGAAAGCGGCTGACGGACCTTGATTTGGTGCTCGTTGCGCAGCTTCAGCGCCACGGCGATGATGTCGCGCGCGTCGGCGGTCTGCTGCAGCACGCCGTCGTCCTCAAAGCCTTCGAGGACGGCGGGCCAGTCGGACAGATGCACCGAAAGCTCGCTCTGCGGCAGCACGCGGCGGGTCAGCTTCTGCCAGATCTCCTCGGTCATGAACGGGATGATCGGCGCCATGATCTTCGTGCAGGCGTTGATCGCGTGGAACAGCACCCAGTAGGCCAGCATCTTGTCATCCTCGTCGCCGGTCTTCCAGAAGCGGCGGCGGTTGGAACGGATGTACCAGTTGGAGATATCGTCCACAAAGACCTCGAAGTCCTTGATGACGTTATAGGCCTTGAAGTCGTCCATCTGGGCGGTGGCCTTCTTGATGAAGTCGTTGGTGCGGATCACGAGCCACTTGTCGGTGACGGTCATCTTCGACTTGTCGGGCACGTAGCCTTCGAAGTTCGGCTTGTCCAGCCGGGCGTAGGTTTCAAAGAAGGTGTAGGCGTTCCAGAACGAAAGCAGCTTTCTTCTGGCCTCGTCGCCCAGGTTGAAGCCGAAGCGCACGTCGTTCGCCACCGGGGCGCCCGCATACATATAGCGCACGGTGTCGGCGCCGATGATTTCGGCGGCCTCGTCAAAGCGGATCATGTAGCCGGTCTTGGAGAATTTGGCGCCGCTTTCCTGCACCACGCTGCTGTGGCAAAGCACGCGCTTATAGGGCGCGCAGTCTTCGAGCACGGTGGACATGAACAACAGCGAATAGAACCACAGCCGGACCTGCTCGCGCATTTCCACCACCCAGTCGGCGGGGAAATTCTTTTTCCAATAGGACTTGTCGCCCGAGAAGTAGCCGAGCGTGGAAAACGGCACGATGCCGGCGTCGAGCCAGACGTCGCCGATTTCGCTGATGCGCTGCACCGGTTCGCCGCACTTGGGACATTTGATTTTGATTTCGTCGATCCACGGGCGGTGCAGCTCCGGCAGAGCGTCAACCTGCGCGGGATCCACCGCGCGCTCGCGCAGCTCCGCCTTCGAGCCGATCACGTGGACGTGGCCGCATTTTTCGCAGACGTAGAACGGCAGCGGCATGCCGTAGTAGCGCTTTCTGGAAATGTTCCAGTCGCCCATGTTGTTGAGCCAGTCGATCATGCGCTTGCCGTTGCTTTCCGGCTCCCACTTCACGCTTTCGGCGGCCCTGATCAGGCGCGGCTTCAGCTCCGCGGTGCGGATGTACCACGCGGGCACCAGGCGGAAGATGACCTCGCTCTTGCAGCGCCAGCAGACCGGATAGCTGTGTTCGATGGGCACGATGGCATAGAGCTTGCCGCGCGCCTTCAGCTCTTCAAACACGACCTCCGCCACGTCGCTCGTGGTGTGGCCGGTCATGAAGCCGAAGCCCGGCAGAATGACGCCCATGTCGTCCACGGGCATGACCTCGGGCAAGCCGATGCGCTTGCCGAGCTCGTTGTCTTCAATGCCGCAGCCCGGGGCGATATGCACGACGCCGGTGCCTTCCTCGGCGTCCACGTCTTCCCACGCAACGATCTTATGGGTAAAGCCCTGCTGCTTTTCGAATTCGGGGAAGCAGGTTTCATATTCCAGACCGACCAGTTCGGCGCCCTTGAACATACGCAGCACCTCGAGCTTGTCGTCGCCGAGAATCTTGATCGCGTTTCTGGCGAGGAACAGCGTGCTGTCGTCGCTCTTGATTTTCACTTCCGCATAGTCGATCTCGGGGTTGACGGCGAGGGCGACGTTGGAGGAAAGGGTCCACGGCGTGGTGGTCCAGACGAGGATCTTTGCGTTCGTACCGACCACGGGGAGCTTGAAATACACCGAATTGTGGGTGATGTTCTTATAGGAGCCGGTCATCTCGTGCTCGCTCAGCGAGGTGCCGCAGCGCGGGCACCAGGGCATCGGCTTGTATTCGCGCTGGATCCAGCCGTTGTCGTCGCACTTTTTGAGGAAGTGCCAGATGCCGCCGATGTTCACGTCGGTATTGGTGAAATAGGAGTTATCCCACTGCATCCACTGGCCCAGACGCTTCGACTGCTCGGTGATGATGCCCGAGAAATGCTTTACGCGGTCCTTGCACTGCTGGGTGAACTTGTCCATCCCGTAGTTTTCAATGTCCTTTTTGGTCCGGAAGCCGAGCTGCTTTTCCACCTCCACTTCGACCCAGAGGCCCTGGGAGTCGAAGCCGTTCTGGCAGCGGCAGTCGTAGCCGCGCATGGACTTATAGCGGATGAAGGTATCCTTCAGCGTGCGGCCCCAGGCGTGGTGAATGCCCATCGGGTTGTTCGCGGTGATCGGGCCGTCGATAAAGCGGAACATCTCTTTGCCCGCGTTTTTTGCCTGACGCTTTTCAAAGCACTGATTCTGTTCCCAGAAATCGAGAACGTCGTGCTCCATCTGGATAAAGCGGTTGCTTTTTTCGGTTTCAGCCATTGCGTTTGCCTCCCGTTTCCGCCGCCAAAAGCAGGTCGGCGGCCAAACATAAAAATATACCAGTACATTATACTATAATAAAAAAGAGAATGCAAGAATCAAACAGCGAAAACTTTTGCTTTTTCGCGGGAAATTGTAAGAGATTGTTTACAGTTTTTTCATCGGGAACACAAATAGCGGGGTATAATAAAGGCAGCAGACAGGAAAGGAGGATGCAAATGAAACGGTGCAGCCGCGTCACGGCGATGGCGCTTGCGCTGGGGTTGCTTGTCGGCGTCACCTTTTTTGCCGGCGCAACGCGGGACGACGCGAAGGTTCCCTCCAGCGTACAGGAATTTGTGCAAATGTGCGGATAACGTTTTTACGTGAAATATAATGCGGCAGCCGGTGGGCTGCCGTTTTTTTGTTGCGGCGGAATGCGGACGGGAGGGCTTTATGATATTGCGGGACACGGGCTGCGTGGGACGCGGCGGAGAACGGTTCCCCGCGAAGGGAACCGCCGCCCGCTCTGCCGCGGCGGCTGCGGCTGACTACTTCCCGCGCCGCTGACGGCAGTTTTAACCAGGACCGCGGTTTCTCTTTCTTTCGGGCGAAAGAAAGAGAAAGTCCGCAGAAAAGAGAAAGAAAGCCCCGGGCTTCGGATACGGCGAAGGAAGAAAACGCCGTCCGCGTCTGCGA
>JAEEUW010000118.1 GCA_016290665.1 Clostridiaceae bacterium | reverse complement strand
GACTTTTGCTGCATTTGACATAATGAAACCTCCGTTTCACAGGCGTTATCGCCTGAATGATACACTGTTGAGCTCTTCCCGGTCCGGGATGGAGGGGGAAGCGCCTTCTCTTGTTACGCAGACGGCGGCCGCCTTCGCCGCCGTTTCCAGCGCCGCTTTTATCGTTTCTCCCGCGGCGATGCTTTGCAGGAAGAACCCGGCAAACGTATCGCCCGCCGCAGTCGTGTCAACGGCCTTTACCGGGAACGCGGGCTGAAAGATCCGCTCCGTTCCGTGAACGTAAAGTGCGCCGGCGCCGCCCAGCGTCAAAACAAAGCGGACGCCGGGGTACCGTTTGCTCAGCCGGTCGGCGAGCTCGTCTGCGTCTGTGCCGTCCGGGCCGCTTTGGGTCAGCGCCCTCGCCTCGGTTTCGTTCAGCAAGATGTAGTCCGCTTTGTCCAGCGGATAACGGGCAACTTCTTTCTGCATGGGAGCCGGCGTGAAAGCGATCTGCAGGCCCTTCTTTTTTGCCGCCCGGATCAGATAGGGGATATGGTTGATCTCGTTTTGCAGCACCAGCATGTCGCCGGGTGCAAAATGCGCAAGCACCCGATCGATCTGCGCTTTTGTAATCTGCCGGTTTGCGCCGCCGCAGAGCAAAATGCAGTTTTCGCCGTCGGCGGTGGTCTGGATAATTGCGTGGCCGGTTTTTTGGTGTTCCAGTTCCGTGACGAAGTAGGTGTTGACCTGCGAACGCTGCAATTCCTCCAGCAGAACCGTGCCGTCCGTTCCGATGCAGCCGGCGTGGAACACGTTGCCGCCGGCCCTGGCGAGCGCGATCGACTGGTTCAGCCCCTTGCCGCCGCAGAAGGTTTGCACCTCGCTTGCCGCAAGCGTTTCGCCCGCGGCAACAAAATGCGCCACACGGTAGGTGTAATCCAGATTCAGCGAGCCGAAGCATAAAAACTTATTCATCGTTTTCCTCCGCCGGGGCCATCAGGATTCTCTGAATCATCTCCTGATAGAACCCGTCCTCTTTTGTTTTCACAAGATAGGCGTGGCTGCCGTTGGGGTCGGGCCGAAAGCTGTTTCTGCCGGTCCGGGGGTTGACGGACGCTTTGCCGCGGACCTTTTGATAGCCGGCCGCTTCCGCGTCGCCGACAACGGCATACAGCGCCGTCATCGGATCCCACGAGGGTCTGCCCTTCGGGCTGCGGTGCGCCGCATAGGCGATTCCGGTCAGCCCGGGCACCGCCTTGCCGCCGGTGACGACGTCTTTTCCGACCTCATAGCCCAGAAACGTCAGCGGAACCGGGCAATGCCCGCAGAGATACGCGGCCGCCGTTCTGTTCAGCGGATAGGCGAAAAAGTTGTATTCCATGCCGCTTTTCCGGTCCCATCTGCCGCCCATGAGCACGATTTCGGAAACCTTGCTTTTCACAAGCTCCGTTCCGTTCAGGTCGCTGTATGCGTCGGACGGCGACTGCAGAAGCTCCATGATGATCTGCGGAAACCCGACGTCAACGATCACCGCCCGCTCCGGCAGGGCGGCAAGAACGCTGCGGTACAGCTTGAACGCCTCGGGGCAGTCCGCGTTTGTGAATCCGGATTTGCAGAACGAGGCCAGCTTTTTTTGATAAAGGCACAGAACGCCCCTGCGCACGGCGCGCCTGTCAAGGCCAATCGGAATGCTGCCGAGGCCGTACTGCTCGCAAACGGCTTTGACCGAGGGCGCGGAACAGGGCATCACACTGTTGACGCCGATCGCCTTCAGGTCGATCCGGCCGCGCCGGTGCGCCTTGAGCAGTATGTCGAGCGCCGCCACGTCGTCGCAGTCCGTCCACCAGTCGGTGCCGAAGAGAACAGGCACGGGGCCCGTTCGGGCCGCGTTTTTTTCTTCATCGATCATTTTTTCCACAGCCTCCCCATGGCTCGGCGCGGATTCGCCCGCCGGCGTTCCGGCCCTTTTCCGCGTCACTCCGCGGCGCGCTGCGCCGGCAGCAGCTGTGCCAGCTTCGCAAGCCGGCGCAGCGCCTCTTCCAGCGTGCTTTGCTGTCTGGCAAAATGCAGGCGGATCAGATGGTTCACGGGCTCGCGGAAAAAGCTGGAGCCCGGCACGGCGGCAACGCCGATGTGTCTGATCATCCATTCGCAGAATTCCAGATCGGTATAACCCGCAAACTGCGGCAGATCCAAAAACGCCTGAATATCCAGCATCACGAAATAGGTGCCCTGCGGAACGTTGTGCCGCAGGCCGATCCGGTCGAGCCCCGCGCAGAAGAAGTCCCGCTTCTTCGTATAGAGCTCCCGCAGATCGTCGTAGTAGCTTTCCGGCAGCGTCAACCCGGCAACGGCGGCCTCCTGCAGCGGCGCGGCCGCGCCGACCGTCAGAAAATCGTGCACCTTTCGCGCGCCGTCGATCACCCGGGCGGGGCCGCAGAGATAGCCCAGCCGCCAGCCGGTGGCCGAATAGGTCTTGGAAAGGGAGTTGCAGGTGATGACGCGGTCGAACATCCCGGGCAGCGAGGCGATTGCGGTGTGGACGTGGGGCGCGTAGACCATGTGTTCATACACCTCGTCCGTGACAACAAAGGCGTCGTACCGCTTTGCCAGCGCGCCGATGGCGGTCAGCTCTTCGCGCGTGAACACCTTTCCGCTGGGGTTGGAGGGGTTGCAGAGAATGAGCGCCTTTGCGCCCTGCCGGAACCCGTCTTCGATCAGCTGCAGATCGAAGTCATACGCCGGCGGCACCAGCGGGATATAGATCGGCTCGGCGCCGGAAAGAATGGCGTCTGCGCCGTAGTTTTCATAGAAGGGCGAGAACACCAGCACTTTGTCGCCCGGGTTGCAGATCGTCAGCATGGCGGCCATCATCGCCTCGGTGCTGCCGCAGGTGACGCAGAGCTCCGTTTCGGGGTCGATCTGCCTGCCCATGGTTTTCGACAGCTTGCGCGCCAATGCGTCGCGGAAGTTTTTGGCTCCGAAGGTGACGGAATACTGGTGCGGGCCGGCGTGGGCCGCCTTCTGCAGCGCGTCCAGCATCTCCTGCGGCGGGTCAAAATCGGGAAAGCCCTGCGACAGGTTGATCGCGTCATAGGCGTTGCTGATGCGGGTCATCCGCCGGATCACCGAGTCGGTGAAGGTGCTCACCCGGTCGCTCATGCTTGGCATATCTCATTTCTCCTTTTATCCAATTCCCGGCGCTGCCCGCGGTTCTGAAGGCGGGATTTCCGCAACGGGCGCCGTCTGTTTTTTTTGAAAGGGCAGGGCAGACGCCTGAAACGGCGCGCTTCCGCTTTGCGCTCTCACAGATCCCGGTCGGCCGAAGCATAGCCCAGCTCGGTATAGAGCATGCCGTTTTTTCCGCGCGTGGAAAGCATCAGCGAAACGCCCTCCACCGGCATGCGCGTCGGCGGCAGCTGCGGCTCCGGCTGCAGGTGTTCCCGTAGGCCGGAGGCGTTGCGCAAAAACGTCATGTGCGGGCGGAAGCTCTTTTTGTCAAAGGGAATTCCGGCGTCGGCCAGCGCGCGGCGCAGCCGCTGCGAAAGCGCGTTCAGCGCCCGGCTCTCCTGAACCCCCGCCCACCACAGATCGCCGAAGCAGCCGATGTGGTCCAGCGTCACCGTGAACGGAGCAAAGGAAACGCGCGCCATCGCTTCCAGCACGGCGTCCGGGTCGTGATAGTCGCCGATAAAGGCAAGGGTCAGATGCAGGTTTTCCGGCGGGGTGTAATTGCCGTGCACGTGCGCCCGGCGGAAGGCCTGCTGCACCGTCGCAACGCGCTGCACGACGGCGTCTTCGGGCAAGGCCGCAAGAAACAGTCGCATAAGGGATCCTTTCCGTAAGGAGGCATCGGTTTTTGAAGACAAATTCCCCCAAACGCTGTGCCGGAATCCTTGAAAGCCGGCACCTTGGGCGGGTTTTTAAAGCAGTTATCGCGGAAAAGAAGCGGTTTCAGGGCGTATTCTTCCTTACGGAAGGGGCCCCGTTACCCTCCTCTTTCGCTTTCATCCGACACAATATTGTTCATCCAGACGTTCCTGCGGATCAGGATGATCCCGATGACGCACTTGATCCAGTCGGCGCTCTGCACGAGGAAGAAGATCCACACCGCGTAAAGGGAGGTGAACCGGCTGAGCAGGAACGCAATGGGCACGCTGATCACCCACATGAACACGCTGTCGAACAGGAACGTGATCACCGTTTTGCCGCCGGAGCGGATGGTGAAATAGGAGGTGTGCAGCAGCGCGATCTGCGGCGTGAAGAAGGCCTGAACGAGCAGGAACCGCGCGGCGATCTGCTTTGCCTCCGGCGTCGTGTTGTAGATTATCGGGAACAGGTGCGACGTGGCGGCGATTGCAAGGCCCACAAGCGCGGCGATGAACACCGAGAAGGCGATGATTTTGGTCGTCTCCTCCTTCGCCTTCTGGAACGCCCTCGCGCCGAGGTGCTGGCCGATGATGATCGCAATCGCGTCGCCCATGGCGAAGAAGACCACGTTGAACACGTTGCTGACCGTGTTGGAGATGTTGACGCCCGCCACCACGTTCAGGCCGCGCAGGGAATAGCACTGCATCAGCATCGCCATGCCCGCCGACCACAGCGCCTCGTTCACGAGCAGCGGCGCGCCCGTGAGGAAGTATTTCCTTGCCAGCGCAAGCGGGACGCGCAGCGTTTTGTAAACGCCCGTGATATAGGGACATCTTTCTTTGTGGCGGTGCGTCCAGACCGCAACGACCGCGAATTCCACGAAGCGCGAAAGCACGGTTGCGATCGCGGCGCCCCGCACGCCGAGCGCGGGGAAGCCGAGCTTGCCGTAGATCAGAAGGTAGTTGAACACGAGGTTGACGAACACCGCCGCCAGTCCCGCGCGCATGGGCACCACGGTTTCGCCGCATTCGCGCAGGGTATTGGAATAGACCTGCACCAGCGCGAAGGCCGGCAGGGAAAGCAGCATGATTTTCAGGTAGCCGCTGCCGAACGCGAGCGCCGCGGCGGGGTCGCCGCCGTCGTTGGTGCCGCGCAGATACAGCGAGATCAGGTCTTCACCGAAGAAGAGGAACACGCCGAAAGCCGCCGCCAGCAGCACGAAGCCGAGCCAGAGCTTATAGCGGAAGGTGTGGCGGACGCCCTCGTCGTCCCTGGCGCCGTAATACTGCGCGGTGAAGATGCCCGCGCCGGAAAAGCCGCCGAAGCAGCACAGGTAAAAGACGAAGATCAGCTGGTTGACGATGGCGACGCCGCTCATCTGCTCGGTACCCGTGCGGCCCACCATGATGTTGTCGAGCAGGCTGACGAAGTTCGTGATGCCGCTTTGCACCATGATCGGCACGGCGATGGCGAGCACGCGCCGATAGAACGCCCGGTCGCCGATGAATTTGTTTTTGAGGTTGGTTGTGTTCATAGTATCATTCGCAGTCCCGAATCGGGCGGCGCCCTGCATGAAGAGGGCTATCCTCATTTCTCATTTTTCTTGAACAGTCCGGCGCGCCGGACGGTCATGTTCCGTTCATCCAAACAAAAAGGAACGCTTTCTTTCGTCGTTATATAAACTATACACCCAATCGGGAAAAAGCACAAGAAAAAACCACCGAAACATTTACTTTTTTCCCCGAACTTGGTATGATAATAAAAAAGGGGGCTGCACGATGGCTGACACAAACACAAACAACGGCGCAGTCCGACGCGCGCTGCGCTTCACCGGCTCCGTGCAGGGCGTCGGCTTTCGCTGGCGGGCCGTGCAGGCCGCAAACGCCGTCGGCGCCACCGGCTGGGTGCGCAACGACCCCGACGGCGGGGTCTCCATGGAGATTCAGGGCACCGAGGCGCAGATCGACGCGGTGATCCTCGCCGTGGAGCGCGGCAGCTACGTGATCATCGAGAACCTTTTTG
>JAEEUW010000117.1 GCA_016290665.1 Clostridiaceae bacterium | reverse complement strand
ATTCGCGCTCCAGCCGCGTATCGGCATAGGTCTTCTGCGCGTTCAGCTCCTGCTGCGCTTCCTCGCGGAACGTGGAGAGCGCGGTGCTCGAGAGCTTTTCAGTCTGCTTTTCTATTTTCTGAATGCTTTTTTCCGCCGTGCGGTTGATCTGCGCGGCAAAGCGTTCGAGTTTGTCGTTTTGATTCAGCATGGGATCACCTGCCTGAACAGAGTTTGGCCGTCAGATGCTTGAGCCGACGGCGGCGGCAACATAACGCGTGATGGAATCGGTATCCACCGTGGGGTGCGTCATGTCCGGAATCTCGGTCACAAGCAGCTTCGCGTTGCGTTTGAGCGCGTCAATCTGCTTCGGAAACTGCATAGAAAGCGTGCGCGTGACCAGCACGGCGGCGATATCCGAGCGTTGCCTGACGCTTTCGATGGCGTCGCACAGCGCCTGTTCGCTCTGCACCAGGCAGCCGTCAATGCCGGCAAGGCGCAGACCGGTCAGCGTATCGCTGTCGCTTGAAAACAGATAGAGCTTCATACTCAGACCTTGTTGAGGATCAGGATGGAGATGACAACGCCGTAAAGCGCGATGGATTCGCCGAGCGCGACGAAGATCAGGCTCTTACCGAACGACTTCGGGTCTTCGCTCGTGGCGGCAATTGCGGCGGGCGCACCCGCGGCAACGGCGATACCGCCGCCAATGCCGGAGATTGCGGTCACAAGCGCGGCTGCCAGAAGGCCCATGCCCTTGGAGGAGCCGGAATCGGCTGCCGGAGCGGCTTCCTGCGCAGCTTCGGCGGCTGCGGTCACGGCGGGCGCAGCAACGGCCTCGTCAGCCGCGGAAACGGCAAAGGCGCAGACGGAAACGGCCACGATCAGAATCAGGAACGTGGCGACGTTGACGCGCAGCACCTTGCGCACGGATTTGCCCTGCATGCGCTGCCTGAAGGTATAATAGGCGGAAAACATCAGGATAAGCGCGGGAATGATGATCAGCGCGGCGGTCAGAATGGTTTTCATGGTCATGATAAAATCCTCCGATTCAGATTATTGTTCAGTCAAGCGAAATTACGCTTTGTTGGTTCTTCTTTCAAGATAGGCCTGCAGCTTTGCGGCCCGGAAGGAACGGCCCTCGCCTTCATAGAAGCGCGAGAACATTTCATAGAATTCAAGACGCAGTCCCTGAATGCCGGAAAGCAGGCCCTCCAGCGCAACGACCAGCGCGTTGCCCAGAATGATGACGACGATACCCTTCACGCTCTTCGGATCGCCGGCCAGTGTGAAGACGACCATCATCATGGAGGCGTGCACGATGACGAAGGCGCCCACACGCAGGAACGAAACGGTGTTGCTGAAATAAGACAGAATATACTCGATCGTTTCAAACAGGTTTTGCATCAGGTAGTCCGAAATGCTTTCGGGCTTCTGCAGACGCCGTTCGTCGATGGAGCCCGCGATGAGCTCTTTGTTGAACAGG
The DNA here is from genome assembly GCA_016290665.1 of Clostridiaceae bacterium. GTDB lineage: Bacteria > Bacillota > Clostridia > Oscillospirales > Acutalibacteraceae > UBA6857. Next base: position 4,557 of record JAEEUW010000117.1, on the reverse strand, counting down.
ATCAGCAGCCCGACGGCAAGCAGCACTGCGGCAACGCGGGAGGGAATCAGCTCCTTGTGCGACATGAACGTATAGGCCAGCGACGCGGCGCTGAGATAGACGACCACGCCTGTGAGGCCGTTTTCCGAGAACAGCGCGGAGCCGAGCTTCTTTTTCTTGATGCACGAGACGACGTTCAGCAGCATGGCGACGACCACGAGCGTGACGCCGATGGCGATGGCGACCAGCAGCACCGTATTGATCGATTCCATGACCGAAAGCGGTTTGCCGGGCCAGCCGAGCTTGTGATACACAGGGTCAAGCAGCTCTTCAAAGCCGAAGACCGACCCGAACACAAAGCCGAAGATCATACTGCTGACGCCGCAGGGCACCAGGATTTTGCCGAGGTCCATCCCCTTCAGCTTCCACATCAGAAGACCGATCAGAATCAGCAGCAGGCCCTGCCCCATGTCGCCGAACATGATGCCGAACAGCAGCGTATAGGTGATGGCGACGAAGGCGGTGATGTCGATGTCGTGATAACTCGGCACGCCGTACATTTCAACGAAGTATTTGAACGGCCGGAAGGCAACGAAGTTCTTGAGCCTCGTAGGCGGCGTCACGGTGCTGTCTTTTTCCGGGTCTTCAATCTCCACAACGAACTCGGGATATCTGAGCAGCTTTTCTCTCAGGCGCTCCTCCCCTTTCGCGGGAATCCAGCCCGTGAAGAAGCAGCTGTTGTCGTGGGCAACGGCGTAGCGACGAAGCTCGAAGACCGTGGAAAGCTGCTGCAGCTTGCTGTAGAGCGCGCGGATGCGGTCGCCCTCCTTGCGCCAGATCTCGTTGACCTGTTCGTTCAGCTCGCGCTTTTGCGTTTCAATGATGCGGATGTTCTCTTCCAGAGAGTCCACAATCTCCTGCGTCGTGCCCACGGCGGACGGGATGTGCAGCCGGTCGAAGTGCAGCGCCGCAAAGATTTTGTCCACGTCCTCTTCCTTGTCCTTCGGCGAAAAGTAGCAGCCCCAATAGCCCTTTTCGTCCACAGAAGCCGGAACAAACAGGATATAGGGATTGTCGCCGTAGCCTTTGTTCAGCTTCAGATAGCTGTCCTTCGGCAGATGACCGAAGCGGATGGAAATGAACTTGCAGGCGAACACATCCTCCAGCGGGACGCCGAGGCCTGTGAAGTGCTTATACTTTTCGATCGCCTCGCGGCACTCTTCGATCTGCTCATTCAGGGCGTTGTTCTGCTCGACCGCATCGCGGACGCGGGCACCGAGCGAATCGATGTATTCTTTTGTCTTGTCGTCGATGACGGTCCCCTTCTGCGGTTTGCCGGCCTCCAGATCAATGGAAAACTGCTGCGCCAGCTCCCGCACGGCGGAAAGCGTGGGCGTATAGGGGTTTTCTTCATTCAGCGGCGCATAGCCCATGGTGGGCGAAATGAACGACGAGGCGGGCTCCGGGTGGAACGTGCCGTCGCCGCAAAGCGCCGTGATCAGCTTGTTCAGCTGCGACAGCGGGCCGCTTGCCATGACGAATTTCATTTTTTCAATGGCCAATCAGCATCACTCCCGTTCGGAATGGTTTTGTCAGGATTCTAAAATGAGGTTTTCTTTGATGACCTGCGGCGGCACCTGAAACTTGACGCCTTCGATGACGCGCAGCAGGTTTTTGGCTTCCACGGCGGACAGCTGCAGATAGCAGAACATGACGACGCACGGATGGGACGAAAAGCGGATCAGGCGGCGGCATTCTTCAAACAGCCTGCGCTCGAGCTGATATTCCACGCTCTTGTCTCCCCCGCCGTCCAGCCAGCCGCGATAAACGGATTTTTGAATAATCTGTATTATCTGAGACACATTCTCGCAGGCGGCAAGCGCTTTGCGTTCCCGCTCGGAAAAGAGCGTCAGCATCGGTTCGTTTGACGTGAGGTCGGAATAGAGCTCCGGCGAGGCTGGATAAAACCGTTTGGCGCGCCAGACGCGTTCGATCAGCCTGCAGTCGAGCACGCGCGCGATCAGGTCCAGCAGCGCCTTGCGCTCCGCGCCGGAAAAGCATTTGCGGCACAGCTTCTGCACCTGAAGCGAAAACCAGGATTCAAAGGTCTGCTCAAACGTGAAATAATCGACCTTCGGCGCGGCGAGACAGCTGCGGTAGAGCTTTCCGTAGACAGTGGAATCCAAAGATACGGCAATCTCCTCCAGCGAATCGGCACGGCCGAGCGCGAACAGATCGATGGACAGATGCTTGTCAAGGAAGGAGTTCACACGCTGCAGATAGATCTCGGTGTTGCCGCCCAGCAAAAGGAGCGTGGCGCGTTCAATCTGATCCACCTCGTCTCGCATGATGAAATAGCGGTAAAACGCGTCGCCGATGGCCATTTCATAGCGGCAAAGCGATTCAAACGTCGCAAAGCGGTGCTTGCCGACCAGCTCTTCCAGAAAACGGGCGGTGAAAGCCGAAACGCCGCTTTCGTTGATCGCGTCGGCATACGGCGTATGCAGCGAGAGATACTGCGCCGCCTCGTTCACGCTGTGACAATGCAGCAGCGCGTCGAAATCTTCATTTGTCAGCCGCTTGCCGTAGAACGCGCGCGACAGCGCAAGCAAGGCGTTGGAAGCACCGTACATCCCGTTTCACCTCCCGGAACCGATTGACCGTCGGCTTATTTCGTCACGTTTTCCACAATGGCGCGGACCCAGCTTTCGCGGTTAGCTTCATAAGCCTCGTCCAGCGCGGCAATCACGCGCGCGTTGTCGGCCTCCAGGCCGCGCAGCGCCTCTTCGCGCAGCGCTTCGCGGGCGGTCTTCCGCTCTTCCAGATAGGACGCCAGCGCGGCTTCGTTTTCTTCGCGCACAAGCGTCTTGTCGCGTTCCAGCTGCTCCAGCGCAACGGCACGCTGCTTCTTGGCCTTGCTGACCCGCATACGCGCCTGTTTGTCGACCTGCACGAGTTCTCTGATCAGATTGTCCATGCAGCATCCTCCTTATAAAAAGCAAGCAGGGACGCCGCGTGGTGTTGCGCCCCGTTTGTGTGGTTTTATTATAGCACTTTTTCAGATTTATGCAAGGCTATCCGTAAATTTTCCCGCTTTTCGAAAGAAAAGATTTGCGTTTCTTTTCCGGCGGTGTTATAATGCAGTCAGACTAAGAGAACGGAGGAATCTGACATGGAGATGCAGACTGTGATCCAGAACTTTCAAAAACACGGCTTCCGGGCGGTTTCGTTCCCGACAAAGGAAGAAGCTGCGGCCTATCTGAACCGCGAAATAGACGGCGTTTCGGTGGCCTACGGCGGATCCGTAACCGTATCGCAGATGGGGCTTCTTGAGCTGCTCAAGACTCACAACGACGTGATCGGCCACTGGGATATCCCCGCGGGAATGACGAAGCAGGAGGTCTATGCGAAAGCGGCGGCGACGGACGTCTATCTCACAAGCGCAAACGGCGCGAGCGAAACCGGCGAGCTGGTCAACATCGACGGCCACGGCAACCGCGTTTCCTCGGCTCTTTTCGGCCATAAAAAGGTCTATTTCATCGTCGGCGTCAACAAGTTCGAGCCCACGCTTGAAAAAGCCATGTGGCGCGCGCGCAACGTCGCTTCTCCGCTGAACGCCAAACGCCTGGGCCGCAAAACGCCCTGCGCCGTCAAGGGCGACCGCTGCTACGACTGCAGCAGCCCGGAACGCATCTGCAACGGCTTTGTGATCCACGCGCGGAAAATGTCCTCGTGCGAAATGGAGGTCGTGATCGTGGAGGAACCGCTCGGCTTCTGATCGCTTGACAAAGCGCCGAACCGCGTGGTATAATGCAGTCACCTTAAGAAAGGAGAACGAAGAAATGTACGAATGTCCCTGCGGCTATGTGTACGATCCGGCAGTCGGCGATCCCGACGGCGGCATCGCGCCCGGCACTGCTTTTGAAGATATCCCCGAAGATTGGGTCTGCCCCATCTGCGGCCTCGGCAAGGATATGTTCACCGAAGCATAAACAAAGGCATAAAGAAAGAGCGGAAATGCCCGCTCTTTTCTTTTTTCTTGGTTAACGGTTAAACATGTTCTGGAAGAAGTATGCAATGTTGTGGAAGAAACGCGTGAATTTGCCGCCGAAATCAGTGCCGTGTACATGCTTGCAGTACGGGCAGCGGTCGGAGCTCAGATCTTCGCCGCAGCGGGAGCAGTAGCCGTCGTCGTTTGCCGAATGGCCGAGCGCCGGAATCTCGGCGCCGGCTTCGCTGTAGCCGCAGATCTTGCATTCTTTTCCGGCTTCGCGGCCGGCTTCCGTGCAGGACGCGTCTTTTCCGTCAGTGACGGCCCAATCGTGATCCAGGGCTGTTTCAAAATAGACGCGCACAGGTTTGCCGGTATCGCAGGTTTCGCAATAATAAACCGCGTAGTTCTTTTCGTTGCCCTGCACCTTTGCGCAGGAATAATCGGCAATGACTCTCATCTTATTGCCGCAGGTCTCGCAAGTCCGGTCGGGTGCTTTTGCAAAGGCGCAGAACGTAAAGACGCCGAGCAGCATCAGAACGGAGAGCGCAAGCGCAAACAGGCGTTTTGTCATTTTCATGGGTCGT
>JAEEUW010000027.1 GCA_016290665.1 Clostridiaceae bacterium | reverse complement strand
GGAGTTCGCCGCCGCCTACGGCGTGGAGCGCTTTGCCGATGAGGCCGGGAACGACGTCACGGAAGCGCGGACGCTCCGGTTTGAGTTGCCGACCAAGCTGATCTATCAGACCGGCAAGGTGACCGCGGTCCTCGTGGAACGGGACGGCCGGTGGATGCCGAAGCCGAAGCTCAAAAAGAACAAGGGGTAACGCCCATGTGGAAACGAAAAAACGAAACAACGGTCTTTCTCGGCGGGAAAGAGGCGTATGCCGCCGCCGCACACATGGCCGAAGGCTGTCCGCTCTTTCGGGAGGACTGCGAAGAGGAGTGCGTGACGGATGACCCGCGGAGCTGCTATAACTGCCGCTACCGCCGTTGGACAAAAGACAGCTTTGTCTGTATGAAAGGAGCAGGACAATGAACAATCAGAAAACAACCGGACGTATCTCGGCGCTCATGCTTGCGCTGTGTCTGCTGCTTTGCTGTGCGCTTTCCGCCGTTGCGGGCGACGGCAGCGGCGGCGGACACGGCGACGGCACGGGCGGCGGCAAGGGGCAGCCGCTGGTGCTCGCGTCGTCCAGCATCGCCAACGGATCGGAGGATGTTTCGCAGAATCCGCGCATTGTCCTGACCTTTTCCAAAAACGTGGTACACTTTACCGTAAGAGACAACAACAAAAAATGCTTTTCCCTGACGGATGAGAACGGCAGCGCGGTGCCGATCAGTGTGGAAATGGGCGACGACCAGGTCGATCCGTCCATCAAGCGGATCGTTACCATCGTGCCGCAGGTCGCCCTGACGCCGGGCACGACCTACCTGCTCAAGATCGGCGGCGGCATCACCTCCAAAAGCGGCGTGAGCATCGGGCGCGACAGCTACATCAGCTTCACCGTGGCGGGCGAAAAGCCGACCACGACCGAAGCGACCACCACGACGGAGCCCACGACCGCCAAACCGACCACGACGGCACCGACCACAACCAAACCGACCACAGCCAAGCCGACCACGACGAAGCCGGCCACGACAAAACCGGCGACAACGACAACAAAACCGGTCACGACCACACAGGCGACCGCAACCGCCGCGGTCACAACGACAACGGCCGTGACGACGACAACGGCCGTTACCACAACAGAGACCACCACGGAAACCACGACCGAAACCACCACAGAGACCACCACGGAAACCACGACGGAAACCACGACAGAACCCACAATGGAATCCACAACGGCCGTCACGACGTCCGAGGCCGAAACCACGACCGGACCGACGCCGGAAACGACGGCAGCAGCAGACGGCGCACCGACAAAAGCCGCTTCGGAAAAAACCGGCTTCGGCCCGCTGTTCTGGCTCCTCATCGGCGCGATTGCGATCATCGCTGTTCTTGCGGTGATCCTGATCATAAAGAAGAAAAACAAATAAGAAAGGATGAACCCACATGAAACAAACCAATCGTACCCTCAGTATCCTGCTGGCGCTCCTCATGCTCTTCTCCGTTGCAACAACGGCGATGGCCGGCAACGGAAACGGCGGCGGCAACGGATCGGGCGGCGGCAGCACGAGCGAGCTGACGCTTGTTTCCGCAACGATCGGCGATACGCCGCTCGCGGAAGCGACCGAGATCCGTTCCAATGCCGAAATCCTGCTCACCTTCTCCGCGAACGTGACTGATGACGCTGTTCTTGCCTTCAACATTAGCAAGGTCCATGTCAAGGACAGCAACAATCAGAACGTTTCTTCCATTACGGTTTCCAAGGGCGGCACCAAGAAACTGACGGTTTCGCTCGGCGGCGTTGAAAAAGCAGCCTACACGCTGACGATCGGCCAAGAGTTCAAGGACGTCAACGGCAACACGCTCGGCACGAAGGTTGAAATCCCGTTCACGGTCAACAAGGGCGACGGCTCTGGCTCCGGCGGCGGCAACAACCCGCTGAGCTTCGGCGGCGCCAAGGCGAATGACGCCGACCTGAACGGCGCGACGCTGAAGGGCGACGAAATCATCACGCTCCAGTTCGACCGCGGTATGAAGACCAACGAGGACGCGAACGCGGCGCTGATCGGCGTATACAAGGCCGACGGCACGAAGGCTGCCTATACGGTTCTTCCCGTTGACGATTCCGACGAGGTTTTGAAGCAGCAGGTCAAGGTGCAGCTCGGCGGTCTTGCCGCCGGCGACTACACGCTGAAGATCGGCAAGGACGTGAAGGCCAACAACGGCAACAAGCTCGGCGAGGACGTAACGATTTCCTTCTCGGTGAAGGGCGCCGACAACGATAAGACGGATTTCCTGCGCGGCATTCTGGACGCGCTGGTGAAATTCTTCAAATCCATCGTTGAGTTCTTCAAGAACACGTTCAAGAAATAAGACACGGTAATACGCTTCCCTCCGGGGCGTACACCGCAGGAAAAGAACAAAGCAAAAATCCGCGCAGGGCTGACGCCCCGGGCGGATTTTTTGCTGCAGCGACTGCGGGGGAGTGCCCGCGGTTTCTTTTTCGGCTTTTTCGGGCGAGCGTCAGCCGGCCTCGCCCATGACGCCCTCGAGCAGATACTTGTTCATGCGGAACAGCAGCTCCACCAGCGCCGCTTCGTCGATCGCATAGCCGGAGCGGATCCACTGGATGACCACGGAGGAGGAGCCGTTCAGGATATAAGAATAGATATACTGCTCCTCGCTCGCCTGCAGCGTGATGTCGAAGCTTTCCACGATTCTGCCGGTGGATTCCCGGATGAATTTGGTGCGGAAGCCGCTGTCGGCGGCGTCCACCAGCAGAATGCGGAAGGCCTTGTCGTTGCTCTTGATGTACCGCAGGAACGAGAGCATATAGTCCGCGGCGTTCTTGTCGTTGGCTTTTCCGATCTTGAACAGGTGCTCGGCAGCGGCGGCCAGAACCTCGTCCTCCGTTTCGTCCAGCAGATCCTTCGGCTCGCCGTAATGCGCATAAAAGGTGGAGCGGTTCAGCTCCGCTTTTTCGCAAAGCTCCCTGACGGAGATCTTTTCCACCGATTTCTTTTCCGCCAGAAGGTCCAGCAGGGCGTTTTTCAAAAGCATTTTTGAAATGCGGGTTCGCTGATTATTTTTCGTATTCATCGTTTATCCCACCACTTTCGATCTGATTGTCGGTTTTATAACCATAGTAACACAAACTGATGATTGCAAAAGCAACACAGTGTCGGTATAATAATCATAGAACAAAGGTTACGCTTTGTCAAGAGAAAAAAGCGGGAATCGGCGCGCTCGTGAAAGAAAAGGCGGCAGAGGCTTCTGCGGCCCGCAGCGCCGGCCCGAGAGGAGAGAGAGTCGTGAAAAAACAACCGTATCAGATCGCAATCTCCGTTGCGCTTGTGTTTGTCGTCGCTGTCAGCGTAATTCTGCTTGCGCTGCACGGCATCCACATTGACATCAATTACAACTATAACGGTCAGATTCCGGCCGCGCAGGCCGCAGTTCAGCCGCAGGCGGCGCAGCCCGCTGCAGCAGAACCGGCTGCCGCAGCACAGACGCCGCAGGCGCAGGAAAGCCCCGCTTCACCGACAGAAGCGCCCGCCGCCCCCGCCGCGGAACCCACGACCGCCGCGCCGGCGCAGCAGAACACAACCGCCTCAGCCGATCAGACGCCCACACAGGCTGCGCCCGAAGCGCCGGCAGCGCAGCCGTCCGCCCCGCAGAAGGGGCAGATGTCCAAATCGCAGATCGTCAAGCTGTATAATGCGGCGGCCGCCAAGGTCAAGCCGACCGCGACGCAGCTGACGCGCAACTACCACCACGTCTCCGTGCCCGAAGACCGGCTGGAGCTCCCGGGCGCGATCCAGGGCATCGGCAAAGCGGCCATCGGCACGTTCGTCAAGGGCTCGGACGAACCCGAAAGCTGGACCGATAAGGAAGACATCAAGACGGTCTTTCCGATCGGCGGCACGGACCTCAGCTCCCGGCTGACGGAGGATATGGTGGAAAGCGCGAGCTGCACCGAGAGCGGCGGCAGCTACAAGCTGCAGATCAAGCTCTATGACGACAAAACCGTCAGCCCGCAGAAGGGACAGGGCTACGCCGGCGTGTTCAACACCATCGACGCCGGCACGATCACGGGCGTCAATATCCCCGCCGTGACGTTCAACAAAGTGGACGTACAGGGCGTGGACGGCGCAATCACCTGCACGATCGACAAGAAGACCTCGCGCATCACGGAGATCACGTTCTCCAATACAGACTTGCTTTCCATCGATGTGAAGGTCGCGTTCAGCAACCTGACCGCAAAGCTTGCGCTGGTTGCGGAAGACAACTTCACCGTCGCTTATTGACGACAGAGAGGAGCTGCCATGAAAAAAGGAAAGAAAAAGGTTTTATCCGTGATCGCGATCGTTCTGGCGGTCGTGCTGTGCGCGCTGCTTTGGAACCAGTTCGTCTATTTTGAGGGAAACTACAAGCCCGCCGCGGATACCGCGGAGAGCTTCCGTATGGCGCTCTCGCTGAGCCCGTTCTCTCTGCCGCAGTTTGAAAAGGGCTACACGTTCAGGGTCGCAGACAAAACCGCTTCCACGCCCGAGGAGCTGCAAACGATCTATCGGGAAGCGGGCGCGACGGAGATGTATTGCCGCATCGCCACCAAGCGCCATGTGACGGACGAAGACGTTACGGACGGCAAGCCCGACAGCAACGCCAACGTGCACACCTTCGACCAGGGCATCGCGCTTTGCAAAATCGCGGCGAAGCTGAATATCCCGATCAACCCGGAGATCATGTGCGCCTATACCTACATGGACATGGAAACGCAGCAGGCGCCCCGCTTTGAGGAATACCCGGAGATCTACGCCCTGCAGAACGGCAAGGACTGGTCGGAGCTGACGCTGGACGAGATCTGCACCGTGCTGGAGGCCTACGGCGCGTTCGTCGGCGAAGCAATTTTGGAAACCGGCTGCACCGTCAACGACTGGAACCTCGGCAACGAGACGAACTTCGGCTTTGCGGGCGTCAGCCTCGGGCTGAAAACGGCGGTCAACCCCAAGCTGGAAAAGGTGCCGTCCTTCATGCGCTACATCCTGCCGACCTTCGGCGTCGGCTGGCTGGAAAAGAACCTCTGGCAATACGACGCCAAGGCGTACGCGGCGGTCAAAAGCGGCATTCTCTCCGCCTATGAAAAGCTGGGAATCGACGCCTCGGGCGTCCGGTTCTCCACGCATATTGCAACAGTTGTCGCCACGCCGAAAAGCTGCGCCGCGTTCTTCAACTGCATGAAGAAAAACGGCTACGCCATGGAAACGGCGGGCATCAGCTATTACCCGAGCGCGCCCTCGCTCTATCTGAACAAAGAAATCCTCCTGAAGAAAACCGTGACGGCCATCAACAAGAAGTGCGGCCTTTCGGTCTTTATCGGCGAGTTTTCCTACCCATCGGGCGAGATGGACGGCCCCTTCGCCGGCTGGAGCAAAAAGATGAAGGGCTACAACATGGACGAGGCCGGGCAGGCCGCGCTCTATGCCGACGTCATCGCCTGGGGCAAGACCCACGGCCTTGCGGGCATCCGCTACTGGGCGCCCGATTTTGAGGGCTGGTATGCCATGAGCATGTTCACGTTCGCCGACAAGGTCGGAACCGCAAAAGAAATCTTGACAAACGCACAGGTTTAGAATACACTGCAAATGCATCCTGCAGAGCCTGAACGGATGAATGAAGGGAGATCAATATGAAACTGATGAACAGTCCGCTGCTTGCCAGCCGCATCAAGAGCGAAACCGTGACGAAAAGCGAAAAGTGGCTCGGCTATCTGCTGGGTCCCGCCGGCGCGCTGCTGCTGAACGCCGTGCTCGCCACCTATCTGAACGTCTACTACACCGACGTGCTCAACCTGACGCCGCTGTGGGGCGGCGTGTTCCTGACCGTGTTCCCCATCGTGTCCAAGATCATCGACGCGATCACCAACGTGGTCATGGGGCAGATCATCGACCGTACCAGAACGAAGGAAGGCAAGGCCCGCCCGTGGCTGCTGCTTTCGGCGTTCCTCGTGCCGGTCACCGGCATTCTGCTGTTCACCGTGCCCGAAAGCAGCGACACCGTGAAGGCGCTCTGGGTCATGATCTCGTATAACCTGTTCTATTCCTTCGCCTATACGATCTTCAACATGAGCCACAACCTGATGGTGCCGCTGTCCACGCGCGACGGCACGGCCCGCGGCGGTCTGTCGGTCTTCAACCAGATCACCACCATCATGATGAGCGGCATTCTCGTGGCGCTGGTCTTCCCGATGGTGATCATGCCGATGATCGGCGTGGACAAATCGAAGTGGATCACGCTGATGACCATTCTTTCCATCGTTGCGCTGCCGCTGACGCTGCTGGAATACTTCTTCACCAAGGAGCGTGTGACACAGGAGGCCGCCGCTGCCGAAGAAGAAGCAAAGCTGCCGTTCACGAAACAGCTCAAAATCCTGTTCACAGACAAATACATGGTTCTGATGTACGTTTACTTCTTCGTCTATACCGTCGGCGTGACGCTCAAGAACCTCGGCCTCGTCTATTACTGCAACTACGTGCTCGGCACCTACAACGACGGCATCACGCAGATGCTCGTTTCCGTCATCGGCGGCATCCCGATGGGCATCGGCATCTTTGCCGTGTGGCCGCTGGCCAAGAAGTTCGGCAAGCGCAACGTCACCATGTGGGGCTTTGTGCTCTATGCCGTCGGCTCTCTGATCTGCTGGCTCTTCTCCCATAACCTCGTCATCGTCCTCGTCGGCCAGTTCATCAAGAACATCGGCGGTCTGCCCTGCGCCTATGTGTTCATGGCGCTGTTTGCCGACTGTCTGGATCACCTTGAATGGAAAAAGGACCTGCGCATGGACGGCGCGGCGATGTCCATCTACAACATCATTGCCGTCGCCATGGTCGGCATCATGACCGGCGTATTCAACTGGCTGCTGGCCAAAGCCGGCTATCTGGCGCCGATCACGGCGAGCAGCACCGCGGACGCCGCGGCAAAGCTTGCGCAGAACGGCTGGACGGCGCAGGTGGCGCTGGAAAACCTGAAGCCCGCCGCCGACGGCGTGCTGACCGTCGCCCTGCAGCAGCCCTCCGCCGTTTCCTGGGTGATCTCCTTCGCCTTTGTCGGCCTGGAGGTCTTCACCGGTATCGCCCTGGTTGCAATCCTGTTCTTCCTGAACGTGGAAAAGAACCTGCCCCGGGAGCAGGCCGAGATCAAAGCGCGGCATGAAGCCGACGGTACGGCTCTGACAGCGGGTGAAGAAGCATGAACGCCGTCTGTCTCAAAACCGAATACCTGATCGATCCGATCGGGATCGACATTCCGAATCCGCGCATCTTCTGGAACTGCGACGGCGGCGTGAAGCAGACCGCCTACCGCGTCGTCAGCGAAAAATGGGACAGCGGAAAAGTCGAAAGCAGTTCCATGCATGCGCAGTATCCGCTTTGTCTTGTTTCGGGCGAACGGGTGAACTACAGGATCAAGCTCTGGGATGAAAACGGAGCCGAGGGCGACTGGTCGGAACCGGCCTTCTTTGAGATGGGTCTGCTGCGGGCGTCACACTGGCAGGCGAAATGGATCGCCGGCGATTACACCGTGAACAAAAAAGCGCGCTATCCCGCGGACTGCTTCCGGAAAGCTTTTTCTCTGAACGGCAAGGTCCGGTCGGCGCGGCTGTATATCACGGCCTGCGGACTCTACAGCGCCGCCCTCAACGGCGTGCGCGTGTCGATGCCGCTGGCGCCGGGCATCACGGATTACCGCAAGCGCGTGCAGTACCAGACCTATGACGTGACGGCGCTGCTGCGGGAAAGCAACGCGCTGGAAATCATGCTGGCCGACGGCTGGTACCGCGGCTCCTGCGGCGCGTGGGGCCTGCGCAATCAGTACGGTACGGAAACAAAGCTCCTGACGCAGCTTGTGATCACTTATGAAGACGGCAAAAAAGAAACCGTCGCCACGGACGAAACCTGGCAGTGGTCCAACGACGGCCCGATCCGCTTTGCCGACAACAAGGACGGCGAGATCGTTGACGCCCGGATGCAGCCCTCCTTCAGCGGCCGCGCGAAGGTGACGGCGCATTCCGTAACGCCCACCGCGTCGAACAACGTGCCGATTGCGGAAAAAGAGACGTTCAAGGGCAAAATGACCGTGACGCCGGGCGGCAGGAAGCTGTTCGATTTCGGGCAGAATATCGCAGGCTACGTGTCGTTCAGCGTGAACGCCAAGGCCGGACAAACGGTCACGGTCCGCTGCGGCGAACTGCTGGAAAACGGCGAACTGACGCTCAAGAATATCCAGCTTTCCAACAAAAAGAAAACCACGCCGCTGCAGAAAATCGAATACGTCTGCAGGGATGGCGTGAACGATTATAAAACGACCTTTGCCGTTTTCGGCTTTCAGTATGCCGAAATTGAAACGGAAGCGGCGCTCGGGGAAGCCGACGTGACGGCGGTTGCGGTCTATTCCGACCTGGAGGAGACCGGCACGTTCAAAAGCTCCAACGAGCTGCTGAACCGCTTTGTGGACGCCACGCGCTGGTCGGCCAAAAACAACAGCGCCGACCTGCCGACCGACTGCCCCACGCGCGAGCGCCACGGCTGGCTCGGCGACGCGCAGATCTTTGTGAAAACGGCAAGCTATCTGTTCAACTATCTGCCCTTTGCGCGCAAATTCGAAAACGACGTCTGCGACGCGCAGCACAAGAACGGCTGCTTCACGCAGATTGCGCCCGTGGGCGGCGTGGACTTCTATATGAATGCCATGGACGGCTCGGCCGGCTGGTCGGACGCCGGCGTGTTCATCCCGTACCGCCTGTATCTGCAATACGGCGACGCGCACATGCTGCGTGATTACTACGACCGGATGCGGCGGTTCGCGGACTACAAGATCAAAACCCTCGGCAAATGGTACCCGACCGCGAAGCCGACCGGCATCGACCCGCGGTATCTGCGGTCGATCTCCAACTACGGCCAAAGCTACGGCGAATGGGCGGAGCCTGCGGACGTCAAGGCCTTTGCGGTCTCCGACTTTGTTTCGCCGCACCCGGAGGAAACCACGGCCTATCTCGTCTATCTGATGGACGTCATGGCAAAGATCGCCCACGTCCTCGGAGAAGCGGACGACGAGGCCAGGTTCCGCGCGGCTGCCGACAAAGCGCGCAGGGGCTATCAGAAGCTGGTGCAGACCAAGCAGTTTTCGCTCGATACCGACCGGCAGGCCAAGCTCGTGCGTCCGCTGTATTTCGGCCTGCTGAACGAGGCGCAGACGGTCTTTGCCGGGCAGCGGCTGATCCGCGCGCTGGATCACTACAACTGGCGGCTCGGCACGGGCTTCCTCTCCACGCCGCTGATCCTCTACGTGCTGGCACAGCTTGACGTCGAATACGCCTACCGGCTGCTCGAAAACGAGGAGATCCCCGGCTGGCTCTCCATGCCGAAGGCCGGCGCCAACACGATCTGGGAGGCCTGGGAGGGGCCGAATTCCGTTTCGGGCGGCATCGGCAGCCTGAACCATTATTCCAAGGGCGCCGTCGTCGAATGGCTGTTCGGCGAAATGTGCGGCATTCAGATAAGCGGCGAAAATCATTTCACCGTTGCGCCGAAGCCCGGCGGCAGCTTCACCTTTGCCGAAGCGAGCTACAGAAGCGTCTGGGGCACGGTGGAATCCGGCTGGGAAAAGACGGAGAGCGGCTATGCGTGCTCCGTGACCGTACCGGCGAACACCACGGCGACGTTCGTTCTGCCGGACGGCAGAACGCAGACGCTGCAGCCCGGCAGACACCGCATAGACCTTTGAAAAAAGCAAGACAGCCGTCCGGCCGTTGCACCGGGCGGCTGCCTTTTTCCTTGCTCTGTGCCGACGGCAAATCAAATAGGCGGGGGCGGGGAGCGCCGCAGCTGATGGACCCCGAAGGGCAGAAGAAAAACCCCGCTGCCGTCGAACAATCTCATACGAAATTCTTGATTTTCGCCGCACAATATGATAATATAAAGTGATATTTATATCAGACCCGACCGCTTCGAAGGGACCTCCCGTTTCCGGCGGTTTGAAAAGGAGTGTACGTTATGAAAAGATATGCAATCGCTTCCGTCACCAGCATGGGGCTCAGGATCACGCCGCAGGACCGGATGGCAGTGCAGAACAGCAATCTGTTCTATCTGCAGGCAACCTCGGCCGAAAGCAACGTCCTGAACGTGGCGTCCAGCCTCGGCAACGAATGTCTGGTTCTGACAAAATTCGTGGAGGGTTCGCCAATGGCGGACTTCATCAAGCGCCAGCTCCGGGCGCGCAACATCCGCTTTGAGGGCAAAGACGTTCCGCAGGGCGGCCCCTGGGGCTACCGGCACCAGTTCAACATTGCGGATTCCGGCTTCGGCCTGCGCGCGCCGCGCGTCTGGAACGACCGCGCCGGCGAGATCGGCAGAACGCTTTCGGCCGACGATTTCGACCTCGACCGCATCTTCGGACAGGAGGGGGTCGGCATCTTCCACCTCTCCGGCCTGATCGCCGCGATGAGCGAGGAAACGACCCGGTGCTGCCTGGAGGTCGCGAAGGCCGCCAAGCGCTACGGCTCTCTGGTCAGCTTTGACCTCAACTACCGCGCAACGTTCTGGAAGGGCCGCGAGGAGGAGCTGCGCAAGGCCTTCCACGAGATCGCCTCGGTCGCCGATATTCTGGTCGGCAACGAGGAGGACTTCCAGCTTTGTCTGGGCTTCCAGGGTCCCGAGGCCGGCGGTAAGGAGCTCGGCTCCAAGATCGAACGCTTCCGGGCCATGATCGATCAGGTCAGAGAGAAGTATCCGCAGGCGAGAGCCTACGCGACGACGCTGCGGCAGGTGGTCTCCGCCAACGAGCACCTCTGGGGCGCGATCCTCTGGGCGGACGGCAACTGGTACGTTGAAGAGCCCAGACCGATTCAGGTCATGGACCGCATCGGCGGCGGCGACGGCTTCTCGGGCGGCCTGCTCTACGGCGTATTCAAGGGATGGACGCCCGACAAATGGCTGCAGTTCGGCTGGGCCTCCGGCGTGCTGGCTGCCAGCAGCCTTAACGACTACGCGGAACCTGCGGATGAAAAGCAGGTCTGGGATATTTACAAGGGCAACGCCCGCGTGCAACGATGAAAGGAGTATGACAGACATGAAAAAAGCGGATATCGGTTTGATCGGACTCGCCGTTATGGGCGAAAACCTCGTCATGAATATGGAGTCCAAGGGCTTCACCGTCGCGGTGTTCAACCGCACCACCTCCAAGGTGGACAATTTCATCCACGGCCGCGCGAGCGGCAAAAACATCATCGGCTGCCACAGTCTGGAAGAGCTGGTGGAGAATCTGGAAAAGCCGCGCAAGGTCTTCATGATGATCAAGGCCGGCGCCGCGGTGGACGCGCTGATCGACCAGCTGCTGCCGCTGCTTGAAGACGGCGACATCCTGATCGACGGCGGCAACTCCCACTTCCCCGATACCATGCGCAGAACCGCGTATGTGGAATCCAAGGGCAAGCTCTATATCGGCACCGGCGTTTCCGGCGGCGAAGAGGGCGCTTTGAAGGGCCCGAGCATGATGCCCGGCGGCTCTCCCGCCGCGTGGCCCTATGTCAAGCCCATTTTCCAGGGCATCTGCGCAAAGGTTGAAAACGGCGAGCCCTGCTGCGACTGGGTCGGCGAAAACGGCGCGGGCCACTTCGTCAAGATGGTCCACAACGGCATCGAATACGGCGATATGCAGCTGATCTGCGAGGCCTATCAGCTGATGCGCGACCTGCTCGGCATGAGCTATGAGGAAATGCACGAGACCTTCAGACAGTGGAACGAGACCGAACTCGACAGCTATCTGATCGAGATTACCCGCGACATTCTGGCCTACAAGGACACGGACGGCGCGCCTTTGGCGGAAAAGATTCTCGACACCGCCGGACAGAAGGGCACCGGCAAATGGACCGGCATTGCGGCGCTCGACGAGGGCGTGCCCCTCACGCTGATCGGCGAGGCGGTCTTTGCAAGATGCCTGTCCGCCATGAAGGAGGAGCGCGTGGAAGCCGCCGGCGTTTTTGGCCGGAAGATTCCCGCCTTTGAGGGTGACAAGGCGGAGATGGTCGAAGCCATCCGTCAGGCGCTGTTCGCCTCCAAGATCATCTCTTACGCGCAGGGCTATACCCTGATGCGTACCGCGGCCGCGCACTACGGCTGGAACCTCAACTACGGCGGCATCGCGCTGATGTGGCGCGGCGGCTGCATCATCCGTTCGGTCTTCCTCGGCAAGATCAAGGAGGCCTTTGAGGCCGATCCGGCGCTCAGGAATCTGATTCTCGACCCCTATTTCAAGGCTACCATCGAAAAGCTGGTCCCGGCCTGGCGCAAGGTTGCGGCGGCCGCGGTGCAGTACGGCGTTCCGGCGCCGGCCATGATCTCCGCGCTCAGCTATTTCGACGGCTATACCACCGCGCGTCTGCCCGCGAACCTGCTGCAGGCCCAGCGCGACTATTTCGGCGCCCACACCTATGAAAGAACCGACGCGCCCCGCGGCGAGTTTTTCCACACCAACTGGACCGGCCACGGCGGCAGCACGGCGGCGACCACCTACAATGCGTAACGTCTGGCTGATTGCGTTCGATCTCGACGGCACGCTGCTCGATTCCGACAAGCGGCTTTCCGAAGAGAACGCGGCGGCGCTTGCCCGGGCGGCGGAACGCGGCGTCGAGATCGTCCCGGCCACGGGCCGCTTCTACCGCGGT
Organism: Clostridiaceae bacterium; assembly: GCA_016290665.1. Taxonomy (GTDB): domain Bacteria; phylum Bacillota; class Clostridia; order Oscillospirales; family Acutalibacteraceae; genus UBA6857. Next base: position 13,534 of record JAEEUW010000027.1, on the reverse strand, counting down.
ATGCCGCAGCTGATCCGGGATCTGCCCTATGTGCGCTACGTGATCTCAATCAACGGCGCCGACGTGTATGACGTTCTCGGACAGAAAACCGTCTGCGGCTCCGGGATTCCCTGGCAGCGGGCGGTGGCCGTTATGGAAAAGCTGGACGCGCTGCCCGTGATCTATGATTGCTATCAGGACGGCTGGGGCTGGATGACGCAGAAGTTTTACGATCAGGCGCAGCAGTACGCCGCGAACGTCCACAGTCTGGAGATGATCCGCACGCTGCGCACGCCCGTGCCCGAGCTCAAGGCCTGCCTGACAGCGCGGGCGGCCGACGTCCAGAAGATCCAGATCTTCTTCCGCGACATGGACCTGCGCGCCGAAGCGCTTCGGACGCTGCCGCAGGCGTTTCCCGATCTCGTTGTGACGACCTCCATCGTCAACAACATTGAGATCAACAGCCGCGAGGCCACCAAGGGCAACGCGCTCAAAAAGCTGGCCGCATATCTCGGCATCCCGCTCAACGAGACGATGGCCTTCGGCGACGACCGCAACGACATCACGATGCTGCAGGCCGCGGGCGTCGGCGTCGCCATGGGCAACGCCGGGGAAGAAGTGAAGCGAGCGGCGGATTATGTGACGGACGACTGCAACAGCAGCGGCGTTGCGCACGCGATGAAACATTTTCTTTGGGAGAACGAGCCATGAATGATATCTATCGAATTGCCGAAGCGGAAACCGGTCTGACGCCGGAAGAGATCAAAGAAGCCCTGCTTGCCTCTCTGGAGGGCCGCACTCTGAAAAAGGTTCTGATTCTTCCGCCGGATTTTACCCGGTTTCATTCCAATGCGGGCTACATCACCAACGTGTATTACCATGCGCTGACGGCGCAGGGCGTCCGGGTCGACATTCTTCCGGCGCTGGGCACCCACGTTCCGGTGACGAAGGCGCAGTGGACCGCCATGTTCGGCGACGTTCCCTTTGAGCGGATGCTCATCCACCACTGGCGTACCGACGTGGTCAGACTGGGCGAGATTCCGGCAGACTATATCTCCGAAATCACCGAAGGCCTCTGGACCGAGCCGGTCGCGGCGGAGGTCAACCGGCTGGTCATGGACGAGAGCTACGACCTCATCATCTCTCCGGGCCAGGTCGTGCCGCACGAGGTGATCGGCATGGCGAACCACGCCAAGAACTTCTTTGTCGGCGTGGGCGGCAGCGAGATGATCAACAAATCCCACATGGTCGGCGCGGTCTACGGGATGGAGCGCATGATGGGCAAGGACCACACCCCGGTCCGCCGGATGTTCGATTACGGGATGGAGCACTTTTTGAAGGACCGCCCGATCCTGTTCGTCCTGACGGTCACAACGGCCCCCGGCGGCGTCATCCGCACGCACGGTTTGTTTATCGGCGAGGGCCGCGATTGTCTGACCCACGCGGTGAAGCTTGCCCAGCAAAAGAACATCGACTTCGTGGAGCACGGGCTCAAAAAATGCGTGGTCTATCTGGACCCCTCGGAATTCAAGAGCACCTGGCTCGGCAACAAGGCCGTTTACCGCACGAGAATGGCGATGGCGGACGGCGGGGAGCTCATCATTCTGGCTCCCGGCGTGGAGCGTTTCGGCGAAGACGACCGCGTGGACGCGCTGATCCGCAAATACGGCTATCGGGGCCGTCTGCACACGCTGGAGGCGTTCAAGCAGCCCGAAAACACCGACCTGCGCGAAAACATGGGCGCGGCGGCGCATCTGATCCACGGCTCGTCGGACGGACGCTTCACGATCACCTACGCCGTGAAGCAGATCACGAAGGAAGAGATCGCCTCGGTCGGCTTCCGGGCCGCGGACTATGACGAGCTGGCAAAGAAATACGATCCGGAAAAGCTGCAGTACGGCTACAACGAGGTGGACGGGGAGACGGTTTATTTCATTCCCAATCCCGCTTTGGGCCTCTGGATCAACCGCGAAGCCTTTGAAGCATAACCGCAGAAAACGACCTGCTGCGCCCCGCGCGGAGCCGCAGCAGGTCGCCTTTTTTTCGGGCGAGCGCCGGAAACAGAACAGCCGCGGCTTTGACCGCGGCTGTTCGGCTTTTCTTTAGTGGGGCGCGTTTTCAGCTTCCCGGCTGCAGGAACGCGACCTCCTCTTTCGGAATCCGGATCGTCACGCTGGTTCCGACGCCGACTTCGCTTTCGATGACAATCTTTCCGTTGACCGTCATGGAAAGGATCTGCTGGATATACCGCAACCCGAAGCTTCCCTTGTCCTGGCGGAGCTGCTCTACGTCGAAGCCGCCGCAGTTGTCGCTTACAACAACCACGAAGTGGGACGGTGTCTCAAAGCTTTCAATGCGGATTTCGCCCACAAGGTCACTGTTTTCCACACCGTGCTTGACCGCGTTTTCCACCACCGGCTGCACCGAAAACGGCGGAAGCAGGAACCGGTCGGCTTCGATCTGAAACGACACGCGGAAGCGGTCGCCGAACCGCATTTTCTCCAGACTCAGATAGCTCTTGATCGTCTGCAGCTCCCGGCGGAACGGGATCAGACCGCCGGCGTCCAGGTCTTCCAGCACGCTGCGCAGATAATCGGAGAACGCGCCGACTGCTTGCTGCGCCACAGCGGGGTCGGTTTCGCAAAGATAATAGATACTGGTCAGCACGTTGTAGATGTAATGCGGCTTCATGCGCTCCGTCGTGGAGCGGATCTGCATGCTGTGCAGCCTTTCACGCTGCGTACTCAGGCTGGAATACTGGAGGTTGAACAGGCGCACGTAGTTGGCAAGCAGCACGAAAAAGATCATCGGAAACAACAGATGCAGCTGAGAAGACCAGAGGTTCGGCAAATAGGAAATCACCGGCAGAACCGGCAGTCCCGCCATGATGATGAACTGCTCTTTGCCGACCTTTTGCCTGTTGATGCAGATGAGAAACAACGTGTCGAAAAATACGACCGCCGTGCAGATCACGACCAGCACTGTGCCGAACGGGTGAAAGAATTTCAGCGTCTGAAAATCATAGAAGAACGGGCGGATGGCGTTCAGCACCCAGAGCAGCGCCAAAAAACCGCAGAGCGCATAGTTGATCTGTTTGATCCGCCGCTGCAGCAGACTGTTCAGCTTCAAAAGACTCATCACGTAATCGGAATAGATCGCCAGCAGTACGCTGACAGCCAGCATGGAGATCGTTCCGAACAAGCGGAACGCGACGGGCTTTTCGTCAAAGCACAGCCAGCCGATCCCGTCGAACAGCAGCGCGAAAAACGATGCGAGCAGCATCCAGTGAAAGATGCCGCCGTCTTTGGTGTGACGGATCCTTTGCTGATATTGCAGACCGAACACCAGCACAAGCGTGCATACCGCGCAGAACAGCGCGAGTGTTCCGTTTACGGTTCCCATAGATTCGACTTCCCTTCCAGATTGACCCAGGTGGATTCCGCCCAGCTGTACTGGTGCATGTATTCGCCGCGATAGGCGTTGATGCCGTCCGGCGTGCCGGCCAGCCAGTCAAAGTAATCGCATTTGATCTTGTCGGTCAGAAGGCCGATGGCGCCGCGTCGCTTGATCAGAATATCGCCGCAGCCGACCGCTTCCAGCGTGTCCTTGAGGTCTTTGCGGATCTGCTTGAAATAGTTGGAGCGATCTTCTTCGCCGCCCCAGAGGATGGTGATCAGCGTGTCGCTTTCCACCATGGCGCCGCGGCGGTCGATCAGATAGGCGAACATCTCTTTGGTTTTCTGATAGCGGAACAGCAGCGGCTTGTCGTGCCAGAACACCTCAAAGTCGCCGAAGGTGCGCACATACAGCGCCGGTCCGCGCTGCGCCACCGGATGGCGCAGGTCGCTCAGCTCCTCCAGCAGCCGCTCGGGCCGCAGGGGCTTGAGCATGTAGCCGGAGGCGTGCAGACGCATGGCCTCTTCAAAATAGTCGCTGTAGGCGGTGGCGAAGATGATGTTGATCGCCGGGCGGTAGATCTTCATGCGCCGCGCCAGATCGATGCCGTTGTAGTCCGGCATGTTAATATCCAGAATCGCAACGTCCACGGGGTTCGCATAGACGTAGTCCAGCGCCTCCGCGCTGCGGGTAAAGCCCAGCACCTGCGCGCCGTGCACCGTGCGGCAGATCAGGTCCACTTCGCCGTTCAGTATATAGCGTTCGTCGTCAACCACGATAATGTTCATCCTTGTCCCTCCGTTCTTTCGGCCGCACATAGGCGGAAACAAGATCAATAATAAATAATTATAGCAATTCATATCGGTGATTGCAAGTGTTTTTTCGCTGGAAGAACAAATCTTAATATCCTGTTGCGCTTGCATCCGGGCGCGCGGTGTGATACAATGATGGCAAGCGGACAACACGGCAAAACGGAGGACAGGCGTATGCGGACACAGGCACAGCCATTCAGCACCCGGGAGATCAGCTGCCGGAACGGGGAAAAGAACATCTGGGGCGTGGCCTATCTGCCCGAACCGGCGCAGGAGCCCTTGCCGCTCGTGATTTTTTCCCATGAGCTCGGCAGCACGCACAAAACGGGCATCGGCTATGCCGAGCTGCTGGCCGGCGCGGGGATCGCCGTCTACTGCTTCGATTTTTGCGGCGGAACCGTGGGCGAAGGCAACCGCAGCGACGGCACCAACGCAGGAATGTCCGTGATGACGGAGGTTTCCGATCTGGAGGCTGTTCTGGATGCCGCGAAGACCTGGGCGTTCGTCGATCCCGCGCGGATCGTTCTGATGGGCGCTTCGCAGGGCGGCACGGTCACGGCGCTTGCCGGGTGCCGCCGCAGCAGCGAGATCACCGCCATGGTGCTGCTGTATCCGGCGCTGAATATCATCTCCGACCTGCGTCAGGGCTTCGGCAGTCCCGAACGGGTGCCGCCGGCGTTCGACATGTTCCGCGGCTGGATCCGCGTGAGCCGCAGATACGCGCTTGACGTCTGGGACACGGACGTGTTTGCAGAACTGGCAACTTATCCGGCCCCGGTGCTGCTGCTGCACGGCGACAGCGACCGCGCGGTACGCCTTTGCTGGTCCGAACAGGCGGCAAAGACGATTCCAAATTGTGAATTCCATGTGATTCCGGGCGGCGCGCACGGGTTCACCGACAAGCCGTTCCGGGAAGCCGCCGCTTTCGTGCTGCGCTTTGTGCGCGAACTCACGGCAGAAAAAACGAATTGACCCGAAGGGGGACGAATCATATGATCATCGGTATTATCGGAGAAAACTGTACCGGAAAATCCACGCTTGCCGAAGCGCTCAAACAGGCGTTCGGCGCAGAGGTCTATTCAGGCAAAGACTATCTGCGTCTGGCAAAGTCGGAAGGGGAGGCCGCCGCGCTGTTTAAGGAAAAACTGCGGCAGGCGGCAGCGGCAGGGGAGACGATCGTCTATGTGATCTCCGAGCCTGCGCAGACGGCGCTGCTGCCGGCGGGCGCGGTGAAAATCCTCTGCACCGCAGACCTCGACACGATCAAAGAACGCTTCAAGGCCCGCATGCACGGCGTCTTGCCGCCCCCGGTGGCGCAGATGCTTGAACGCAAGCATGGCCTTTTCGACAGCGGCGACTACTTTCTGCGCTATGACGGCGCGCACGGCGACCCGGCGCAGGTGGTCGCGGCGCTGCGCTCGCGCGGCTGAACGCAAGAACGATCCCTGCGGGGCTTCGGCTCCGCGGGCGTTTTCATTCTTGACAAATACCGCGCCCGGCTGTAGAATAAAGCGATGCAACACTTGTCTGCCGCGCGGGCGGCGGGCTTTGACTTCTTCAAGCGGGGCGATTTCATGCGTAACAACAACAAGCGCAGCCAGACCGTCGTGATATTGCTGTGCTGGGCGGCCTATGCCGCCGCCTACCTCGGCCGGCTCAACTTCAACGCCTATATCGAGCCCATCCGTGATCAGCTGGGCGCAAGCAAAACCGAGCTGGGACTCGTCAGCTCGTGCTTCTTCTTCGCCTACGGCGCCGGTCAGCTCGTGCACGGCATCCTTTCGCGCAGATACAACACGCGCTGGTCCGTGGCGGTGGCGCTGTTCGGTTCCGCCGCCGTCAACCTTGCCATGACGCTCTGCACGGGCGTGGCGCCCATGAAGGTTCTCTGGCTGCTGAACGGCGTGTTCCAGTCGATACTCTGGAGCTCGCTGATCAAAACGCTCTCCGACCGTCTGCCGGACGAGCTGCTGCCGCGGGCGATCGTCGTCATGAGCACGCCCACCGCGTTCGGCACGTTTCTGATCTACGGCCTTTCGGCGCTGTTTTCCGCCGGCGGGGTGTCGTGGCGCTGGGTGTTCCGGCTGCCGGCGGCGGTGCTGGCGGCGGTCGGCGTGCTGTGGTTCGTGCTGCTCGGCAGGGCGGACAGCCGGCTGCTGGCCGCGGGCGAGCGCGCCTATGTGCCGGCCGAAAAAAAGCGCGTGAAGCTGACGCGCGCGTTCGTCGTCCCGGCGCTGCTGCTGCTCTTTGCCGCCGTGGCCAACGGCTTCATCAAAGACGGCGTGACCACCTGGACGCCCTCCATCCTCAAAGAGAGCTACGGCATGAAGGAATCGCTGTCGATCTTCGTCACGGTGCTGCTGCCGCTGCTCGCCATTTTCGGCGCGTGGTTTTCCACGGCGCTGCATAAAAAGCAAAAGAACACCTCCGTGCTTAACGGGCTGCTCTACGGCGCCGAAACGGTGGTTCTGCTGCTGGTGCTGCTCGTCACGCGCGCGCAGCGCACAGCGGCCAACCCCGCGTTCCCGATCGTGCTGTTCGCCGTTTCCGCCATGCTGATGCACGCCGTCAACAACGTGATTACCAGCATCATTCCGATGTATCTGCGCGACACGATGGATTCCGGCCTGCTGGCGGGCGTGCTCGATACGTTCTGCTATGTCGGCAGCACCCTGAGCACGGCGCTGCTCGGCTACATTGCCGACCGCGGCACCTGGGATCACGTGTTCCGGTGTCTGCTGCTGTTCGGCGCGGTGGCCTGCGCGCTTTGCTGGGTCTCGGCCGCGTTCAAAAAGAAAGCGCCCGCAGCGCAGGCGCAGTAAAACGATTCACAAAAAAACGGGGTGCGGGAGCACCTCGCTTTTTTTGACTATTCCTTTCCCGTCCGGCGGGTCATATACGCCTCGGTCAGACTGGCCCACGGGTAGCTGTTCATGTATTCCCCGCGGTAGGCGTTGACCGCTTCGATGTCGCCGTCGAGGAAACGGTAAAGGTCGCAGTCGAACCGCTCGGGCAGCACGCGCATGACGCCGGCGCGGATTTCAAAGATTTCGCTGATCCGGTACTGGTGCAGCGTGTCGCGCAGGCTGCGGATGATGACGTCCAGCTGCTTTTGCATGGAGCGGTCGTAGACGCCGTTTTCCCAAAGGGCGGCAAAGGCTTCGGCGCGGCTGATCCGATCGCCCTGGCGGTCGATCAGATAGGCCAGCAGCTCCTTGGATTTGGAGCGCCCGAACGAAACGGTTTCGCCGTCGGCAAACAGCTCAAAGCTGCCGAAGGTGCGGGCGAACACGCGGGTCTGCGCCGGGGCGCCGCGGCGCGACAGGGCGTAGCGGACCTCCGCCGAAAGCTTTTCGCGGTTGATCGGCTTGAGCAGATAGCCCGAGGCGTGCAGCTGAAACGCGTCCACGGCATACTGCGCGTAGCCGGTCAGAAAGATGACCGAAAGGTTCGGCTGCAGCTCCTTGAGCCTTGCCGCCAGCAGCAGGCCGTTCATGTCGGGCAGGTCGATGTCCAGCAGCGCCAGATCCACGGTGTTGCTTTCCAGATAGCCCAGCGCGTCCTGCGCGGTCAGAAAGCCCTCCACCTCGTCAAGCTCGGGCAGCTCGCGGCAAAGCGAAACGGTCAGGTTCAGAATCAACGGTTCGTCGTCAACGCAGATGGCTTTCATGGCTGCTCCTTTCCGCGCGGAATCCGGATGGTGACGCAGGCGCCCGCGTCCGGTCGGCTTTCAATGGTCAGACTGCCGCCGCACAGGCGCTCGATCCGCTCGCGCACGTTCTGAATGCCGATATGGGTCTCGTCGCCGCAGAGCGCTGCCTCGGGGTCAAAGCCGATGCCGTTGTCGCGGATGGTGACGACGTGGTCGGTCTTGTCCAGCCGGGTGGAAACGCAGACCACGCCGCGGCTGCGGATGCGCACGCCGTGACGGATCGCGTTTTCCACAATCGGCTGCACGGTCAGGGCCGGCAGCGTGAAGCTGCTGTCTTCAATCTTGTAATCCATCGTGATATTCGGGAACCGCAGCATTTCGATTTCGGTATAGACGCGCACGTGCTGCAGCTCGGTTTCAAAGGGGATGCGGTCGGGCAGGTTGATCGTGTCGATGTTCTGCCGCAGATAGGTGCCGAAGGTTTCCAGCGTGTCAAAGGCTTTTTCGGGGTCGGTGCGGATCAGCGCCTGAATGGTCGAGAGCGTGTTGAACAAAAAGTGCGGCTGAATCTGCGACATCATGATGCGGATGCGCTGCTGCGCGCGCAGCGTCTCTTCGTGCTCGCGCACGAACTGCAGGTGCAGCCAGATGTAATAGACCAGACTGCCGCTGACCATCGCAGCCGTCAGCATGCTGATCTGATAGTCGGTCAGAATCCAGGAATCAACCGCGACCGCCGCAACGATCAGCACAGCCGTGAACACGGGAATCACCGCCTCCGGCTTACGGATGCGGCGGTATCTGAACAGCACCTGCTGCAGATGGAACACGATCAGCAGCAGACAGATCACGTGGCACGTCCACCCGAGCGGGCCGCGCACGAAAACGCCGTCTTCAAACCGGAACGCGACGCCGGAAAAGAACGCGGTCAGATAGACGGCGGCGTTGACGGCGGCCGCAATCCAGAGGGGGCGGAACCGCCGGTCGGCGTCGAAGATGCAGATGAACAGAATCAGCAGCACGGGCCGCACGCAGTAGCCGTAGACGGAGACCGCCGTGCGCAGAAGGTTGGAATCCTGCAGCAGGCTTTCCAGCAGATTCTGCGCAATCAGGCTCAGTATGAGCGCGGCGATGGCGAGCAGCAGCCGCCGGTGCGGCTTCCGGATATAGGGGTCGATCAGCACCGCAAAGGTCAGCATGAGAAGCTGCAGCAGCAGCGGCACGACCAGAAGCAGGGTTTGCTGCAACGATGAAAGCATGGAAGAACCGGTCCTCTCAGTAAACTTACCTATACTGTATCACATTCCCGCAAAAAAGACAAGAAAAAAGGCGTTCAAAACCCCGCGTCGGCCGGCTGTCGGCCCGCACTTGTTGCGTATCTTTGAACAAAATTCACAAAAAGTTCACAAAAAAGCGGTGGTTTTGTTGGACATTTGTTGGACATCTCATGGTATAGTTATAGTGTATCAGTGTTTATTCTGTCGAAGAGGGGAGAGCATGGCATGAAACAACCGACATCGTTCTGGTTGCTGACGGATACGCACTACGTTTCCAAACAGACCTGGGTCGAGGGCAAGCCGTTCACCATGCGGGAACGCGGCGACCAGATTGCGCTCAAGCTTTCGCCGGAGATTCTGGATTCGTTCATCGACCGGATCCTGGCCGACGACGGAACCGATATCGTTCTGTTCACGGGCGACAACGTCAACAGCGGCGACCGCGTTTCGCACGAAGAGTTCCGGCAGCGGCTGGAACGGCTGACCGCCGCAGGCAAAAAGGTTTATGTGACAACCGCGACCCACGACTACTGCAGCCCGAACGGGGAGGACGAATGCTTTCAGCGCGGCGCGGTGCGCTACACCGAAACGGGCACCGAGCCGATCCCCGTGATGCTGCGCAGGGACCTGTTCGATTATTACTATGACTACGGCCCGAAGCAGGCGCTTTCCGTCCACCGCGAAAGCGGCTCCTACGTGGTGCAGCTCGGCGAGGGCGTGCGGCTTTGCATGATCGACGACAATGGCAACGGCCGCAGCCATTGCGGGCTGTTTGAAGACGGCGTGCAGTGGCTGACCGCGCAGATCCGCGACGCGAAAGCGGCGGGCGACTTTATTCTGCTCGCCGTGCATCACCCGGTGATCGCCCCGTGGGAAATCTTCCGCCACATGGTCGATTACGAGCTCTACGGCGGCTACAGGGACCTCTGGAAGCTGATGTGCGAAGAGGGGGTGCGCGTGGTCTTCACGGGCCACACCCACGTGCAGAGCATCCGCAAATATACCGACGAACAGGGCCGCTGGTTCGTGGACGTCGCCACCATCGCCGCCGTCAACGCGGCGGGCAAGATGCGCCATGTGACGGTGGACCCCGAAGCGGGCGTCTGCGAGATCGGGAGCGTCGGCCTCACGGCCATCCGCGGCGTGGATACCGGCGATCTGACCCCGCAGGAATATCTCTACGGCATCAACTTTGCCGGCCGGGTCGAAAAGAGCTTCCCGCTGCTCAACACCGATTTTGACCGTTTCCTCAGCGAAACCGACGGCGTGCTGCCGGCCGAAAAGCTGCGCGGACACAAAGCCTTGGTGAAGCCGGGACTGCGGTTTATCGCAAAGCGAAAGCTCTCCTTTGCCGCAAAGCTCGGCAAGGTCTGGAAGACCCTGACGCCCGAAGAAAAAAAGCGGGCGAAGGAAACCGGCCTCATGGATACGGCGTTCGAAATCTGCCGCCACATCTATCCCGGCAACGCGCCCTTCCCGCCCGACACGGTGGAATACAAGGCGCTGCACGGCGCCGCGGCAAGGCTCGACCGCCTTGTGCAGCGGTTCAAAATCGAAAAGGTGCAAAAGATGATTCCGCCCGGATCGTCGCTTGCCGAAATCGCCGAAGATTTTCTCTATAACAACCGCACCGGCGACGACGATTCGATCACGGTGGATCTGAAATAGGAAAGGAGAAAACGAAGCATGAAATGTCCCACATGCGGGGGCGAGATCCCGTTCTACGATCTCCACCCCAACTGCAAACACTGCGGGGTCAATATCTATTATTACTCGCAGGACGCTTTGCTGGCCCGCGACGCCAAGCGCACCGAGCTGGAAGCCGGCGCGGCGCGGATGGTGATCGCCCGGATCAAGGCGTCGTTTGTCGGCGGCGGTCTGCAGATTGCCCGCATGGTCTTTGTCATTGCGACCATTGCGGCGCTGCTGCTGCCCATCGGCGCGGTCCGCTTCCATCTGCCGTTTTATGAGGGCGCGCTTTCCGCCGGCTGGATCGGTCTGGTGCAGGCGTTCAAAAGCGGCCTGCTGATGAAGCTGCCGCAGCTGCTGCAAAGCACGCTGCTCAAGCCGCAGGCGACGGCCGGACTGGTGCTGTTTGCGTTGCTCCTGGTGCTGCTTCTGGTCGGCGTCGTCATCCTTGCCATCTATCTGCTCAGCTTCTTCAACCTGAAGCGCAGCACGAAGCGGATGAAAAACTGGGCGTTCGCCGGTTTCCTTTTGTCGCTGGCCGCGCAGGCGGTGTCTGTTGTCGTGAAGCTGATCACGCCCGACAGCGCGCAGGCCTCGGTCTCGTTCGGGTTCGGCGGTCTGCTGTGCGCGGCGCTGTTCCTTGTGCAGTACCTTTTGAACCGCGCCATTCTCAAAAAAGGCATTGAGCCGACCTACCGCGAATACGACCCGAAGCGCCGCGATCTGCTCAGGCAGGTGCGCGCGGGCCTTGTGGATCTCGACGAGCTGCCGCTGCCCGTGTTTGAAAGCGAAGAAGAACACGAGGCGCGCATGAAGGCGCTGGAAGCAGTGGAAAAGGAAGAGGGGTGAGCACAGTGAAGGAAAAGAAACCGATGAAAAAGGGCGTCAAAATCTTTTTGGGCACCGTCGTCGTCGTTCTGGTGGTTGCGCTTTGCTTCGGCTGCATCGGCCTTTATCTGAAGCACGAGCAGAGCAAGCCCATCTTCACGCCGCCCGAGATGGAACCGCAAAAGTCCGTTACCGAGCTGCCCGAAGCGGCGGCTGACGCGGCCGCCTATATCGACCGCCTCTATGAAAAGATGACGACTGCCGACGACGTGGAGGGCGACTGGCACACCGACGTGCAGCTGGGCGAGATTGCAACGCCCTTTGCCGAAGCGGACCACGCGCTGGTGCAGTATTTCCGCGAACAGGCGCCCGGCAAAATCGCCTCGTTCTATCCGCGCGCGGCCGAGCTGGTGATGTCGCAGACTGAGGATGTTCCCGCGTTTCAGATTGACAGTGCGAAAGTGGTGGATTACGCTGCCCATCAGGGCGAGTTTACGGAAGACAACGACGATACCGTCCACTATTATCTGGATTTCACCATGACGCCGGACGACGTTGACATGGAAGCTGTGCAGGCCGGCGAGGTCTATCAGCGGATCGTGGAAACCCTGTCTCCCGCCATGACGGTTGCGGCAGTGGAGATCACGCCCACGGGCGAAACCGTGAACTGCAGGGTCGACCGCCTCTCGGACGATCTGCAGAGCGTGAAGGTCACCAAAAGCTATCAGATCAAGGCGACCGTGCAGCTCGGGACCGATTACGCCGCGCTGACGGAGGGCGGCAAGGCCGAGGTGGAATTCCCCTATACCACGGCGGAATACATCAACTTCAACCATTACAGGCTGCGCTTCTATCAAAAGCAGCTCGTGGCGAAGCCCGACGACATCAAGGCGCTGCCGCTGGACGTGATGGTGCATTCCACAGCGACAAAGGAAGATTATACACTGACCTATGAAACGAGCGACCCCGACGCCATCTCGATTGACGAAACGGGTGTCATGACCGTTCACGCCGCGCGCGAGGAAGCGATCACGATCACCGCGACGCTGGAATACGACGGCCACACCTATTCCGATACATTGACCCTGTATATCACAGAGCTGGAGGTGAATAAAGATGTCTGAGCAACTGACAAATACCCAGGTAACGGACGTTGAGGCCGAGATCAAGGAACGCAAGGACAATATTTACCGCAGCTATAACTATGTCGGAACCAAAGAAACCATAGCATACTTGTTCAACGACTGGTCCAACGCGTTCAACATCGGCGGCTGGGGCACCCGTTACATCTGGGACGTTGTCAAGATCGACTTCGGCGTCAGCGCCATCGTCAACCTGTTCACCGGTGCATGGGATGTCATCAACGACCTGGTCTTTGCAGGTATCGTGGACAACACCCGTACCCGCATCGGTAAATTCCGTCCCTATATCGTGGCGATGCAGATCCCGCTGACGCTGTTTGGCCTGCTCTATTGGTTCCTGCCCTATTTCTTCCCGAACACGGCGGCCACCTTCGTGCCGAAGCTGATTTTCTATTTTGCATTCAACGTCATCAGTGAAACAGCAAACACCTTCACCGGTCTTGCCCGCGGCGGCTATATGTCCACGATTACGCCCAACCCGAACGAGCGTGTCCGGCTGATTACCCTTGCCGAGTTGCTCACGGGCTACATGGGCGAGGATATCCCGGCCTACGTCATGGGCTTCCTGTATGACATGGTTTCCACCGGCAAATGGGGCATGCAGCTGCGCAGCGTCTTCATGGGTATGGGCGTCGGCACCGCGGTGATCTCTTCGGCGGCTTCGTTCTGGTTCTTCCTGCAGTCGAAGGAGCGCGTGCCGCAGACCATCGACAAGCCGAACATCAAGGAAGGCCTGAAGGCCGTTTTGACCAACTATCC
>JAEEUW010000026.1 GCA_016290665.1 Clostridiaceae bacterium | reverse complement strand
CTCATACATATCGTTTTCCATCAGACCGTTGTAGCCGCGGTTGATGCCGTAAACCGTCATACCGAGTTCGCAGCCGGCGCGCACGACCGCGCGGATGGCAGCGTTCATACCGGGGGCGTCGCCGCCGCTTGTCAGAACTCCGATTGTTTTGATCATAGTCGTCTCCTCCTGTGTCAAGGAAAAATCAGTCAAAGGGTATTATACACGGCGGTGCGAAAAAAGTCAATAGCTGTCTGCGCGGCGGTGCGCCGTGTTTTCGGGGCCGAACAGCGTTTCAAGCTCCCGCGTCACCGGATCGCAGTCCTCCACCGTGCCCAGCAGCGCATAGCCGCCCTCGGGCGTGAAGATATAGAGCGGGAAGCGCCCCTCTTCAAAGATTTCCGTCAGCAGGCGGAGCTTTGCAAGGCGCGGGTCGTCTTTTCCGGAAAGGCGCACGAAATAGCCGGGGCGCTGCTTTTTGCGCGGGCCCTCCTGCGGCTTCACCGTGTTTTTCGGGTTCGGCTCGATCCGGTCGCACACGACCGTGGGTTCCTTCTCTTCGCGCAGCGACAGGCGGCCCTCCACCAGAAGGATTTCGCCCTCGCGCAGCAAAAGCTGACGGTCGGCATAGAGCTTGGAAAAGACGAGGCATTCGATCGCACCCGTGCGGTCCTCCAGCCGGAGGAAGGCCATGGACGCGCCGGATTTGGTCGTCTTCTTTTCCAGATGCTCCACCAGGCCGAACAGTTTGACCGGCGCGCCGTCGCGGTAGCCCTCGCGGGCGCCCTCCTGCGCCAGCAGCAGATCGCAGATCCGGTCGGCGCCGACGGTCTGGGCCAGCTCGTCATATTCGCTCATCGGGTGGCCGGACAGATAGAGGCCGGTGATTTCTTTTTCGTCGCGCAGCATGTCTTCGCGCGGAAACTCCTCCATCGGGGGCGGAACCGGCTCGTCGTTCCGGGCGAACTGCGAGCCCTCGTCGAAGAAGCCGATCTGCCCCGCAATGTTGCGGCGGGCGTCGTCTTCCAGCTGCGACGTGATCTGCGGCAGCATGCACAGCATCTGGCGGCGGTTCGTGCCGAGCCCGTCCAGCGCGCCGCAGCGGACCAGGCTTTCCACCGCGCGCTTGTTGAATTCCCGGCCGGCCGTGCGCTTGCAGAAATCATAGAACGAGCAAAACGGCGCCTGAGCGCGGCAGGAAAGAATCGTGCGGATGAAGCCGCGGCCGAGATTTTTGATTGCCAGCAGGCCGAAGCGGATGCTGCCGTCCTGCGCGGAAAAGCCCTCGGCACTTTCGTTGACGTGGGGCGGCAGCACGCGGATGCCCAGCCGCACGCATTCGCCGATATAGGAGGCGACCTTGGCCGAGGAATCCAGCACGCTGGTCAGCGTGGCGGCCATCAGCTCGCACGGATAGTGGCATTTGAGCCACGCCGTCTGGAACGACACGAACGCATAGGCGGCGGCGTGCGATTTGTTGAACGCATAGTTGGCAAAGGCCGACATCTGCTCAAACAGGCGCTCCGCCACGCCCGGGTCGACGCCGTTCTTTGCCGCGCCGGAAAGGAAGTGGTTGCGCTCCTTTTCCATCACGTCCCACTTTTTCTTGGCCATGGCGCGCCGCACCAGATCGGCGGCGCCGTAGGAGTAGCCCGCCACTTTTCTGCAGATCTCCATCACCTGCTCCTGATAGACCATGCAGCCGTAGGTGACCGAAAGGATGTCCTTCACCTGCTCGCAGGGATAGGTCGTCTGTTCGGGATGGTGGCGGTTGTTGATATAGGTGTCGATGGAGTCGGCGGGACCGGGACGGTAGAGCGAGATCACCGCGATCAGGTCCTCCAGACTTTCGGGGCGCAGGCGCGTCAGCACGCTGCGCATGCCGGCGGATTCAAACTGGAACACGCCGTCGGTCTTGCCGGTGGAAAGCATGGCGTAGGTCGCCTTGTCGCTCACGTCGATCCGGTCGAGCGAAAACGCGGGTTCCCTGCGGCGGATCAGCTTCACGGTATCGTCGATCACCGTCAGCGTCCGCAGGCCCAGAAAGTCCATTTTCAAAAGCCCCAGCTGCTCCAGCGCGGTCATGGTGAACTGGGTCACCACGCTTTCGTCGTTGACCGCGAGCGGCACGTAATACGACACCGGCTCGCGCGTAATCACCACGCCGGCCGCATGGGTCGACGCGTGGCGCGGCAGGCCCTCCACCTTGCGCGACAGATTGATGAGGCGGCGGACGTCTTCGTCGCTGTCATAGAGCGCCTGCAGCTCGGCCGAGCGCGAAAGCGCCTTGTCGATCGTGATCTTCAGTTCCATCGGAATCAGCTTTGCCACGGCGTCCACCCTGCCGTAGGGCAGACCGAGCACACGGCCGACGTCGCGCACGGCGGCGCGGGCGGCCAGGGTGCCGAAGGTGACGATCTGCGCCACGTGGTCGGCGCCGTATTTGCGGATCACGTAGTCGATCACTTCCTGCCGCCGGACGTAGCAGAAGTCGATATCGAAGTCCGGCATACTGACGCGCTCCGGGTTGAGGAAGCGCTCGAACAGCAGGTTATAACGCATCGGGTCGATGCCGGTGATGCCGATGCAGTAGGCCGCGAGCGACCCCGCGCCGGAGCCGCGGCCCGGGCCCACGGGGATGCCCTTTTCCTTGGCGTAGCGGATGAAGTCGTGGACGATCAGAAAGTAGTCCACGTAGCCCATGTCGCGGATCACGCCCAACTCATAGTTCAGGCGGTCAACATACGGCTGCGGCGGTTCGTCGCCGAACTTTTGACACAGGCCGAAAAAGCACTGGTTTTTGAAATACTCGAAGTGGTCCATATGGTTGGGCACTTCGAAATGAGGCAGAATCGTGTTGCCGAAGGTGAATTCCACGTTGCACTGATCCGCAATCACCTGCGCGTTGTCGATCGCTTCGGGCAGATCGGGGAACAGCGCGCGCATCTCGGCTTCGGTTTTGACGTAGAACTCGTCGGTGGAAAACTCGAGCCCGGTCTCTTCGCCGAGCACGTGGTTGGTGCCGATGCAGATCAGCACCTGCTGCATCTCGGCGTCCTCTTTGCAAAGATAGTGCGCATCGTTGGTGGCGACCGGCGGGATGCCGGTCTCTTTGGAAAGCCGCACGAGATCGGGAATCAGCGAAAGCTCTTCGCGCAGGCCGTGGTTCTGCACTTCCAGATAGAAATTGCCTTCGCCGAAGAGGTCGCGGTACCACAGGGCGGTCTCTTTGGCGCCGTCGTAATCGCCGGCGAGCAGCGCGCGCGGGATCTCGCCCGACAGGCACGCCGACAGCGCGATCAGCCCCTCGTGGTATTCCGCCAGCAGCTGTTTGTCGATCCGCGGCTTGGTATAGAAGCCCTCCGTCCACGCCTTGCTGACCATGGCGATCAGGTTGCGGTAGCCCTGTTCGTTTTTGCAAAGCAGCACCAGGTGATGCCGCTGTGTGTCGAGCCCGCGCGTTTTGTCGAACCGGCTGCGCGCGGCCACGTAGCATTCGCAGCCGATGATCGGCTTGACGCCGGCCTTTTTGGCAGCCTGATAAAACTCGACCGCGCCGAACATGGCCCCGTGGTCGGTCATTGCCACGGCAGACATACCCTTTTCCTTCACGTCGTCCATCAGACGCGAGATGCGGCAGGCGCCGTCCAGCAGGCTGTATTCGGTATGCAGATGCAGATGGGTGAATGGCACAGCGGGGCCTCCTTTCTTTTTTGCTTGCACAGTGCGCAGGGCACTATTCCTCCCGCAGCAGATTGCACTTCTCTTTGTCCGGCGTCACGATCATGGTGTAATACTCGTGATAGATCACCTTGCCGGGCTTGGCGCCCACGGGCTTTTTGAGCTGTTTGACCCGGGTGTAGTCCACCGGCACGAGCGAGGAATCCTTCGCCTTGCTGCAGGTCGCGGCAATCACGGCGGCTTCCTCCATCGCGGTGTCGCTCGCTTCGCCGTCAACGGTTTCCAGAATCACGTGGGAGCCCGGCGACTGCTGCGTATGGAACCACCAGTCGCGCTTGTTCGCCGTTTTGAGCGAAAGGCGGTCGTTCTGGGTGTTGTTGCGGCCCACGAGGATGCGGTAGCCGTCGGAGGAGCGGAAGGCCATCGGCGGCAGCGGCTTTTGCTTTTGCAGCTTCTTGCCGCTCTTTTTGCGCAGATAGCCGCCCTGCGACAGCTCTTCGCGGATGGCGGAGAGCTCCCGTTCGCTTTCGGCGCGGGAGAGCGCGTCAAGCACCGTGTCGAAGTATTGCAGCTCGGCCTCGCCCTGTGCAATCCGTTCGGTCAACACGGCCTCCGCGGTTTTCGCCTTGCGGTATTCCTTATAAAAGCGGTTGGCGTTCTGCGTGGGGTCCAGCGCCGGATCCACGCGGATCGTCAAAGGCTGCATATTGTCATAGTAGTTTTCCACCGTGTAGCTTTCGCTCCCCTTTTGCAGCCGGTGGAGATTGGCGGTAATCAGCTCGCCCCAGAGGCGGAATTTGTCGCGGTCGGCGCTCTGGCGCAGCTCATCCTTCTGCACCGTGACGCGGCGCAGGGTGCGCTCGTTCAGGTTGTGCATCGCCTTGAACAGCTCGCGGCCGCGCTGCTGCAGCCGCGCGGTGCGGTCACGCTCGGCATAAAAGCCGTCGAGCAGCGCCGAGGGGCTGTCGTATTTTCTGAATTCGAACGCGCCTTCGTATTGGTAGATCCGCATGGAAGCGATCTCTCTGGGCGCGCCGGTCTTGTCCAGCACCATCCAGCAGTCCGCGTCGCGGTGCAGGGCGTTTTTCATCTCGCGCAGCACGGCGAGCAGGTTTTGTTTCTGAACGTCGGTGAGCGCGCCGACCGTTTCGTCCGCGCCGGTGCAGCGATAGGCGATCTCGCGCGCAATCAGGGGCGAGATGCCCTGCACGGTCTGCAGCGCCGCAGAGGAGAGCGCCTTGGCGGGCTTCGAGAGTATCGCCTTCGTCACGGCTTCGGCCGTTTCGGTTTCCAGGCACAGCTTTTCCTGCTGCCGGGGCAGCACATAAGGCAGGCCGGGGAGAATCTGCCGTTCGCTCGACGCGGCAAAGTCGATGCGCTTCGCGGCGTCGATGATTCTGCCGTCGGGGCCGACCAGAATCAGGTTGGAATAGGTGCCCATGGTTTCCGCGCAAAGGGTGAGCCCGATTCTGTCGCCGATCTCGTTCGCGGCGTCAAGGTCCAGAAACAGCAGACGGTCGAGCCCGAGCTGCCGCACGCCGGTGATCCGCGCGCCCACGAGATACTTGCGCAGGAGCATACAGAACATGGGCGGCGTTTGGGGGCTTTCGGCGCTTTGCGCCGTCAGATGGAGCCGCGGCGCGTCGGCCCGCACGCAGCAAAGCAGCTTTTCCGCGCCGGCTTTGCCGCGCAGCGAAAGCAGCACCTCGTCCTTCGACGGCTGCTGCACCTTATCGATCCGGGCGCCGACGGCGCGGCGCTCCAGCTCGTCTTTGATCTTTGAAAAAAACAGTCCGTCCAGCGCCATGGTCTTATCCTTCCGCCGGAACGAAGGTCACGGGATCCGTCTGGGGCAGCAGCACCGTGCGCAGGGCCGGAAACGCCGCCTGCACGCGCGTCTGCAGCGCCGCCATCGACGGAGCCTCCGTGGCAAAATGGCCGGCCGCAACCAGCGTTTTGCCGCTGTCGGCAGCCGCCAGCAGCTCGTGGTGCTTCGCTTCGCCGGTCACGTAGGCGTCCGCGCCGGCGGCGACTGCGTCAAAGAAGAAGTCCATGCCCGCGCCGCCGCAGACCGCGACCGAGCGGATCGGATCCCTGCCGGGCACGAGCTGCACGGTTGTGCCGAGCGCGGCGGCAACCCTTTTTGCAAACGCCTGCGGCGCGCAGGGCGCACAGTCGCCGAGGCGCACCATGGGCACAGCCGTTTCCTCCGTGGGTACGGGACGCACGTGTTCGAGCCCGAGCAGGCCGCACAGCACGTCGCTGACGCCGCCTTCGGCGCAGTCCCATGGCGTGTGGACGCTGACGGCGGCAAGGCCGCTTCGGCAAAGCGCCCAGACCGGGTCGTCCGAAAGCAGACGGCGCTTCGGCTGAAAGATCACCGGATGGTGGGTCACCAGCACGTCGGCGCCGGCGTCCTTCGCCATGGAAAGCGTTTCGCTCGTCAGATCGAGCGCAAAGGCCGCGCACCGCACCTCCTTTGCCGGATCGCCGCAAAGCAGCCCGGAGTTGTCCCAGCCGCACTGGGTGTCATAGGGCGCGACGGTATTGAGAAAAGCGGAAAGCTCTTTTACGGTCAGCATGGATGCATCCTCCGTTCAAAGTCTTCGATCACGGCACGAAGGCGTTCAACCTCCCCGGGGTCTTTCCCCGCACGCAGCAAAGCGTCATGCCGTTTTTGCAGCCGCGAAAGCTGCTGATTCAGATAGCGCGCGGCGGCTTCGTCTCCTCGGCCGAACAGCAGCCCGCCGTAGGGCAAAGCCGGCGACGGCGCGGTTGCTTCTCCGGTGTACTGCGCGGCCATGGCGACGTAGCAGTGCCGGCCGTCAACGGCGCACGCTTCGTCCGTGATTGTGAAGCCGTTTTGAAACAGCCACAGCCGCACGTCCTCCGCGTGGCTCATCGGCTGGGCGATGACGCGCACCGCCGGGTCGCGCAGCCACGAAGCGCGCGCGAGCAGCTCCGCAATCAGAATGCCGCCCATCCCCGCCAGCACCACGTCGTCGGCGCAAAAAGGCGCCAGCGCGTCCAGTCCGTCGGACAGCACGGTTTGGATGCGCTCTTCCAGACCGTGTTCGCGCACGGTCTGCTGCGCGTTTTGCAGCGGGCCCTCGCGCAGATCGGACGCCACGGCGCGCGGACAGCGCCCCGTCTGCACCAGAAAGACGGGCAGATAGGCGTGATCGGTGCCGATATCGGCGAGCACGCGCCCGGGCCGCACAAACGAAGCGACAAGCGACAGGCGCGGGTCAAGCTGGATGGACATGGACGGTCTCCTTTTGAAAAAAGCCGCCGCCCGAAAAGGCACCTTCCCTCAGGTGCCCCGGCAGGCGGCTTTGTCGGGTCTTATTTTGAAGCGAGATATTCGTTGATCGCGGCGACCAGCGTGTCGGGATCCACGCCGTGGACCATGCAGGCTTCCTCCACGGTCTCGCCGCGCGACGCCGGGCAGCCCAGGCAGTGCATGCCCATTTCAAAAAAGAACACGGCGGTGCCTCTGTCGGCGTCCAGAATATCGCCGATCAGCATATCTTTGGTAATCTCTTTCATTTGAATCAAATCCTTTCCTGAACAATCTTCCTTAAAACATGGTTTTCATGACAACGGCCGCGATTGCAAGAATCAGATAAAAGCAAACGCCGGACATGGTTGCGTTGGCGACGGACCGTTTTTTGCCGGTCTGCCCCTGCTTGGCGCGGATCAGATAGATGATGACGCCGATCAGCGGAAAGAGGAAGCAGATACAGCGGGTGAATCTGCCGGCCTTCTGCACGTCCGCGGGATCCACGGCGGCATAGTCGGCGGGTGCGGCAGGTTCGGCAACCGGCGCGACCTGCGGTTCGCCCCCGGCCGGGGCTTCGGCTTCGGGCGGTTCCGGCTGCGCGGCGTCCGCAGCGGCCCGCTGTCCGCAGACGAAGCAATACTCCGCGTTGTCGGCAATCTCGTTGCCGCAGAATCTGCAAATCATAACAAGTCCTCCCACGTTGTCTTATTCTTTGACATTATAGCATCAACTTCCCGTTTTTACAAGAGCAAAATGAAAACAAATTGTGTTTTTCCCGCCGAGGGACTTGCAAGTTTCGCCGCAATGAGATAGAATAGAACAGACATTTTTCAGGAAAGGAGCGTTTCCCTTGGCTTTGCTGTCCGCAAGCGCGCTTGCCGTTTCGTTCGGCGACGTCACGCTGTTCTCCGGCGTCTCGTTCGACGTGGGTCCCAAAGACAAGATCGGGCTGATCGGGGCCAACGGCACGGGCAAGACCACGCTGTTTCGCCTGCTCACAAAGCAGTATACGCCGTCGCAGGGCGCGCTGTTCTTCGGCAAGGACGTGACGCTCGGCTATATGGAGCAGCACGCCTGCGCCGAAAGCAAAAAGACCGTGTTCGACGAGATGCTCACGGTCTATGCGGACGTGCTTGAAGCGGAAAAGGAGCTTGACGAAATTGCGAAGAAGCTGGACGGCCACACGGGTGACGCCGCTTTGCTGCTGCACCGTCAGCAGGAGCTGCTGGAGCTGTTTACGCGGCGCGACGGGGCAACCTGCCGCAGCCGGGCGCGCTCCGCCCTGCTCGGTCTCGGCTTTGAAGAGCGCGACTTTTCACTCCCCTGCGCCCTGCTTTCCGGCGGGCAGCGCTCCAAGCTGAGTCTTTGCAAGCTGCTGCTTTCCGGCGCGAATCTGCTGCTTCTGGACGAGCCGACGAACCACCTCGACATTCCCTCCATCGGCTGGCTCGAGGGCTTCATTGCGGAATACCCGGGCGCGGTGATCGTGATCTCGCACGACCGCTATTTTCTGGACAAGGTGACGACCCGCACGTTCGAGCTGGAGCACGGCAGGCTGTTCGCCGCCAACGGGAACTATACCCGCTACAGCGCGCTGAAGGAGGAACGCCTGAAGGCCGAGGAGCGTGTCTATGCCGCAGCGATGAAGGAGATTCACCGGATCGAGGGCATCATTGAACAGCAAAAGCGCTTCAACCGCGAGCGCAACTATAAAACGATCGCCTCAAAGCAAAAGAGCATCGACCGGCTGGAAAAGGACCTGGTCGCGCCCGAAAAGCAGCAAAAGCCGATCCGCTTCAGCTTTCAGACCGCGCTGACAAGCGGCAACGACGTGCTGATCTGCAGCGGCCTTGCCAAGTCGTTCGGCGAAAAGAAGCTGTTCCGGAACGCCGATCTGTTTTTGCAGCGCGGCGAGCGCGTATTTCTGACCGGCGAAAACGGCTGCGGCAAATCGACGCTGCTCAAGATGATCCTCGGCAAAATGACGCGCGACTGCGGCAAGATCACGCTCGGCGTGGGCGTCAAGGCCGGCTACTTCGACCAGACGCTGGCGGAGCTCAGCTCCGACAAAACGGTGCTGGACGAGGTCTGGGACAGCTACCGGCTGATGAACGAGGTGGACGTGCGCCGCGCGCTGGCCGCGTTCTTGTTCAAGGGCGAGGACGTGTTCAAGAACATGAAGGCGCTTTCCGGCGGCGAAAAGGCCCGCGTCGCCCTGCTCAAGCTGATGCTCTCCGGCGCAAACTTCCTTGTGCTGGACGAGCCGACGAATCATCTGGACATTCAGTCGCGCGAAGCGCTGGAGCACGCGTTCGACACCTTTGACGGCACGATGCTCGTGGTGTCGCACGACCGCTATTTCATCAACCGCCTCGCCACGCGCGTGCTGCGGCTCACGGAGGACGGGCTGGAATCGTTCGACGGCAACTACGACACGTTTCACAGCGCCATGGAGGCGCGCAAAACCGCCGCCCCGGCACAGAAAAAGGAGCCGAAGCAAAACGACTATCAAAAGCGCAAGGAGCACGAGAGCCGCCTCAGAAAGCTCAAGGGGCAGATTTCCCGCCTGGAAGCGCAGATCGACGAGCTGGACAGCGCGGCAGCCGATCTTCAGGCGCAGCTGAGCGACCCCGACACCGCCGCCGCGTATGAGACGATCCTTGCGCTGACCGAACAGATGCACGAAAACACGCAGCGGCAGGAAGCGCTGATGGAGGAATGGCAGGCGCTGAATGAGGCGCTGGAGCGGGAGGATTCGCTCAATTCGGAATTCGGAATTCGGAATTCGGAATTGCGGTCGCGAGAGCAGCAGTAACCAACCGTGCGTTTTGTTCCGCGACAGCCGGGCGGAGATCCGCTTGCACACTTCTCAATCTTTCCGCACCCACAACAAAAAGCTGACGCTCGTTCCCGCCAAAGGGACCGCGTCAGCCTTCTTTTTTGACGCATCGCGCAAAGTGCGGCGTCCGTTAATTTCGAATTCCGAATTCCGAATCCCGAATTGCGGTCGCGACCGCGATCGCCTTTCCTTCCGTCCGGCGCAGCTCATACACCGTGTCGAAGCCGGCGCTGCGGATCGCTTCGAGCGCCTTGTCAAAGGCGAAGCAAAGCGCGTCGGTGGTGTGGGCGTCGGCGGTGACGATTACCCGCGCCCCCCTCTTTTGCAGATGGCGCAGCAAAAACAGGGTGGGATAGGGCTGCTTTTTGCCGCAGCGGTACATCGCGCCCGTGTTGACCTCGAACAGCACGTCCGGGCAGGCGTCGAGGATTCTGTCTGCGGCCGCAGTCGCAAGTGCCTGATAAGCGGGGTCGTTTGAATCAAACAGCGCGCCGTCCTCGTTGAACTTTTCGATCAGGTCGAAATGCGC
The DNA here is from genome assembly GCA_016290665.1 of Clostridiaceae bacterium. GTDB lineage: Bacteria > Bacillota > Clostridia > Oscillospirales > Acutalibacteraceae > UBA6857. Next base: position 15,934 of record JAEEUW010000026.1, on the reverse strand, counting down.
CGCGATTGTCGGCTGCACGCGGCAGACGAACGACGCAAACCGGTCGTAGTAATCCGCGGCAAGCGCCAGCCAGTCGCCGCCGTAGATGGTGCGGCAGCATTCCCGCAGAACATCCGCCGTGTCGTCCACGTCAAAATGGGCGTCCCTCTTCGTCAGCTGGTGCACCGCGGCGATCACGAAATCGTAATTCGCCGGGTCAACGCCGCAGCAGTCGCGGTCCAGCTCGATCCCGTGCAGGATCTCGATTCTGTCGGCGTAAAGGCGCTGCAGGCGGCGGATCTCGGCGGCGTATTCCGGCATCCGTTCGGGCCGGATCGTCCAGACGGCGTCGGGCGTCATCGGGCCGTGAAACGAAAAGCCCAGGCAGGTAAAGCCCAGATCGATGGCGGCGCGCACCATCTCCTCGGGCGTGTTTTTGCCGTCGCAGAAGACGGTGTGGGTATGGCAGTTGGAATGGACCATTCTGAATCCCTCGTTTCAGGAAAGGTACGGCAAAGCGCCGTACCTCTTCTGTTTCTTTTATGACTTGTTGGGCGTCTTGCGGTATTTCTTCATCATCTTGTTGTGGCGGCGCTTCTGCTTCGGCGTCATTTTGAACGTGAAGGGACGCTTTTCCATCGGCAAAAGCAGCGGCGTTGCCAGCGCGGCGTCGCGCGCGTCGGTCACCTGGGTGGCGGCAAGAATCATCAGACCGTTGTCGTCGGGCAGCGTCACCTGCTTTGCGCCGGTGATATTCAGCTCATACAGGAAGAAATAGAGCTCGTCGCCGCGGTTGTCCTTGTCGGCCGCATGGGTGTGGGTGCATTCCCAGGCAAGGCGGTCGCCCTTGATGAACGCCGTTTCGGCCAGATTGTAAAGGTCCCAGCCGCCGATGCGCTCATGGGCCGCCTGCACGCTGATTTCGGCCGGGGCGCCGTCCACGTAGAACGTGTAGGTCTTGTCGCCGTAAAGGCCCGCAGCCACGAAGCAAAGGCGGGTGCCCTTGACGTCGAGCGTCTGGCCGGCGGCAATCAGGGCGTTGTTGCCGCCCCAGGCCATACCGGTTTCGAACCGGACGCCGGCGCATTCGATCACCTGCGGGAACAGTTCGCCGGGCACCGAGACGTTCAGCGTGGGAATGTAGGTGTCGCCGCGGTTCTGGTTGAAGGTGATCATGTCGAGATTATAGGGCAGGCGCAGCGGCTGCTGGCTGCCGATGCCGGCGCGTTTGCACGGCGCAAGGGTCAGCGCAAAGGTTCTCACGGCATAGGGCGCCAGATCGAACACCAGGTTGCCGTCGACCACCTGCGCTTCGCCGATCGGGTCCTCGGTCGTGTTCACCTCGCGCGCGGCAAGGATGCCGGTGCCGAGCGTGAAATAGGTGTTGCCGGCGTGCATGCCCGCGCCCTCGTTGAAGCGGACAATCACTTCGTCGGAATCCTCGGCCTTCTTCATGGCACGCAGGATCACGTGCGGGTTGTTGAGCTGAGCGAAGCCGAACGCGCTTTCCAGCGAACCGGGGTGCCGCCCGGTGACGAACGCCGTCAGGGGCTGATTGAACGCCCGGGCGTAGAACTGGGTGCCGTTGGTGTAATCGCCCTTGTGCGCATACAGCGCATAGCCGTAGCGGTTGAGGCCGAAGTCCATCATGCCCTGCACGCTGTCGTGGCGGAAATAGTGCTTCGGCGTGTGCAGCGCGGTGAGCTTGAGCGTGCTCTTGTCGCGGAAGACCCAGCAGTATTTGGAATCGGAGAACACCGAAACGCCGAAGGCTCCGCTCTGGTCGGTCAGGTCGGCCCATTTCTGCGCCGGCACGGCATATTGCTTTTTGGTGGCCGGGCGGCGGCGGATCACGCCGAGGCCGAGGTCGAACGTCGCCTGCGGGGCCCTGGCCGTCAGGCAGAAGCCGTTTTGCAGCAGACGGCAGAACGCGCGCCATTCCACTTCGTTCTGCACGCCGACCCACTGGCCGCCCGCAGAAAGCGAAACGTAATAGGTGAACGAGGAGTCGCCGGCGGTCTGCCTGACGCGCAAAGTGACGCGGACCGGGCCCTGCTCCACCGCTTCCACGGAACCGTTTTCGGCGTATTCCCAGGGGAAGGCGGTCGCTTCGTCATAGGTCATCTCCCACGCGGGATAATTCTTGTTGCCGTTGTATTTGTTCATCTCGAAGCGGATCGGCTTTTGCAGCAGCTCACGCCCGCCGAGGGTCTTGTCGATCACGGAGCAGATGTCGCCCTTCTGGTTGACCGAAACGATGTATTTGTAGTTTTCGATGATGTTGCCGCCGCAGCGCACGCCGGTGTTGAGCTTGCAGGGCTCGTAGCTGTAGAGTACGTCGAACACCTTGTAGCCCAGCGCGTCCACGTTGGCGCAGAAGCAGAGTTTGATCACCGCGTCGTCGGCATAGTTGACCTGCGAGGGCACCTCGCGGCCGAGGTTATCGAACACGCGCACGCAGCGGTAACCCTTGGCGGGGATCGTCAGATCCACGGGCTCCATGCGCGGCTGCTCGAGCGAGTTTGCCACCACAACGGCGACGCCCTTGGTCCAGGACGTGTCCATGTTTTTGACGATCTCGTTCGACGCGCTTTCAAACGACGTCTGGAAGCGGTTGGCCGCGATCACCAGATCGTTCCACGAGCGCTGATAGACGCGCTCCACGCTGGTGCCGGTGATGTCGTCGTGGAAGGTATGGGCAATCGTCTTTTTCCAGGCGGCGTCCAGGCTCTCCTTCGGATAGCTTGCGCCGCAGACCGCAGACGCGATGACGCCGGCCTTCTCCGCCATGTCGCCCCACTCTTCGTTTTTGCGGTTCATCCGCTTGGAGAACGCGCGGGAGGTATAGGCGCCGACGCCGTGGTTGGTCATCAGCAGTTCGGTGTTCCAGCCGGGCAGCCGTTCTTTGTCTTCCTGCGGCAGCGCGGCAAGGTCTTCGAAGAACTCCGTGGGCGAGGACGAGAGCACCTTCACGTCGTTTTGGTCGTTTGCGTCGATCTCGCTTTGCAGCGTTTTGACCGATTCTTCCTTCGGCGCGCCGCCCACGTCGCCCACGCCGTGGTAGCCCATGGTCCAGGGCAGGTCATATTTTTTCTCGTTCTTTTGCAGCTTCGGCAACAGCTCCTTGCTGTCGCGGATCTTCTTGAACGTCGTGCAGTAGCTCTTCGGGTCGAGCGAAACAAAGATTCCCTTGCCGTCGGGACCGGTCCAGCGGCCGATGTCAAACGGCGTGCCGTAGGCGCTGCCCCAGGTGAGCTTTTGGGTAGAGAAGCCCTTGAGGCCCGCGTTGGCGGCAATGGACGGCAGAGCCCAGCCGAAGCCGAAGCAGTCGGGCAGATAGATGTCGTTGCTCTCTTTGCCGAAGCGGCTGCGGAAATAGCGGTTGCCGTAAAGGATGTTGCGGAACAGCTGCTCGGGCGAGGGCACGTTGACGTCACCGTTCTCATAGGACGAGCCGGTCACGTTCCACTTGCCGTCGGCCACGTATTGCCGCAGGCGTTCAAACTCTTCGGGATAATACTCCTCAAACAGCTCGTAGCGGTAAGCGCCCTCAAAGTTGAAGCGATAGTCGGGGTACAGGTCGAATAGCCGGAAGTTGTCGTGCAGCGTGTTGGGCAGGCAGACGTTCAGCACGTGTTCGAAATCCCAGTTCCAGACGGTGTCCAGATGCGCCGTTGCGATGGTATAGATGCGTTTTTCTTTTTCCATGGTCGGATCCCCCTCTTGCAGTTATGCGTTTTCTTTGCGCCGCTCCAGCAGATAGAGCGCCGCGAAGCAGCAAAGCACCGGTATATTGATCAGCGTCAGAACCGAGAAGCTCCACTGGATGCCTTCGGTCTGAACGGGAACGAAGCCGTAGGAAATGCTGAGAATCAGTTTGATGACCGTAGCCGCGGCGCCGGACAGCAGACCGAGAACGCTCCAGAGCAGCGCCGGCATGAAGAAGGTGCCCTCGCCGCCAAAGCCGTTTTTGCTCCGGATGGCGGGGAAGACGAAGCCGAACAGCAGCAGGCAGAACGCCGCAACGCCGCACACGGCCGCCACGGCGGCGCAGGCGTATTCCGCGGGGTTGCCCAGAAGGATCCGGGTCGGGATCAGCCAGTGCAGCACGGCGCTGACGACGCCCAGAAAGCAGCTGAGAAGGACGGCCGGGGTTTGCATGCGTCTTTTTTGTTTCATTTGGATAGTCCCCTTTCTGCGTAGATCAGTTTATTGTAGCACGGGAAAGCCCGTTTGACAAGCCGGAGAACCGGTTTCTCAGAAGAAGCGGCGCCAGAATGTCCTTGCCTTTTCGCGGCGGTAATCGCGCACGTCGCCGGCGTAGGCCTCCTTGCGGATCACGCGCGGCTCCACACGGTCATAGAGCTCCGTCAGCAGATCGGCGCGGTGCGTTTCGGTTTTGAACACGGCCGAAAGCAGCAGCAGGTCGCTGTGAACCGGAAGCTTGATGTTCGACGCTTTCTCCAGCGGAATCTCATAGCGGAAGAAGCAGGTCTGTTTGCCGATCCGGTCGCCTTCTGCGCCGTGGGTATGGGTCAGCGACAGCGCCAGCGGGTCGCGCTTGATGGCGGCGCCTTCGCCCAGGTCGGTCAGATCCCATCTGCCGATGGGGTCGCACAGATCCTGCACGCGGCAGTCGACCGGCGCGCCGTCCACCGTGAAGGTGAACGTCTTGTCGCCGCCGAGAGCGGCGCCGACGAAGCAGAACGCTTTTGCGCCGGCGGGTACCGCCAGCTCCTGGCCGTTGCAAAGCAGGGCGTTCGGTTGGCCGGGGTCGCTGACCAGCGGGAAGCAAAGCCCGCCGGACATCGTTCGCCGCGGCATCAGCTCCGCCGGCAGCGAAAAGTCGAGGCCGGGCAGGAACGCGCCTTCGCGTCTGTTGTTCGCGGTCAGAACAAAGGTGTTGAACGGCAGCGCGCAGGGCTTGCTCTTCACAAAGGCCGCCTTTTCGGTTTCGAACCGCAGCGCAAACGTGCGCACGTCGAACGGATCCATGTCGAACGTGAGCGCGCCGTCCTCCGCGGGCAGAGCGCCGAGCGCCTCTTCGCTGGCGTAGACCTCGCGCGCGGACGCGACCGGCAGGAAGAAGCGCAGACTGACGCCCTTTTGCGGCTTGCCGGCCACCTCGTTGACGCGCACGATCACTTCGTCGCCGTCCTCCGCCTTCTTCACGGCGCGGATGACCACGCTGTCGTTGGAGCAGGACAGCAGACTGAACTGCCGGCCCAGCGCGCCCTTGTGGCGGTTCGGGCGGAACACGCAAAGCGGCGTGCAGAACTGGCGCGCACGCTTGTCAAGCGAGGTGAAGTTGTCTTCGGCAAACGAGCAGACCGCAAAGCCGAAGCGGTTCAGGCCGAGGTCGAGCTGGCTTTGCATGCTGTCGGGGCGGAAATTATGTTTGGGGGTATGCAGCGCTGTCAGGCGCAGCGTGAACGCGTCCGGCTTGTCCCAGCCGCGCTTGCTGTCGGAGATGACGCCGACGCCGAACGCGCCGGAGCGGTCGCGGATGGCGGCCCACTGCTGGGCGGGCACCTCATAAAGCTGGCGGGTGTTGGTCGTGCGCTCAATGGAGCCGAGGCCGAGGTCGTAGCGCGCCGTGTCGTTTTCCACGTTCAGCGGGAAGGAGACCTTGCACATGGTGCTGTGCTCGTGCCAGTCAATCTCGTTTTGGAACGAAATGACCTTGGTGCCGCGGGTAACGGTGACGACCGTTTCAAAAACGGACATGCCGCGGCGTTTTCTGAGCCGCATGGCCGCGACGCACGGGCCGACGCAGAGCAGCTCGGTTTCTTCGTTCTGCGGCTGCGCCATGACGGGCGCCATCACTTCGTCATAGGTCATTTCCCAGGCGGGATAGCTGCGCACGCAGTCGTCGCGCAGCAGATCGAAGGTGATCGGGCGGCGCAGCAGCTGCTGGCCCACGGTTTTATCGAAGATGGAGCTGACGTTGCCGTCGTTGTCGAACCGGACGATCACGCGCTCGTTCTCGAGCCGGGCCCGATCGGCGCTCATGACGGGCGTTTCGTCGGCATAGGGCGTTTTGGACGCGCGCACGTCGAAGATCCGGCAGCCGCAGGGCGGCACCTTGACATAGACGGCCGCGGTCGGCTCGCCTTTTTCGTTTTTATAAAGCTGCGAGGGCACCTCCACGCCGCAGTCGTCGAACACGCGGATGCAGTCTTCGCTGCACGGGAAGGAGACCACGCGCTGCACGGCGAAGTCCTGGCTGTTCCAGACGGCGATCGGCGTTCCCTTGCAGAACGCGGTGTCCATATTTCCGATGACAGCCGCGCCGGCAGAAGCAAAGACGTCGCTGAACCGGTTCATCGACTGCACGTAGTCGTTCCAGGAGCGGCGGTAATTCGCCTGCAGCGCCGTGCCGGTCAGATCGTCGTGGAACTGATGGGCGATCACGCGCTTCCAGGCCTCGTCCAGCACGTCCTTGCTGTAGGGCAGCGCGGAAAGCAGCATGGCGCTCACGCTGCTGCGCTCGGCCATGTTGGCCAGCACTTCGTTTCTGGCGTTCCAGCGCTTGCCGACCGCGCGGGCGGTATAGCAGCCGGCGCCGTGGTTCGTCAGCAGCAGCTCGTTGTGCCACTGCGGCAGCTTTGCCGTCAGGGCCTTGTTTTCATTGAGGTCGCGGAACATCTGGTCGGAGGCGGCGGAAAGCACCTTGACGCTGCTGGTTTCGTTCTGGTCCATCTCTTTTTGCAGCGTACGTACCGAGGGTTCCAGCGGCGCGCCGCCGCGGTCGCCCACGCCGTGAAAGCGCGCGGTCATCGGCAGACCGAACGCCTCATTCTCTTTCAGCTTTTTCCGGATGAATTCATTTTCCCGGATCTTGGTAAAAACGGTAACATAGTTGCCCATATTGAGCGAAGCGAAAACCGGTTTGCCGTTGACGCCGAACCATTTGCCGATGTCAAACGGGATGCCGTAGGCGCTGCCCCAGGAAAGCTTCTGGGTGGTGAAGCCCAAAAGGTTGCTGTGCGCGGCAATGGAGGGCAGCGCATAGCCGAAGCCGAAGCAGTCGGGCAAAAAGACGTCCTTGCTGCGGCGGCCAAAGGTTTTTTCAAAATAGCCGTTGCCGTAAAGAAAGTTGCGGAACAGCGCTTCGGGCGAGGGAATGTTGCAGTCGCCGTTTTCCCAGGCGGAGCCCGCCACGTTCCAGCGGCCGTTTTCCACGGCGGCGCGCAGCTTTTCGAACTGCTCGGGATAGTATTCCTCCATCAGGCTGTAGCGGTAGGCGCCCTCAAAGCTGAAGCGGTAGCCCGGGTATTTGCGGAACAGTTCAAAGTTTTTGTTCAGCGTTTTGGGGAGATAGTCGCCCACCGTGGTCTCAAAGCTCCAGTTCCAGATGGTGTCGAGATGGGCGTTTGCCACGGTATAGATCGTTTTGTCGCTCATGGTCGTTCTCCTTTTCCGTTCGGATGAAGCACAAAGGGGCACGGTCGCCCGTGCCGCTTCGGCCGTTTATTCAACGATGATTTTATGGAAGACCTTTTTGCCTTTTCTGACCACGGCGTAGCCCTTTTCAAACGCGGCGTCCGTGAGCACGAGCATCGGGTCGGCGACCTTTTCGTCGTTCAGCGACACGCCGCCCTGCTGAATCAGCCGGCGGCCTTCGCCCTTCGATTTGCAAAGGCCGGCCGCGACCATGACGTCGAGCAGCTGCAGCCCCGCGTCCAGGTCCGCCTTTGCCACGGCGGTGGCGGGCATATTGTCGGCGTCCGCGGCGCCGGCAAACAGCGCCTTGGCCGTAGCCTGCGCCTTTTCGGCTTCGGCTTCGCCGTGGACGAGCTTTGTCAGCTCGAACGCAAGGATCTCCTTGGCTTTGTTCAACTCGCTCCCCTGCCAGCCGTCCATCTTTTCGATTTCTTCCAGCGGCAGGAAGGTCAGCATGCGGATGCACTTGAGCACGTCGGCGTCGTCCACGTTGCGCCAGTACTGATAGAACTCGTAGGGGCTGGTCTTTTCCGGGTCAAGCCAGACGGCGCCCTTCTGGGTCTTGCCCATCTTCTTGCCCTCGGAGTTGAGCAGCAGCGTGATCGTCATGGCATAGGCGTCCTTGCCCAGCTTTTTGCGGATCAGCTCGGTGCCGCCGAGCATGTTGCTCCACTGGTCGTCGCCGCCGAACTGCATGTTGCAGCCGTATTTCTGATAGAGCGAATAGAAGTCGTAGCTCTGCATGATCATGTAGTTGAACTCGAGGAACGACAGGCCCTTTTCCATGCGCTGCTTATAGCATTCCGCGCGCAGCATGTTGTTGACCGAGAAGCAGGCGCCCACCTCGCGCAGCAGCTCCACGTAGTTGAGGTCGAGCAGCCAGTCGGCGTTGTTGACCATCAGCGCCTTGCCGTCGGAAAAGTCGATAAAGCGGCTCATCTGCTTTTTGAAGCAGTCGCAGTTGTGCTGAATGGTCTCCTTCGTCATCATCTGGCGCATATCGGTACGGCCCGAGGGGTCGCCGATCATCGCGGTGCCGCCGCCGATCAGGGCGATCGGCTTATTGCCGGCCATCTGCAGCCGCTTCATCAGGCACAGCGCCATAAAGTGGCCCACGTGCAGCGAATCCGCGGTGGGGTCGAAGCCGATATAGAACACGGCTTTGCCGTTGTTGACAAGGTCGCGGATTTCGTTTTCATCCGTCACCTGCGCGATCAGACCGCGGGCGACGAGTTCTTCATAGATTTGCATGGAAAAATGCCTCTCTTTCTGTATTCCTATTCTTTATATTTTACATGATCGTGCCTGAGAATGTCAAGCGTCTTCGAATGAATCGTCGGCCGCGTAGTGTGCGATCAGGTCGCGCGCCGAACGTCTCGTGGCGTCGGTCACGACGTCGCCGCCGATGATGCGCGCCAGCTCGGTTTCGCGCGCTTCGCCCGAAAGTACGGTCACCCGGGTATAGACGGCCGCTTCTCCGGCGGTCTTTTCCACCAGCAGATGGCAGTCGGCCGCCGCGGCGATCTGGGCCAGATGGGTGACGCACAGCACCTGCCGCCCCTGCGCCACCCGGCGCAGACGGTCGGCGATCCGGCTGGCGGCGCGGCCGCTGACGCCGGTGTCGATCTCGTCAAAGATCATGGTGTCTCCCCCGTCGTGGGCGGAGAGCACACAGCGGATGGCGAGCATGATGCGCGAAAGCTCGCCGCCGGAAGCGATTTTGCAAAGGGGCTTGGGCGGCTGGCCGGGGTTGGCGCTGAAGCAGAACTCCACGTCGTCCAGTCCGTTTTCCATGGCGTTCTGTTCGCAGAATTCCACCCGGAACACCGCCTGCGGCATATCGAGGAAGGCGAGTTCTTCCATCACCTGCCGTTCAAAGCGCTGCGCCGCCTGCTTGCGCAGGTCGGACAGATGGCAGCCGAGCCGCAGCACCTCTTCCGAAAGGCGGTCTTCTTCTTGTTCCAGTTCGGCAATCCGCTCTTCGCTGAACGCGATGGCATCGTAATCTGCGCGGGCCTTTTCCAGAGAAGCGAGCATTTCTTCTTCGCTGCGGCCGTATTTCTGCCCGAGGCGATAGAGCCGGTCGAGCCGCGCTTCAATGGCGTCGAGGTCGTCGTCCCCGGCCTCGTCCTCCGAAAGCGTCTGCCGCGCCAGAGAGGCGCATTCCTCCAGCTCATAGCGGAACGACTGCGCGGATTCCGAAAACGGGGCGAAGCTGTCGTCGTCATCGGACAAAGCCGTCAGCGCGTTCGTCAAAGTATACAGCCGCTCCAGCAGACCGCCCGCGCCGTCGCCCTCAATGGCGGCGGAAAGCGTCTGCAGCGCCTGCAGGCGTTTTTCTTTGTTTTGCAGCTTCTTTTTGCGCGCGTTCAGCGCGTCGCGTTCGCCGATTTTCACGTCGGCCTGTTCCAGTTCGCGGATCTGGAACGCAAGATAATCCAGGCGCGACTGCTTGTCCGCGTCGTTCTTTTGCAGGGCGCGCAGCTGCTTTTTCACGTCCCTGAGCGCCCGGTACTGTTCGAGATAGGCCTGTTTCCAGTCTTCGCAGTCCGCCAGCGCGTCGATATAGGCAAGGTGGCGTTCCTTCTGCAGCAGATGCTGGCTGTCGTGCTGGCCGCAGATCGTGACAAGCTCATGTCCGAGCGTGCGCAGCATGGAGGCCGTGACGGTCCTGCCGTTGAGGCGGCAGCTGCTTTTGCCGTCGGCGGAGATCGTGCGCGTGATCAGCAGCTCGTCGTCTTCGTCCAGGCCGAACGAGCGCAGCAGCTCTTTGGCGCCGGGCGGCAGCCGGTCGAAAAAGGCCGACACCCTTGCGCTGTCTTCTCCGGCGCGCACCACGTCGCGGCCGGTGCGTTCGCCCAGCACGGCGTTGATCGCGTCGATCACGATGGATTTGCCCGCGCCGGTCTCGCCGGTCAGCACGTGGAAGCCTTCGCCGAAGCGCAGCTTTGCGCGTTCGATCACGGCCACGTTTTCAATCGTCAGTTCCCGCAGCATCCGCTTTCACCTCCCGTATGTTTCTTCTTTGGGTTCAGTTTCCGGTGTGTTGGGCAAAGGTCTGCATCAGGCGGCTGATCTCCGCGGCGTCCGCTTCGTTGCGGCACAGCACGAAGATGGTGTCGTCGCCCGCCAGCGTGCCCACGATCCGGTCGGAGTTCATGTGGTCCACGGCGGCGCAGGCCGCGTTGGCCATACCGGAATAGCACTTGATGGCGACCATGTTGCCCGCAAAATCGGCGCGCAGCACGGCGGAGGTGAGGATCGAGTAATACTTGCCCGAGATGTCCTGCATCTCCTGCTTCACGGCGGCGTAGCGGTACTGGCCGTCGGCCACGGGCGACTTGACCAGCTTGAGCGCCTTGATGTCGCGCGACACGGTGGCCTGGGTCACGCTGTAGCCCAGCGAGGCCAACCGCTGCATCAGCTCCTCCTGCGTGCCGATCGTCTCCTGTTCGATCAGCTGGAGGATCGCTTCCTGTCTGCTGTTTTTCTTCATGGTTTTCTCCTTCTCCCGCCGGTTCAGACGCGGCGTTCCACCATTTTTCTGGAAAGCGTGTCGGTAAAGCTTTCCGCTTTGATGCGAATGATTTTGCAGTTCCTGTGCGCGCGCCGGATCTCAAACGTGCTGCCGGGCGCAATATGCAGGGTTTCTTCCCCGTCGCAGCTGAGTAGCGGCCGGCACAGCTCCGGGTTGCGGATCTCCACGCGGAAGGTCTTTTCCGGCCGGAACAACAGCGAGCGCGCAAACAGCGAATGGGTGCAGATGGGCGTGAGCAAAACGGTCTCGATCGTGGGGTCGACCACCGGCCCGCCGGCCGAAAGCGAATAGGCCGTGGAGCCGGTCGGCGTGGCAAAAATCAGCCCGTCGGCAAAGTAATCGTTGACCCGCCGGCCGTCGCAGTCCACCGTAATGTCGCACATCCGCATGGAAAGGCCGCGGCCGAACACGGCGTCGTTGAGGCAGTAGTATTTTTCGGTTTTTCCGTCGGCGTCGGTGTGCTCCACGCAGAGCATCATCCGCGTGTCGATGGCGTAGTCGCCGTCAATCAGGTGGCGCAGCAGGGGCAGCTCGGTTTTTTCCAGGCCGGCCAGAAAGCCGAGGTTGCCGGCGTTGATGCCGAGAATCTCCTTGTCATAGCGCGCCGCGTCGTGCGCCGCGTGAATGAACGTGCCGTCGCCGCCGATGGCGATGAACAGATCGCACTGCGCCCAGGCGTCCTCGGGCGGCAGAAACCGCACCGGGAAAGCGCCGAACGCGGCTTCCATCGACTGTTCCATCAGCACCCCGGCGCCGAGCGCGCCGAGCTGGCGGATGACGTCGCGCGTCACGTCGAAGGCGTGCTCACGGGTCAGATTGACTTGTATGGCGATTTGCATAAGGAACACCACCCTTTCGGAAGTGTGCGGTTTACTTGTCCAGCGCCTCGTGCGACCGCGTGACGACGTCTTTCGCCGTCACGGCAAGGCCGTTCTGCGGCGCGTCGGTCTTTTCCACAAGGACGAGATATTCGATGTTGCCCTGCGGCCCCTTGACCGGGGAATAATCGAGCCCCAGCACGGAAAACCCGGTTTCCAGCAGAAAGGCGACGATGCCCTCCACCACTTCGATATGGACGCTTTGCTCACGCACCACGCCCTTTTTGCCGACCTTGTCCCTGCCGGCTTCAAACTGCGGCTTGATCAGGCAGACTGCCTTTCCCCCGCTGCGCAGCAGGTCGCGCATCACGGGCACGATCAGCCGCAGGGAGATGAACGAAACGTCCACGGAAGCAAAGTCGATTGCTTCGGGGATCTGTTCGCGCGTGACGTAGCGGAAATTGGTGCGCTCCAGATTGACCACGCGCGGGTCGGCCCGCAGCTTCCAGGCAAGCTGGCCGTAGCCGACGTCGATGGCGTAAACTTTCGTTGCCCCGTGCTGCAGCATGCAGTCGGAAAAGCCGCCCGTTGAGGCGCCGATGTCCATACAGACGCAGCCGGAAAGATCCAGCGGAAACTGTTCCAGCGCCTTTTGCAGCTTGAGCCCGCCGCGCGAAACGAAGGGCAGCTTGTCGCCGCGCACCTCGAGGCAGTCGCCCTCCTTGACCGTTTCGCCGCTTTTGGTCACTTTTTGATTGTTCACATAGACCTGCCCGGCCATGATGAGCGCCTTGGCCTTTTCGCGGCTCTCCGAAAAGCCGCGCTCAAACAGCGCCGTGTCGAGCCGTTTCTTTTCCGTCATTGCTTTTTCTCCGTTTCCCGCTTGACAAGCGCAGCCATGCTTTCCGCGTCCAGCCCGAACCGGTGCAGCTGCTCGGCCACGGTGGCCTGCGCCACGAACACGTCGGGCACCGCGGTCAGATGATAGCTGCCGTCGAAGCCGGCCTCCAGCAGCCGCAGCGCGGTCTGTTCGCCGACGCCGCCGGAGCGCAGCCCCTCTTCAAAGAAGAAGACGTGCTTTGCCTGCTGTATGAGCGCCAGCGCTTCTTCCGGCAGGGGCCGGATCTGGTTGAGCGCAAGCACCTGCACGGGAATTCCCGCCTGCCGCAGCGCGTCGCAGGCGTCGGCCGCCTCGGCGCTCAGTCTGCCGTAGGTGACCAGCAGCGTTTCTGCGGTCTCATCGCCGCAGCGGGCAAATTCAATTTGTTCAAAGCGCAGTTTGCGGGCGCTTTCCGGTTCCCCCCCGCGCGGATAGCGCACCGCGACAGGCGTCCGGTCGGCGTTGATGGCCTGATTGAGGTCGGCCTGCAGCGAGCGGAAGCAGCAGGGCGAATAGAGTTTGAGATTGGGAATGGAGCAAAGGAACGGCACGTCCATCAGACCCTGGTGGGTCTCGCCGTCTTCGCCCACGAAGCCCGCGCGATCGATGGCAAAGATCACCTTCGTCTTTTGCAGCGCGACGTCGTGAACCAGCTCGTCATAGCAGCGCTGCAGGAAGGTGGAATAGACCGCGAACACGGGCAGCATGCCGTCTTTGGCAAGGCCCGCGGCAAAGGTTACGGCGTGCTCCTCGGCAATGCCGACGTCGAAGAAGCGGTCGGGGTTGGCGTCCTTGAACGGCTCGAGGCCGGTGGAAAAGCCCATGGCCGCCGTGATGGCGCAGAGGTTCGGCTGCTTGTTTGCCTGTTCGCGCATCAGAAGGCCGAACCGGTCGGAGAAGCTTTCGCCCGCCGGGTACACCTCGCCCGTCTGCGCGTTGAAGCCGGACACGCCGTGGAAGGCGCGCGGGTTCGCCTCGGCAAAGGGATAGCCCTTGCCCTTGACCGTCTGGATATGCAACAGCACCGGTCCGTTGACCTGCTTTGCCGCCTCCAGCGCGTCGCACAGCAGCGGGATGTTGTGGCCGTCGATCGGGCCCATATAGCGGTAGCCGAGGTCTTCAAAGAAGGTGCTTTCTGCATACAGACGGTTCTTGACCGCCGTTTTCAGGTCATAGAGCTTGCACACCAGAGGCTTGCCGACGGAGGGAATCTTCGACAGCGTGCGCTCGGTGGAAGCCTTGAAGGTATAGTATTGCGGCGTGGAGCGGATCACGGCGAGGTACTTTGCCAGCGAGCCGACGTTTTCCGAAATCGACATATTGTTGTCGTTGAGCACGAGAATGTGCTTCGTGCCGCTGCGGCCGCCGTTGTTGAGCGCCTCATAGACGAGGCCGCCGGTGAACGAGCCGTCGCCGATCACCGACACGACGTAGTGCGCATCGCCCTGCAGCTTTTTGGCCGTGGCAAGGCCCAGCCCGGCCGAAACGGAGGTGCCGCTGTGGCCGGAATAGAACACGTCGTGCTCGCTTTCGTCCGGGCGGCAAAAGCCCGAAAGGCCGCCCTGCCTGCGCAGCGTGGCAAAGCGCTCAAAACGCCCGGTCAGCAGCTTGTGGGTATAGCACTGATGCCCCACGTCGAACACGATCTGATCCTGCGGGGAATCGAACACCCGGTGCAGCGCGATGGTCAGTTCCACCGCGCCGAGGTTGGACGCAAGGTGGCCGCCGTTCTTCGCAACGGTTTCGATCAGAGTCCGGCGCACCTCGTCGGCCAGTGTCTGCAGCTGTTCGGGCGAAAGGCGCTTCACGTCCGCGGGAGAGCGGATCGAGGATAAAAGGGTTGCTTCCATGATACTTCCGTCCTGTTAAAACGTTCTTGTCATCAGATGTTCAGCCAGACGGCGCAGCGGCGCGGCGTCTTCGCCGAAAGCGGCAAGCGCGTCAACCGCCTCGCCGGTGCTTCTTTGCGCCATGGCGCGCGCCCCGCTGAGGCCGAGCAGCGACACGTAGGTCGATTTGCTCTGCGCCGCGTCGGAGCCGACCGGCTTGCCGAGCGTGGCTTCGTCGGCCGTCACGTCCAGAATATCGTCCACGATCTGGAAGGCTTGTCCCAGCGCTTCGGCATAGCGCACGAGCGCGGCCCGTTTGACCGCGTCCGCTCCGGCCAGCACGGCGCCGAGCTCGCAGGCGGCCCGCATGAGCGCGCCGGTCTTGAGCCTGTCCATCGTCTGCAGCCGGGAAAGCGAAATCGCCCTGTTCTCGCTCTGCAGGTCGATCGCCTGGCCGCCGATCATGCCTTCGGCGCCCGCCAGCCTTGCAAGCAGGGCAACGGCCTCCACGGCCCGGGCAGGATGCAGCTCGGCGGCCCTGCTTTGCGCTGCGGCCGCGAACGCCTGCGTCAAAAGCGCGTCGCCCGCCAGCAAAGCCGTCGCTTCGCCGAACGCAATATGGCACGCCGGCTTGCCGCGGCGCATATCGTCGTCGTCCATGCAGGGCAGGTCGTCGTGGATCAGGGAATAGGTATGGATCATTTCAAGCGCGCAGGCGAAATCCAGCGCGTCGTCCGGGTCGCCGCCGCAAAGCCGGCAGCTTTCCAACAGCAGCACGGGGCGGATGCGTTTGCCGCCGCCCGCAAGGCTGTAGCGCATGGCGTCGCAGACCCCCGGCGCGTCGCAGCCGCAGACCGGAAGCAACGCTTCCAGCCGCCGGTTGATCTTGTCTATGTAGGCATCAAAGCTCATCGTCGGGCACTCCGCTTTCCAGTTCGCTGAGCTCGGCAATGCGCTGCTTGCAGTCGTTCAGCGCGTGGCTGCAGAACGAGACCAGGCGCACGCCCTCTTCATAAAGCTTCATGGACATGTCCAGGTCGCATTCGTTCTTTTCCAGAATATCGGTAATTTCCTTTAGCCGCTGCATGGCGGTGTCGAGCGTGTATTGTTCCATTTTGAACCTTCCTTTCGTTTAGTCGGATCCGTTTGCCGTGCACTGCACGCTGCCGTCGGCAAAGCGCAGGCGCAGCGTCTGGCCCGGTCGCACGGCTTGGGCGCGGCGCACCGGCACGCCGGTTTCGTCTTCACAAAGCGTGTAGCCGCGCGCAAGGGTTTTCAGCGGGCTTGTGATCTCCAGCTTTTCGGCCAGCGCGGCCAGCGCGTCCGCATAGGGGCGCAGCAGGGTTTTGCCGCAATGCAGCAGCCGTTCGTTCTGGCGCCGCAGATCCTGTTCGCGCAGCGCAAGCGCGGCCGCGGGGCTGCGGCTGTTCAGCCGGTGCGAAAG
>JAEEUW010000025.1 GCA_016290665.1 Clostridiaceae bacterium | reverse complement strand
GTTGGCGCGGCGGGCCGCGTCGTTCACCGGGCGGCCCGTGGCGGGCGCCTGACGGGCCGGCTGGGTGCGCACCGGGTTCGTGGGGATGTAGACGGGCGGCTCGTTGTCCAGTCCGTCGATGTTGACCTTGAACTTTGAGGTGCGCGGGCGCGGCGCCGGATAGGCGTCGAAGCCGGACGCGGGCGTTTTCTGGTTGTCCTGCGGATATCTGTTTTCGTCCATAAGAAACCTCCGGGGAGATGGTTGTTCAGGCAATGGTGATGACCCGACGCTCCGTGACGATCAGGTGCACGGGGCGGTCGTTTCGGTTGACGGGGAGCGCGTCGCGCAGGCTCTCTTCAAAGCAAAGCCCCGCGGCCACGCCGGAAAAGCGCTTGAGATAGCGGTCGTAAAAGCCCATGCCGTAGCCGAGACGGAACCCGCGGCGGTCAAACGCGAGTGCGGGCACGATGCAAAGGTCCGCGTCGTCCGGGTTGATCGCTTCGCCGTGGGGCGGCTCCGAAATGCCGAACGCGCTGCGCTCGTTGGCCTGCGACACGTGCGTGACGGGCAAAAACTCCATGCGGCTGTCTTCATAGCAGCGGGGGAGGCCCACACACTTGCCGGCCCGCAGGCACGCTTCGATGATGCCGCGCGTTTCGGCCTCGCTGCCGGCGGCAAGATAGCACAGCACGGTGTCGGCGTTCCGGAACGCGGGGAGCGTCTGCAGCAGCCGGCACATGTCCGCCGCCTTTTGCTCCTTGTTCTTGATCGCGGCGCGCACGGCGGCGCAGGCGGGGCGCAGGTGCTGCTTTTGTTCCTTGATGGCGGGCTCCGGCGTCATTTGCATTGGATCGCTTCTCCGATCGCCGCCGCGGCCGCTGCGCCCTTCAGCGCGGCGACAACGGCAAGGCCGAATTCCACCGCCACGCCGGCGCCCTTTGCGGTAATGACGCTGCCGTCGGTCACAACGCTCCTGCTGCTGATGCGCGCGCCGGCAAGCTCCTTTTCAAAGCCCGGAAAGGCGATGGCCTCTTTGCCTTTGAGATAGCCCTTGTGCCCCAGCACGGACGGGGCGGCGCAGATGGCGCAAAGCAGTCTGCCGTTCGCGGCGCAGTAATCGAGCGCGCTTTGCACGGCGGCGCTCTTTTCAAGATTCAGCGTGCCCGGCATGCCGCCCGGCAGGATAACGCCCTCCAGCGCGGCGTTCAGCGTGATTTCGTCTTCGGTCAGGTCGCAGACCACGGGGATGCCGTGGGAGCCGGCAACGGTTTTTGCGCCCACGCCGACGGTCCGGACGTCAATCCCGGCGCGGCGGAGCAGATCGATCGGCGCGATGGCTTCGGTCTCTTCGAAGCCCTGCGCCAGAAAGCAATAGAGCATAGCGGTTCTCCTTTCTCAGTCGAGCGCGAAATTCATATAATAGCTGCGCGAAAGCAGGTCGCGGTCCGCGGTATAGAGCATGCCGTAGGGCTGCTTCTGGAACCCGGGCAGGGCCCACGGCGCATAGACGGGGATGTATTCGCCCTTCGGCAGGGCGGCGATCAGGTCAAATTGGGCGTTCCACGGAGAATCGGACACCACCTCGTGCACCTGCTTGCCGTCGAACAGAAAGGCGGTTTTGCCGCCGGTATAGGGCAGCGAATCATAGAACGCCTGGCAGTCGAGCGCATACAGCAGATTGTCGTCCGTCCAGAGGAAGCGGTCGAACCCGCCGGCGGGAAGCGAGGCGTAGCGTTCGTTCGTGATCGGGTCGGGGGGCGTTTGGCCCGCGCCCTGCAGCGTGCCCGCCCAGCGGTAAAGCTTTGTGACAAAGCCGAATTTCTCATAGTAGTCGTAGAGCGACTTGCCGGCGGGCAGCAGCACGATGAAATCCTTGCCCGTTTCGTGCAGAAACGCCTTGGCTTCTTCAATCAGCGACCGCATCAGGCCCTTGCGGCGATATTGCGGCTTGGTGGCCGCGGCGTAAAGATAGTAGCCGTCGTAAAGCTTCCTGCCGGCCTGCAGACGGCAATCCAGCAGATAGAGCACGCTTTGCACCTCGCCGTTTTCAATCACGGCGAAGGGGTGGCAGGACGGAAAGGCGCGGGCGAAGAACAGGTCGATATAGCCGTCCTCGTCGCCGAACACGTCCTTCCAGAGCGTGTGCAGCTGGGTCAGATACTCAGCGGAGGGGGTGATACGCATTTACAGGATCCTCGTTTCATATTTTTCCACGAAAAAGGCGGGATGATACGACAATTTCGCTTTGCGCAGATTCTCGCTGCCCAGGTCGTCTTCGCGGTTGACGTAGCGGAAGGCGGAAAGCTCTTCCTGCGCGAACATGCGGTTGATCATCGGATAGGCGCCGCGCACGGAGGCGAACGCCTTTTCAAAATGGACGCAGAACATGTCGTCCGTCAGCGCTTCGCCGAAGCAGAAGGCCGCAACGCCGCCGTCGACGCGCAGCAGACCGCCCAGACAGCCGAGCGCTTCATAGTTTGCAAACGCGGCTTCGATGATGCGGTATTCGTCCTCCAGCTCGGCGCGCCGGTCCGGGTGGCTCTCTTCCAGCCACTGCCGGCTCATCGCGAGACATGCGGGAATGTTGTCGGGCGTGATCCGTTCATAGGACCAGCGGAAGTTCCGCTCGAAAAAGGAGATGTGGTTGCGCTTGCTTTGATATTTTCTGCCCGCGAGCGAAACAAGGTCGTCGCGGCTGTAAACGTAATCGAAGGAATCGCGTTCCTTCGCGATCTGGAATTCGCCGGGAAAGGCGGCTTCCAGAATCGCGGCGTCTGCTTCTGTCATGCCGTAGATCTCGCAGGCGCGGCCGCGTTCTCTCGCCTCGGCAACGACGGCTTTGACCGCGGCGGTTTTGTCACCGCCCACGGGGAAGCAATAGGCGTCGTAGTTGCCGACTTCGCATTTTGTGACGAAGCAGCTGGCCGTTTGCGCCACGAAGAGCGGATATTTGGCGCCGTAGGAAAAGATGTTGCAAAAGCCGTATTCGCAGCCCTGCCGCGGTTCGCCCTGCAGCTTTTCCTGAATCAGCGCTTTGTCGTCCATGGAAACGCGGTGCCAGTCAAGCATGCTCGATCACACTCCCGACCAGCGCCAGTACGTCCCGGGCGATCGCTTCACGCGTGCGGGGCGCGCCGTTTTCGCTGCAGCGGATCACCCGCCAGCCTTCCTTTTTTGCGGCATAGAGCGCCGCTTCCCGGCAGGCGGCAAGATAGGCGGTGTCGCGCTCGTGCACGTCCTTTTTGGCGTTGTCGCCGTCATAGCGGCTTTGCAGCAGCGTCTGCGATACGCTGACGGGCATGTCCAGATAGACCACGAGGTCGGGCCTGGGCACGCCGAGCTTGTTGTATTCGAAATCGCCGAGCCAGGAAAGAAAGGCGTCCCATTCGGTCTGCGGGAGCTTTGTCATCTGGTGGCAGGCGTTGGACGTGACGTAGCGATCGGCCAGAATCACCGTGCCGGCCGCATAGTCGGCGCCCCAGATGGTCTTGAAGCCGGCGTAGCGGTCCACGGCATAGAACGCCGAGGCTGCCCAGGCGCCCACGTCGCCGGGCTTGTCGCCGTAGGCGCCGGCGAGATACTCCTTCACCAGCGCGGACGACGGCGCGTCGTAATGGGGCAGCGAGATCTTGCGGCAGGGAACGCCCTCGCTTTGCAGCGCTTCAAACAGCAGCGCGGTCTGGGTGCCCTTGCCGCTGCCGTCCAGCCCTTCCATGACGATCAGCGTGCCCATCAGTAGGTCAGAATGACGGCAAAGACCACCAGGCTGCCGCTCTCTTCGCGGTTGGCGATGGAATGCGTTTCGCCGCCCAGACAGATGCAGCTGTCGCCGGCGTGCAGAATCTCGGTCTTTCCGTTGTCAAAATAGGTGGCGGTGCCCTCGATCACATAGAACACCTCTTCTTCGTTCTCGTGCACGTGCGCGCCGATGGAGCAGCCGGGCTCCAGACGGATCGTGCCGATCAGGCGGGCGCTGCCCTTGTATTCGCCCTTGTTCAGCACGTCGGTCACAACGGCTTGTCCGTCGCCGCCGCGCATGTTGATTTTTACGGTTTCGGTCATGTCTTCCTTACGTTTGATCATGATACATACTCCTCTTTATTTGAATCCATAATTATCCAGTATAATTTCAGTATATTATAGCAAGTATTTCCGCCGCTTGCAAGCGGTTTGCAAACATTTTCACCGTTTCGTAAGAACTTTTCCGCTTCATTCTTGACAAAGCAGGACGCATCTATTACAATGAGGGTACGATTACCGTTTGAAAGGAGCGCTTTTCATGCAACAGCACGGTGCCTTTATCATCGGCGTTTCCTCCTGCAACGAGGAGGTCTGCGCGGCGGGCGGCCGCATTTCGACCCAGCAGGGGACGGCGCTTGAAATCTTTGACCGGTCGCACGACAAGGAAAAGAACGCCCGCCTGATCTCCAAGGTCACGGCTTCCGGCCACACCTCCACGGTGGAGCACGTCTTCTTCAATCTGGCGTTCAACAACGTTTCGGTCGTGGTGGAACAGTTCATGATCGAATTCCGTCTGGCGTCGTTCACGGTGAAGTCCCGCCGCTACGTCGACTTTGCCGACTGCGGCTATCACGTGCCGCCTTTTGCTTCCGCTGCGCTGCGTGACCGCTACACGGCCCACATGGACCGTCTGTTCGCGCTTTACGCCCGGCTGCGCGAAGCGCAGGTGCCGATGGAGGACGCGCGCTTCGTCCTGCCCTATTGCTTCTATTCCAACTTCTTCTGCTCGCTCGGCGGGCGTGAGATGATCAACGTGCTGCGCGCTATGCTCTTCGGCCGCGGCAGCGCCTATCCGGAAATCCGCGCCGTCGGCGAATCGCTGCTGCGGCAGGCGCAGGAAGCCGCCCCCGGCGTGTTCGCCGATTTTGAAGAGAAGAACAAGGACTACCGCGACCTGCCGGATCTGCCCGCTTTTGCGAGAGAAGAGACCGACGGCCCCGGCCGCGCGGTGGAGCTGCTCAGCTTTGACAAAAACGCGGAGCTCAACGTGGCCCGCACGGCGCTGATCGAGCGTTACGGCCTGCCCACGGCGCAGGCGGACGCGGTGCTGCAGGACGAGGGCACGCTGAAGACCGTGCTCGACGCCGTTGCGCGGTCGGACCGTCCGCGTGCGCTGGAGGCCGCCGCCTTCACGGTGCGGTTCAACAACGTCTCGCTTTCCACGGTCACGCATTTCGTGCGGCACCGGATTCAGAGCATCTGCATCCCGCAGCTGAAGGACTGCGTGCGCGAAAACTACATCATTCCCGCCTCCGTGCGCGAAAACGAGGCGCTTCTGAACGACTATGTCGCCGCGTTTGAACAAACGGCCGCGCTCTATCACGAGCTGCAGAAGGCCGGCGTCCCGGAGGAGGACCTCGTCTACGTGCTGCTGTCGGGCAACGTGCTCGACCTCGTGACCACGCTGAACGCCCGCGAGCTGCGGCTGCTGCTCAAGCTGCGCACCTGCACC
Organism: Clostridiaceae bacterium; assembly: GCA_016290665.1. GTDB lineage: Bacteria > Bacillota > Clostridia > Oscillospirales > Acutalibacteraceae > UBA6857. Next base: position 21,111 of record JAEEUW010000025.1, on the reverse strand, counting down.
CGCGCCCAGTGGGAGATCCGCGGGCTGACCACGGAGCTGCTGTTCCTGCTGCGCGAGGCGTGTCCGCTGCTGTTTGCCGGCTACGGCCCGAGCTGCGTCTGCGACGGCAAGTGCCCCGAGGGGCGCATGTGCTGCGGCCGCATGGAGGAAATGCGCAGGCTGTTCGGCTGAAAAAGACAATAAAAAAAGGCTGCTGCCAAGAGCAGGAGCCTTTTTTCTATGCGGTTATCTTTCTTCCCAGGGAATCTCTTCCTTCGGCGGCGTGGTCCACGGCCAGAAGATGCGGTCGATCCATTCGATCATGACGCCGATGAAGTCGCGCAACGGCACGAGGAATTTGTTATAAAAGGCGGTCCAGTCCGTCAGCCATTCCATAAGACGCGCTCCTTTCTTATTTCTTGAGGCCGCGCAGCCAGTCGGCCAGGTCCATGAACAACTCGTGCAAAATTCTGCGGAATTCTACGATATCGAAGTTTTTGGTCAAAACAATCATCCTTTCCGTATTTTCCTGTGCCTCCATTATACATCGTTTCGCCGCGGCTTGCAAGTCTTTTTTCAAAGCGGAAAGCTTTTTTCCGCCAAAAGGCGACACGCTGCGCCGCCGGAGCGCGGTATAATCGGCTTGGTGATGGCAATGACAACGGTGGTCTACGGCGATATTCTGTTCATCCTCAACGCCTACGTGACGGATCTGCTGCTTTTGCTCTGCGCGCCCTTGTGCCGCGAAAAAAGCAGCCGCCCCCGGCGCGCGCTGGCGTCGGTGCTGGGCGGGCTCTATGCGTTCGTCCTCTTCGTGCCCCGGCTGCCGCGCTGGGCGCTGCTGCTTTCGCGGATGCCGGCCGCTGCGGGGCTGGTGCTCTGCGCGTTCGGCTTTGGCGGACGGCGGCGCTTTCTGCGGCTGCTGGCCGGGTTCTTTCTGATCAACTTCGTGTTTGCGGGCCTTATGGCCGCGCTGTGGCACACGCTGCACCCGGCAAGGCTGCTCGTCTTCGGCACGGTGATCTACGCCGCCATCGACGCCGGCACGCTCGTCGGGCTCACGGCGGCGTGCTACGCGCTGCTGTGGGGCGCCGAACGGCTGCTGCGGACCCGCCGCGCGCAGGGGTGCCTGTTCGATCTGACTGTGACGCTGGGCGAAAAAAGCGTGCGGTGCCGCGCGTTTCTGGATACGGGCAACGACCTGCGCGAGCCGTTTTCGGGCCTGCCCGTGGTGCTGCTGCACCGCTCTTTCGCGGCGAAGCTCGGCGTGCCGGATACGCCCGACGCCATGCAGAGCGCCGCGCTGCGCTTCCGGCTGATCCCGTGTCGCAGTCAGGGCGGCTCCGTGCTGCTGCCGGCGTTCTGCCCCACGAGGCTGACTGTGCGCTCGCCGCGGGGAACGGGCGAAACGGCCGACTGCTATGTGGCGGTGACCGGGCAGCCGCTCGGACACGGCGCGTTCGGCGCGCTGCTGCCCCCGGCGCTGACGGAGCTGCCGGAAACGGCGGGAGCCGAAAGGGAAAGGAGCGCGATCGGATGAAGCGAAAGCTGCGTTTTGCCGCCGACCGGCTGCGCGTCGCCCTCATCCGGGCGCTGCGTCCGCGCGGAGGGCCGCTCGATTACGTCAACGGGCCGCAGACGCTGCCGCCCCCGCTTTGCAAAGAGGAGGAGCAGGCGGTGTTCCGCCGGCTGGAACACGGCGACGCCGGCGCCCGCGACGAACTGATTGAACACAACCTGCGGCTGGTGGTCTATATCGCCCGCAAGTTCGAAAACACCGGCGTCGGCATCGAGGATCTGATCTCGATCGGCACGGTGGGGCTCATCAAGGCGGTGCAGACCTTTGCGCCGCAAAAGAAGATCAAGCTCGCCACCTACGCCTCGCGCTGCATTGAAAACGAAATCCTGATGTACCTGCGCAAGACCGCCAACCGCCGCAGCGAGGTTTCGATTGACGAGCCGCTGAACGTGGACTGGGACGGCAACGAGCTGCTGCTGTCGGACGTGCTGGGCTCCGATGCCGACGAGGTCAGCCGCGGCATGGAGCGCGAGGACGAGCGGCTGCACCTGCTGCGCGTGATCGAAACGCTTTCGCCCCGCGAAAAGGAGATTCTGACGCTCCGCTTCGGGCTCTACGGGTCAAAGGAGTTTACGCAAAAGCAAGTGGCGGACCGCCTCGGCATCTCGCAGAGCTACATTTCGCGGCTGGAAAAGAAGATCATTGCAAGGCTGAAGGAGGAACTGGAGAAGACGATGTGAATGGAAGAAGTCAGATGGTCAGAAACCAGATAGCCAGAAACCAGAAACCAGAAACCGGAAACCGGGTTGCCTGAGGCCAAAGGCTTGAAAAAAGCAAAATAAAGAAACGGTCGTTGTTTCAGCGACCGTTTTTTTACGATGCATCGTTTGACCTCTGACCATCTGATTTCTGGCTTCTGGCTATCTGAGAAATCCGTTGATGATCTGTTCTTCCGCCTCGGCTTCCGTCAGACCGAGGGTCATCAGCTTGACGATCTGCTCGCCGGCAATCTTGCCGATGGCCGCCTCGTGAACCAGCGCGGCATCCACGTTGTTCGCTTCCAGCCCCGGAACGGCGAGAATGCGGCCGTTGTCCATGATGATGGAATCGCACTCCGTGTGGCCGGAGCAGGGGGCGTTGCCCGCGATTTTGGCGTCGAACTTCTGGAACGAATCGTCGCGCGCCACGGAGCGCGACACGATGTCGGCGCTCGAACCCTCGCCGTTCAGTTCAACGGCATAGGTGCTGATCGCGCGCTGGCTGCCGTGGGTCATCAGCCGTTCGCGGACCACGAGTCTGGCGTTGGCGGCCAGCTTTGCGGTGGTGGTGCGCTCGGTGTCGTCCACGCCCTTGATCTGCACCATCTCCATCTCCACGGAGGAGCCCTCCTCCTGATAGACCTCGGTGCCGGGGTTCAGGATGCGCTTGCCCGTGCCGGAGCCGGAGCCGTAGTGCTTTTCGACGTATCTGACCCTGGCGTTTTTGCCCACATAGAAGCGGTGAATGCCGTCGTGCTCCGAATCCTGATTGCCGCAGTTGTCGATGCCGCAGCCGGCCACGATCACGACGTCGGCGTCCTCGCCGATGAAGAAGTCGTTATAGACCAGCTCCTTGAGCCCGCTTTGCGTCATCACGACGGGAATGTGCACGCTTTCGTTCTTGGTGCCGGGGGCGATATGGACCTCCAGCCCGCTGACGTCGGTCTTGGAAACGATTTCGATATTGGCCGTGGAGCGCCGCCCCGCGGACTGACTGTTGGAGCGGATGTTATAGGCGCCCTCGGGTACGGCGTGCAGGTCGGCGACCTCCATCAGAAGCCGCTTTTGAATCTCGTCCAGCTTTACCACAGCGCATCCTCTCCTTCCTCAAAGCCGTTGCGTTCGCAGCGGCGCACCGCGGCGGCGGTGCCGATCAGCGCGGGCAGCACGTCGTCCCGGCTGCCGCGGTCAATGATTTCGCCGTCTTTGAGCACGATGATTTCGTCGGCGATGTTGAGAATACGCTCCTGATGCGAGATGATCAGGATGGAGCTGTCCTTGATCGTTTCGCGCATGTGGCGGAACACCTCGATCAGGTTCTGGAAGCTCCACAGGTCGATGCCCGCCTCGGGCTCGTCAAAGACCGAAAGCACGCATTTGCGCGCCAGCACCGTGGCGATTTCGATGCGTTTGAGCTCGCCGCCCGACAGGCTGGCGTTGACCTCGCGGTCGATATACTCCCGGGCGCAAAGGCCCACGGCCGAAAGGTAACGGCACGCGTCGGCCACCGAAAGGTGACGGCCGGCCGCAATGCGGATCAGGTCGAGCACACGGATGCCCTTGAAGCGCACCGGCTGCTGAAAAGCAAAGCCGATGCCGCGCCGGGCGCGTTCGGTAACGGAAAGGCCCGTGATGTCCTCGCCGTCCAGCAAAATCTGTCCGCCGGTCGGCATTTCGATGCCGGCGATCAGTCTTGCGAGCGTTGATTTGCCGCCGCCGTTGGGGCCCGTGACCACAACCAGCTTATTGTCGGGAATCGTGAGGTCGATTCCCCGGATGATTTCCTTTTCCTGCCCGTCGGCGCTGACGTCAAAGGAAACCTGTTTGAGTTCCAGCATAGCGTGACTGCTCCTTGTTTTTGCACATTATTATTGCCATTATAATATAAAAGATGCGCTTTTGCAAGAGGCCGACGCAGTTTTTTCCCTTGGGGCGCACGCCGCAGGGAAGCGTCGGTTTTGGAAGGCAAAACTGCCCGAACGCCGTGCCGGAATCCTTGAAAACCGGCAGGTTTCCTGCGGCTTTCGTCACTATGCCCAATTTTGACTGTTCATTTTTTACTTGCTTTTTGATGAACAAATTGTTACAATATAATTTGTCATGATGGGAGAAAGGCGCGGGACGGCTGCGCCGGAGGAAAGAGGGGACAGCGTATGGCTTTGCAGCAGAGCGACGTTTTTCACAAATCGACGTTCGACAAGATTTCGCCCGACAAGCGCAACAAGATCATGAACGTCGCGGTGCAGGAGTTTGCGGCCTGCGGGTTTGAAAACGCAAACATCAACACCATCGCCAAAAAAGCGGGCGTTTCGGTCGGGTCACTCTATAAATACTTCGACACCAAGGCCGATCTGTTCCTGACCTGCATCAATTACGGCATCGAATCGCTGGAGGATCTGCTCAGCGACGTGGTTGCCAGCGACGAAGACATCATGCTGAAGTTTGAAAAGATTCTGCGTGAGGCGATGCGCTTTTCGCGCCAGAGCGGCGAAATGATCCGGCTGTATAACGAATTCACCACGGAAAGCAACGCCGAGCTCGGCAAGCGTCTGGTGGAAAAGATGGAGGCGCTCACCGCCCGGGCCTACCGCAACGCGATCATTCAGGGCCAGTTTGAAGGCGAGGTCCGCGCCGACATCGATCCCGGCATGGCGGCGTTTCTGGTGGATAATCTGCTGATGAACGTGCAGTTTTCCTACGCCTGCGCCTACTACAAGGAACGCTTCCGCTACTATGCGGGCGAAGACATCTTTGAAAAGGATTCGTTCGTCATCGAAAACATTCTGCGCTTTATCAAGGCGGCGCTGAAGCCGCAAAAATATCCGGAAAGGAAAGATATTTTATGAAGTACGCATTGGCCTATGACGTCGGCACTACGGGCGTGAAGACCTGCCTGTTCGAAATCGACGAAAACATCCGCCTGATCGCGGGCGAAAGCGAGGGCTACGAGCTCTACGTGCTGCCCGGCGGCGGCGCCGAGCAGGACCCCGAGGAATGGTGGGCCGCCATGTGCCGCACCACGAAGGCGGTTCTGAAAAAGACCGGGCTCGACCCGAAAAAGATCGACGGCATTTCCTTCTGCTCGCAGGCGCAGGGCCTTGTGCTGGTAGACAAGGACGGCAAGCCGGTGCGCCGCGCCATGAGCTATATGGACCAACGCGCGCGCAAGGAGCTCAAGGAGGGGATGGCCAACGGCATTCAGATTGCCGGCGCCAACATCTTCAAGCTGATCCCGTCGCTGATGATCACGGGCGCGGTGTCGTCTTCGGTCAAGGATCCGATCTGGAAATACAACTGGGTCAAGAACAACGAGCCCGACGTTTTTGCGCGCGTTTATAAGTGGTTCGACGTCAAAGAGGCGCTCATCTGCCGCATGACCGGCGCGTTCATCATGACGCAGGACAGCGCGTTCGGCACGCTGCTGTATGACATCAAGAACAAGTGCTGGAGCCCGAAGATGTGCAAGATGGTCGGCGTCAACATCGACCACCTGCCGCAGATCATCAAATCGACCGACAAGGCCGGCGAGCTGCTGCCGCAGGCGGCGCAGGAGCTCGGCCTCGCCGCGGGCATTCCGGTGTTCGGCGGCGGCAGCGACGCTTCGCTGATTGGCGTGGGCGCGGGCGCGTCCTCCATCGGCAAGACCCACGTCTATATGGGCACCTCCGGCTGGGTTTCCACCGTGGTGCCGCCCAAGGCGCTGGTGGACACCTCCGCCATGATCGCCGCCATCACCGGCGCGAGCGACCGCTCCGCCAACTACTTTGCCGAGCTGGAAACCGCCGGCAAGTGCGTGGAATGGGTCAAGGATCACCTCGCGCTGGACGAGGTGGGCATCTACATGAAGAAGCACGACGTGACCGAAGGCGAAGAGATGGAAACGAAGTACACGTCGCTTTACACCTATCTGCAGGACGTCATCAAGACCGTGCCCGCCGGCTCCAACGGCGTGGTGTTCACCCCGTGGTTCCACGGCAACCGCTGCCCGTTTGAGGACCCGAACGCGCGCGCCATGTTCTTCAACATGAATCTGGAAACCGGCAAGAGCGACCTGATCCGCGCCGTGGTGGAGGGCGTCTGCTTCCACATGCGCTGGTTCATCGAGGCGCAGGAGCGCAAGGTGCCCTGCAGCGACCCGATCCGCTTCGTGGGCGGCGGCGCGCTGGGCGAGGCGACCTGCCAGATTCTGGCCGACTGCCTGGGCAGACGTGTGGAGACCGTGGCCGCGTCGCAGAACGTGGGCGCCGTGGGCGCGGCTGCTGTTGTGGCGGCCGGTCTGGGCGTTGTGGAAGACGTCAGCGAAACCGAACAGCTGGTGCAGGTGGAAAAGGTCTATTACCCCGACGCCGGCGTCAAGGCCGTCTACGACCGCAACTACTCCGTCTACAAGGAGCTTTACAAATCGAACAAGAAGAGCTTTGCCATCCTCAACGGCTGAGTTTCGTTTGCCGCCGGGTTCGCCCGGCGGCTTTCTTTTTTTACTGAAAGCGCCGTCAACTTATACAAATATCGAAAATAGTCTTGCATTTTTTATGTAAGTTATCTATAATAAAAGAAAATGCGGGACGCTGTTCCGCAGCAAGATCGAATCCCGAAGGCGGTGATCCGGATGCAGGAAAAGCAAACGCTGAAATCAACAGCCGCAAAGCCGTACAGCCACGTTGTCGTTGTCGGAGTGGACGGCGCGGGCGGCTGGTTCAAGGAGGCCGACACGCCCCACTTCGACCGCATCTTTCAAGACGGTGCGGTCACCTACCGCGCGCTGGCGTCGAACCCGACCATCAGCGCCGAATGCTGGGGCTCCATGCTGCTCGGCGTGGGGCCGGAAATCCACAGGCTGACCAACGAGATCGTCAGCAGTCAGCTGTACCCGGCCGACAGCCCGTTTCCGTCGCTGTTCCGCCGCATCCGCGAGGCGATGCCGGACGCCGCGCTCGGCTCCTACTGCGACTGGGATCCCATCACGGCGGGCATCGTGGAGCAAAACCTCGGCGTGAGCCACGACACCGCTCCCGACACGAAGCTGACGCCGGTCATCTGCGATTACGTCCGAACGGAAAAGCCGACGTTTTTGTTCATCCAGTTCGACAGCGTGGACGGCGCGGGCCACGGCAACGGTTACGGTACGCCGAAGCATCTGCAGCGCATCAGCGAGGTGGACGCGCTGATCGCCGACGTGCATCGGGCTTACTGCGACGCCGGCATCATCGGCGACACACTGTTCACGGTCATTGCCGACCACGGCGGCCACGGCACCGGTCACGGCGGCTGGACCGACGAGGAAAAATACGTCACCTTTGCCGCGGCGGGCAAAACCGTCTGCCGCGGGGAACTGCAGGAAATGAATATCCGCGATCTGGCGGCCATCGTGCTGTATGCGCTCGGCCTCAATCGCCCGGCTTTGGATGAGCAGGGCTGGACGGCGCAGCTGCCGCCGGGGCTCTTTGATGATTCCGCGATCGAACCCTACCGCGACCTGTCGCACCTGACCGGCGCCGCGCCGCGCGTTTCCAGAACGCCGCACACCTCGGAACTGACAGAAAAGGAGCGTAAACCGATGCAGCCCCTGAAATTCTATCTGATTACGGACACCCATTATTTCAAGAATTCGCTCGGCGCTTACGGAGAAGCGTATGAGGAATTCATGGACGGCGAGCAAAAATGCTTTGGCGAAACCCAAAGCATCAACGAGGCGGCGTTCGCCTTTCTTGCGCAGGACGCGCAGGCGGACATCATCCTGATTGCCGGCGATCTGTCGTTCAACGGCGAAAAGGAGAGTCATAAGGCGTTTTCAAAGCTGCTGCACGAGGTGCAGGAAAAGAGCGGCAAGCGCATCTATGTGGTGACCGCCGGACACGATTTCAACGAGCATCCGTTCGCCTATAACGAAACGGGGCGGATCGAGCCGGAGGGGACGGCGTTCACTGAGCTTTATGACTTCTATAAGGATTTCGGCTATGAGAGCGCGATCGCATTCAACGAAGCGCATCTGTCCTATGTGGCGCAGTTGTCCGAAGGCGTGCGGCTTTTGGTAATCTGCAACGACGTCGACGGGAAAAAGCACATCACCTATGACGATGATTTTCTCGGATGGATCGAGACGCAGGCAAGACAGGCGCAGCAAGACGGCCAGATGATGATCGCGATGGAGCATTATCCCGTTTTGCCCGGCCAGCCGATGCTCGGCCTGATCGGTGACGCCTGGCAGGCAGAGAGCAAAAAACTGGTCGAAACACTTGCCGACAACGGTGTGCATCTGATCTTCACCGGCCATATGCACAACCAAAGCATCAACGAAGCCGTGACGGAAAAAGGCAACCGCTTTTATGACGTCTGCACCGGTTCGGCGATCGGCTGGCCGGCGTTTATACGGCTGGTTACGGTTCGGGATGAGAAGACCGTGGAGATTGAAAGTATCCCCGTTCCCGATTTTGACTGGGACAAACAGGGGTTAAGCAGCAAAGATTATCTCATCAGACAGTTTGAACGGATGATCCGCCGCTATCTCGACGCCATGGCCAATGATACGCCGCGCTTCATGCGCAAGGTCCATATCAAGCAATCGCCCGCGCTTGTCAAGATCCTTGGACTCGTCGGCAAAAAGCTCAATAAGATGACGGTCGGCCAGTTTGCGCGGCTGTTGCTCGTCAAAGCGGATCCCCGGATCAAAGACACGTCGTTTGTGGATTTTGCCGTCGATATCGTGCGTACGATCTTCGAAGGCAACCAGCCGTTTGTGGAGGGCACGCCCGGCGGCGATACGCTGCTCAAAGTCTTCCGCCGTATGCGCCCGTTCGTCCGGCATTTCAAGGACTCACAGGGCAATGCGCTGGATTTTTATGAAACAATGAAACACACCGTCGGCAACTACGGCATCGACGATTACAACGCCGTGCTGAAGCTGAAATAAAAGGAGAGAATACGATGAAAAAGCAAAAAGACGCCGCGCTTGCCGCGGCAGAAGTGCCGAAAAACGCACTGCCGCCCGAGCAGGGCAAAAACGTGACCACCTTCGAATACATCTGCCTGAGCCTTGCGCGCATCGGCGGCATGTTCGGCACGACCCTCACGGGCACGCTGGCCGCCGCGTTCCTGCATGAGCTGTACTTCGGCCCGGTGGGTGTGGATTCCGCGGAGATCGCCAAGATCATGGCCGTGCAGACCACGCTGACCACGGTGGTCGGCGTCATCATCGGCCTTGTGGCCGGCATCGTCGTGCAGAAATGGAAGAGCCGCTGGGGCCGTTACCGCCAGTGGTACATCATCTGCCTGGTGCCGATCTTTATCCTGACCGTGCTCTATTTCTACGTGCCGCAGGGCTGGACCGTGCAGCAGATGACGCTGTTCCGCTACGGCATCGCCCTTTGCCAGACCATCTTCAACGCGTTCAACAACTTCGGCCAGAACGTGGCGCAGGTGATTTCGCCCAACCCGAAGGAAAAGAAGACCGTTGCCACGGTCTGGCAGCTGTCCTATTACCTCGGCTACGGCGGCGCGTATCTGGGCACCTTCGTCTACGGTCTGTTCAGCGACGACAAAAACGCCATGTATATGACCCTCGCCGTCGTGGCCGCCATCGTCACCGCGTTCGGCAACCTGATGTGCGGTCTGTTCTGCAAGGAGCGCATCGAGCTGCCGAAGAAGGATAAGGTCAAGATTTCCAAAGAGCTGTTCGTTCTGTTCAAATACCGGAATTACCGCGCATATCAGTATATGCAGTGGTCGAACACGCTGGCCGCCATCGGCCGCTTCACCACCTATCTGGTGGCGATCACGGTCGGCTCCTCCAAAAACCTGCTGCTCACGATCCCGTCGGCGGCGGGCACGGTGGTCGGCAACCTGATCACCGCGAAGATTTCCAAAAAGTACGAGCCCACCAAGCTGCTCAAATTCTGCGGTATCTATTCGCCGATTGCCGCCGCGGTCGTGTTCTTCGTCTGCTTTGCCGAAGCGAAGATGGGCCTGATGTTCTTCAACGGCTGGCACAGCATCTTCTTCTACGTCTTCTATTTCATCTTCGGCGTCGGCATCGGTGTGCAGGAGCTTTCCACCTCCCACTTCAACGTCGAATACTTCGACTATCTCGAATGGCAGACCGGCGACCGCATGGAGGCCGTGCAGGGCATCATTCCCGGCTGGATCGGCACCGCGCTGAACTACCTGAAGGAGCTCGCGATCCCGTTCATCATTGCGTGGGTCGGCTATGAATCCTCCGCCGAGGGCGATCTTGTCAAAACCATGCAGGCGAAGCCCGACTATATGCGCACCTGCCTGTGGCTGCTGGCGTTCGTGGTGTTCGGCTATGCGCTCAGCCGCGTGATCAGCGCCCTTGTGCTGAAGTTCTTCTACGACATCGAGGGCGAGAAGAAGGCGCAGATGTACCGCGAGCTTGAAGAAATGCGCGAGGCGCGCCGGCTGGAAAATCTGGCGCTTTCCGGCGAGCCTGTGCCGGCAGCGGCGGAAGACAGCCTGAACGAATAAGAGAAGGAACAGCCCATGAAACAATATGATTCTGTCATCATCGGTCATATCACCGAGGATATCAACATCGACCACGAAGACAACACCGTGCATATCTGCGGCGGCGCCGTGCTCTATGCGAGCGCGAGCGCCTTTGCGCTGGGTCACACCGTTGCCGCGGTGACCAAGCTTGCCGCGGCCGACAGCGCCCGGCTGGAGCAGTTCACGATCCCGCGCGAAGACGTGTTCGCCGTGTCCTGCGAACGGTCCACCACGATCCGCAACAAGTATTTCACCGCCGACAAGGAGCGCCGCGACTGCGTCTGCCTGTCGCGCGGCACGCCGTTCACGATGGACGATCTGCCGAAGGAGCTTGACGGGCAGATCTATCACTTTGCCGGTCTGATCGTCGGCGACTATGCCGACGACATGATCCCGCTTTGCGCAAAGAAGGGCGCCGTGGCGGTGGACGTGCAGGGCTGTCTGCGCCACGCCGATCCCGAAACGGGCAGGATGTACTTTGAAGACTGGAAAGCCAAAAAGGAGCTGCTGCCCTATATCACCTATCTCAAGACCGACGCGGCGGAGGCCGAGATCCTGACCGGCACGGCCGACCGCGCCGCGGCGGCGAAGATTCTGCACGGCTGGGGCGCGAAGGAAATCCTCATCACCCACAACACCGAGGTGCTGACCTATGACGGCGGCGAAATATATGCCTGTCCGATCCGGGCGCGCAACCTCAGCGGCCGCACGGGCAGGGGAGACACCACCTTCGGCGCGTACCTCAACGAACGGCTGCAAAGCGACGTTCCGACCGCGCTGGAAACGGCCACGGCCACGGTTTCCCTGAAGATGGAAACGCCCGGCCCGCTGCGCGCAGACAGGGCGGAAATCCTGGCGTATCTGCGGCGGTTTTATCGTTGAAAACGCAAAAAACAAGATTCCGAAATAGAAATATACTGGCCAAACTCCACATATTTTTCTGTGGGAAATATTGACATCTTTCGCAATTTAAGGTATGATAATAGGTACAACATACGCTGTGCTTTTTGGAGAAACAGCGATGAAGGAAACATCGTCATCAAAGGAGCATCCCATATGGAAAAACTGATTTATATCATTCCCGCAGTGGCCGTGCTCGGCCTTTTGTTCGCGCTGGCGCTGGCGCTGCGCGTCAAAAAGCAGGCGCCGGGGAATGAACGGATGCAGGAGATCGCCGCCTCGATCCACGAAGGCGCAACGGCGTTCCTGTTCTCGGAATACAAGATCATCGTCGTGTTCATCGCCGTAATCTTCCTTGCCATCGGCTTCGGCATCGGCAACTGGCTGGAGGCGGTCTGCTTCATTGTGGGCGCCGTGTTCTCCATCGCGGCCGGCTTCTTCGGCATGCAGGTGGCAACGCTGGCCAACGTCCGCACCGCCAACGCCGCCAAGGAAAAGGGCATGGCCAAGGCGCTTTCCGTCGCGTTTTCCGGCGGCGCCGTGATGGGCCTTTGCGTGGCGGGCTTCGGCCTTCTGGGTATCTCGGCCATCTATGCGATCACCAAAAACGCCGACGTGCTGTTCGGCTTCTCGCTGGGCGCTTCGTCCATCGCGCTGTTTGCCCGTGTGGGCGGCGGCATCTACACCAAGGCCGCCGACGTCGGCGCTGACCTTGTGGGTAAGGTGGAAGCCGGCATCCCCGAGGACGACCCGCGCAACCCGGCGGTCATCGCCGACAACGTGGGCGACAACGTGGGCGACGTGGCCGGCATGGGCGCCGACCTGTTTGAAAGCTACGGCGGCGCCGTGATCTCCGCCATGACGCTGGGCCTTGCATATGCCAAAAACGTGAACGGCCTGCTGTTCCCGCTGCTGATTGCTGCGCTGGGTCTTGTTTCTTCCGTCATCGGCACGTTCTTCGTGCGCGGCGACAAGAACCCCTCCGGCTCCCTGAAGGTCGGTACCTACATCGCTTCCGCCATGGTGCTCATCGGCTCCATTCTTCTGAGCAAGCCGCTGCTGGGCTCCTATCTGTTCGGCGTCACGATCGTCGCTGGCCTCATCGTCGGCGTGCTGATCGGTTATTTTACCGAGGTCTATACCTCCGACGCCTACGGCTTTGTCAAGAAGATTGCCAAGCAGTCTGAAACCGGCACCGCCACCAACATCATCTCTGGCATCGCCACGGGCTTCCAGTCCACGGCGGTCACCATCCTGTTCATCTGTGTGGGCATCTTCGTCGCGTTCATGTGCGGCCACAAGGTCGGCGGCATGGCCGGCGGCATCTACGGCATCGCCCTTGCGGCGGTCGGCATGCTTTCCACTACGGGCATCACCGTTGCGGTGGACGCCTACGGTCCCATCGCCGACAACGCGGGCGGCATTGCCGAAATGAGCGGCCTGGACGAATCCGTGCGCAAGATCACCGACAAGCTCGACTCCGTGGGCAACACCACCGCCGCCATGGGCAAGGGCTTTGCCATCGGTTCCGCGGCGCTCACCGCGCTGGCGCTGTTCTTCTCCTATAAGGAAACGGTCGGCCTGACCAACATCGACCTGCTCAACAGCAACGTCGTGATCGGCCTGCTGCTCGGCGGCATGCTGCCGTTCATCTTCTCGGCGTTCACCATGGAATCCGTTTCCAAGGCGGCCTATCAGATGATCGAAGAGGTCCGCCGCCAGTTCCGCGAGATTCCCGGCGTGCTGGAAGGCACGGGCAAGCCGGATTACAAGACCTGCGTTTCCATCTCCACCAAGGCCTCGCTGCGCGAAATGATCGTGCCCGGCATCCTTGCCGTGGCCGCGCCCATCGCGGTCGGCTGTCTGCTCGGCGCAAGCGCGCTCGGCGGTCTGCTTGCCGGCTCGCTCGTCACGGGCGTGCTGCTCGCCATCTTCATGTCGAACGCCGGCGGCGCCTGGGACAACGCCAAGAAGTACATTGAAAGCGGCCATCACGGCGGCAAGGGCAGCGAAAGCCACAAGGCGGCCGTTGTCGGCGACACCGTGGGCGACCCGTTCAAGGATACCTCCGGCCCGTCGATCAACATTCTGATCAAGCTGATGACCATCGTGTCGCTCGTCTTCGCCCCCATCTTCCTCAAAATCGGCGACGGCGCGGGCCTGATCGCCTGGCTGATGAAATAACACGAAATCGAAGTCGCCCCATCTTAGGGGCGATTTTTGTTGAACAAAGGAGAAATCTATGTTTCGAAACTTTTTCCGTCACAGAATCGTGAAGCTTGTCATTGAGTTCTTCGGCATTGCCGCCGGGGCGGTGATCGCGGCCTTCGCGATTGAAGAATTTCTCGTGCCCTGCACCATTCTGGACGGCGGCGTGGTCGGCATCGGCATCATGGTGAGCAGCCTGACCAGATGGCCGCTGAGCCTTTTGACCGTTGCGCTGAATCTGCCGTTTCTGTTGATCGGTATGCGCAAAATGGGCAAGATGTTCATTGCCAAGGCCGCGTTTGCCATGGCCGTATTCGCCGGCTTTCTGCAGGTCTTTGCGCCGCTGCAGAACGCGACGGAGGACTATCTTTTGGCCGTCTGCTTCGGCGGCTCGCTTTTGGGCGTCGGCGTGGGGCTGGTGATCCGCTGCGGCGGCTGCCTCGACGGCACCGAGACCATCGCCATCATGCTCAACCGCCGCTTCAAGCTGCCGGTGGGGCGCGTGGTTCTGGCGTTCAACATCGTCATCTTTGTGGTCGCGGGCTTCCTCTTCGGCTTTGACCGCGCCATGTACAGCCTTCTGACCTATTTCATCACGTCGAAGGTGCTGGATATGATCGAAAACGGCGTGGATCAGGCCAAGGCCGCCATGATCATTACGGAAGACGCTGCGGAGATTGCGGAGCAGATCTTCCGGAAGCTGGGCCGCACGGTCACGCTGATGGAGGGCGAGGGCCTTGTCAGCGGAAAAAAGACCGTGCTCTACTGCGTGCTGACCCGCTTCGAGATCCACGAGCTGCGCGAGATCATCGACAGCGTGGATTCCTCCGCGTTCATCGCCATCAGCGACGTGTCGGAGATCATCGGCACGCACATCAAAAAGCCGGGTGTGCTGGAGGCGGAGCTATCAACAGAAGCATAAAAGAAGTTCCCGCAGCGTGTTCTGCGGGAGCTTTTGTTTATCTTGGGTTATTTGTTCTTGCTTTCGTAAGATTCAACCATCTTCTTGACCATCTGGCCGCCGATGGAACCGGCTTCTCTCGCGGTCAGGTCACCGTTGTAACCGGACTTGAGGTTCACGCCGACTTCGGAAGCAGCTTCCATCTTGAACTGATCAAGACCCTTGCTGTTCTTCTTTGCCATTCTTTTTCCACTCCTTTGCTGTGTTCTTTGGCCGCGGCGGCCCGTTATGACCGCGCGGCGGTTCTTCGCGTCTGCAATGTTAGTTTGGCAAAGAACCGCACGTTTATAGCCGGAAAATGCTGCCGCCGTTCCTTGACAGAAACCGTCTGCGATGCTACAATAGGAACACTGATTTTTCTTTGGAGGTATTATTATGAAACTTGCGATCGGAAGCGATAAATCCGGCTTCAACCTGAAAGAAAGCATCAAAGCCTATCTGACCGAACAGGGCGTCGCATTCGACGACCTCGGCACGACCGACCTCGACCACGTGAAACCTTACTACGTTGTCGCGTCCACCGTGGCGCCGCTGGTCCAGAACGGGACCTATGACCGCGCGATCCTCATTTGCGGAACGGGCGCCGGCGTCAGCGTGGTGTCCAACAAATACAAGGGCGTTTACGCCGTCGCGTGCGAAAGTCTCTACGCCGCTAAGATGTGCCGCGCGATCAACGACGCGAACATCCTGTGCATGGGCGGCTGGATCGTCGCGCCGGAAATGGGCATCGAGATGACGAAAGCCTTCCTCGGCACCGACTTTTTGCAGGACCTTGAGGAATGGCGTCAGGCGTTTTTGACCAACGCGAAGGGTGAAGTCAAGAAGGTGGAGGACGGCATCTATGATTGACGCGTTCACCTACGCGAACCCGACGCGGATCTTCTTCGGCTATGGGAAGCTGCAAGAGCTGCCTGCTCTGCTTTCCGACTGCGGCGTGGGGGCCGCCGTCCTCGTCTGCGACCGCTTCTTCGCCGCGATGGGGGAGGACCTGCGAGAGAAAACGCCGCAGATCGCCGCCGTCTTTTCCGACGTCGAGCCGAACCCGCAGCTTGACGGTATCAAAGAGACGGTTCGCCTGATGAAAGAGACCGGCGCCGACGCGGTGATTGCCCTCGGCGGCGGCAGCTCGATCGACACAGCAAAATTTGCGGCCGCCTGCGCGTGCAGCGACAAGACCCCGGACGCCCACTTTGACGGCGCCGCGTTCACGGCAGCGAAAAAGATCATCGCCGTCCCGACGACGGCGGGAACGGGCAGCGAAGTGACCGCCGTTTCGGTCGTCAGCCGCGGCGAAGAAAAAAAGACGGTCCACAACCCTGTGTTTCAGCCGACGGCGTGTATTGTCGACCCGGCGCTGACCATGACCGTCCCGCCGCGCACGACGCTGATGACCGGGCTCGACGCTTTCACCCACGCGATCGAAGCGTTCTGGAGCGTCCGCCACGGCGCGCTGACCGACGCCCTCGCCGTCGAGGCGATGCGCGTCATCCTCGCGAATCTCGAAACGTCCTTTGCCGAAGGCACCAAAGAAGCCCGCACGGCGATGGCCTACGGCTCGCTGGTCGCGGGGCTCGCGTTCTCCGTCGCGAAGACCGCCGGCTGCCACGCCTGCTCCTACCCGCTGTCGATGTACCACCACCTCCCGCACGGCGAGGCCTGCGCCTTCACGCTCGACAGCTTCATCCGCCTGAACGCCGACGACCGGCTGGAAGGGCTTGCCAAAACGCTCGGCTTCTCTGATTGCCACGCCCTCGCTGACGAGATCATCCGCCTGAAAACGATTGGCGGTTTGCGTATGCGTTTCGCGGACTGCGAAGGGGAGTTGGATATTGACCGCCTCGCCAAAGAAAGCGCGGAACATATGCTGATGCAAAACAACCCCGTCCGGCTGGACGAGGCTGCGCTGAAGAAAATGTTTGAAGCACTTCAATAATAAAAAGAACACCGCCGCGGCGGTGTTCTTTTTATGCTTGGTTATTTGTACTGATACGCGCGAACATAGTCCACGACGAACGCGCTGTTGTCGATGCCGTCAAGTACATTCGTTTCGGCAACGCCGTCCTTGCCGCCGACTTCCACTGAAAGGATCATGAATTCCGGCACCTGGCTGACGCCGCCCCAGTCGGTCGAAAAGCTCTTTTTGCCGTTGATGTAGAACGTGTAGCCGCGCTCGTTCCATTCCACGCCGTAGGTGTTGAACTCGCTGTAGGGGTCGCCCTTGACAAGGTACTTCTGCGAGCCGAGATGCTGATGCGCGTCTTTGTAGCCGTCGATATGCAGGTTCGAGCTGACCATGTTCGGGTTCTTTTTGTCGAAATACATGCTTTCGAAGACGTCGATCTCCGTCCCGTTTTTGCCCTTGTCCGTCTCGTCGCTGACGCCGTCGCAGTACAGCCAGAACGCGCCCCAGAGGTCGTGCCCCTTCGGGAGGATGCAGCGGCACTCAAAGTAGCCGTAGGTCTGGTTGAAGGAGTTGCGCGTGTCCATCCCGTAGTTGTAATAGCCTGCAGGGCCGCCGTCCAGCCCTTCAGCATAGTATTCGGTCCGGATGGTCAGGCAGCCGTCCTTCATGGTCGCCATCTTCTTGTTCCAGAAGCTGCCGCGGCGGGCGGTGTTGGTCTCCCACGCGAAGTGGCCGGACCAGTCGTTCCAGTTGACGGAATCTCCGTCAAACTCGTCCGCCCACGTCAGCTCAAATTTGTCCATGTCAATCTTTTCTCCGACGGCGTAATACGGCAGACCGAACAGGCCGTAGAACCAGGCGACGATGGAAAGGAAAAACGCAACGATTTTGTTCCACATTATACTCGCTCCTTAATTATTTACGCTTCCGCCGCTGCGCGACGTTTGCGCAGGATCGGAAGCAATGCGGCGACGCCGCCGACCAAAAGAACACCGCCGAACGCGGTAATCAGGATCGCGGCGGGCGTGCTCAGCGCGGTGATGGTTTCCGGCTTTTCGGGGTTGTAGCGGATGGTGATCGTCTGTCCCTCGCGGTAGCTGCTCTTGTAATTATCGAGCTGCTGATCATAGGCGGTGCCGCCGACGCTGTAGCGGACATAGACGGTGTATTTGTCCGACTCTTCGCCGACGCCGGGCTCCCAGTCGATCTGCGTGATCATCGCGTTTGTCTGCGGAAAACTGGTGACCTGTGTGTATTTGATGACGCCGCTGACCAAAAACAGCAGACCGCCGAGCAAAAGGATCGCGGGGGCGAGATAGGTCTTCCAGGCTTCTTTGTTTTTCATACGGGTTCGCTCCTTCTGACAGGTTATACTCATTATACCCAATGCGCGTCCCTTTTGCAAGCGGAAACACGATCTTTTTTCCCTGTCTCCCTTGCCTTTTTTGCTGCGGTATGATACAATAAATTGAAATATTCCGAGAGGAAGGATGAAGGATCATGGCAAAGAGAACATCACAGTGGTATAAGGACCTCGCCGTCTATCAGATCTGGCCGCGTTCGTTCTGCGACGGCAACGGCGACGGCATCGGCGATCTGGAGGGCGTGCTCTCCAAGCTCGACTATATCAAAAGCCTCGGCGTGGACGCGATCTGGTTTTCGCCGCTGTATCCGTCGCCCAACGCGGACTACGGCTACGACATTGCGGACTACACCGATATTTCCAAGGATTACGGTTCGCTTGAGCTGTTCAAGAAGGTGCTCGACGAAGCGCATAAGCGCGGTCTGAAGATCATCATGGACCTCGTCATCAACCACACCTCCGACCAGCACAAGTGGTTCCAGGAAAGCAAGAAGGGTCCGGACAATCCGTATCACGACTACTACTTCTGGCGCAAGGGCCGCAAGGGCGGCAAAAAACCGCCGAACAACTGGCTTTCTACCTTCCAGGGCGGCGCGTGGGAATATGTGCCGGAGATCGACGAGTACTATCTCCACGTCTTCGCCAAAGGTCAGCCTGACCTCAACATGGACAACCCGAAGGTCCGCGAAGAAGTCAAGAAGATCATCCGCTTCTGGCTCGATCTCGGCGTCGACGGTTTCCGCGAGGACGTCATCACGTTCATCTCGAAAAAAGAGGGTCTGCCCAACGGCTTCCCGCTGCCGACCGCTACGGGCATCGAACATTACAGCAACGGTCCGCATCTGCGCGAATACCTCGAGGAATTCCGCGCGGTGCAGATGGAATACGACTGCTTCACCGTCGGCGAAGCGCCGATGATGACGCCGAAGAAGGCGCTCAAGTTCATCAAGGAAGACGAGAACCCGGTGCTCGACATGATGTTCCACTTCCAGCACATGAACGCCGACAATATCATGACCAACTTCGTGCGTACGCCGTTCCGCCCGGGCTATCTCAAAAAGGTCTATAACAACTGGCAGACCGGTCTGTACGGCAAGGCGTGGAACGCGCTCTATCTGGAAAACCACGACCAGCCGCGCGTGATCTCCCGCTACGGCAGCGAAAAGTACCGCGTCGAAAGCGGCAAGATGCTCGCCACGATGTATATCTGCCAGAGCGGTACGCCGTTCATTTATCAGGGGCAGGAAATCGGTATGACGAACATCCACCTCGATTCCATCGACCGCTTCCCCGACGTCTCGAGCGTCAACACCTACGCGCTGATGAAGAGCCTCCATCTGCCCGAGAAGTTCATCATGAACATCATCAACTACGGCGCGCGCGACAACGGCCGTACCCCGGTGCAATGGTCCGCCGAAAAGAACGGCGGCTTCACCACCGCCGACAAGCCGTGGTTCGAAGTCAACCCGAACTATCCCGAGATCAACGTCGAAGCCGCGGAGGCCGACCCGAACTCGATTTTGCACTACTACCGCAAGCTGCTGAAGTTCCGCAAGGAAAACGAGATCGTCCGCTACGGCGACTTCCGGATGATGAAAACCGAGCGCAAGCTCTTCGCTTACATCCGCCGCTATGAGGGCCAGAAGCTGCTCGTCGTCTGCTCGTTTGCGGAGGAGGAACTCAACTTCCGTCTGCCGCAAAGCGAATTCGATCTCAGCAAGGCGGAGCTCGTGCTGTCGAACTACGACTTCAACCAGGTCGTCCACAACGGCTTCTTCACCCGCCCGTATGAGACGCGCGTCTATCTGATCAAATAAAGGCAGGGGACGATATGAAAAGATTGCTTTGCCTGCTGCTGGCGCTGGCGTTGTGCCTGCCGCTCGCAGCCTGCGGCAAAACGAAAAACTATGTCCTCACGGAAGACACGTTCTTCCTCGTGATGACGAATATGCAGTATTACCCCGAGCAGTACGAAGGGTCCGAGCTGGAGTTCGACTGCTTCACCTATTCGCTCGAGGATATCCACGGGAACAAGTACCTGTGCGGCGTGCGCAAGTGCTCGGCGGAGTTCGGCTGCGTCTGCGGCAACGACACCGTGATCGGGTTCATTCTCGACGCGCCCTTTGAACTGCCCGCCCCGCGCAACCAGAGCGAAGCCAGCGTCGAAAAGACGTGGGTCCATCTCAAGGGACAGCTCTCGTCCGCCGAAAAAGAGGAGATCGAGATCCACTCTTATCTCCCGGACGGGTCGATCAACCCGGACAAGATCGAGACGATCAAGTTCCTGCATTTCAACGTCGAAACGTGCGATCTGATCGAGGACTATCAGAACCTTGCATTCTATGTCAACAAATAAGGAGGAGGCTTTCTCATGGCTGAAACCAAAGCTGCAAAACGCGAACGCGCCCTGCGCGCCAAAAAGCAAAAGCTGCTGATCTTCCCGAAGATCGGCGCCGCGATCAACGCGGTCGTACTTGCTGCCTGCTTTTTGCCGTTCCTCGGCATCTACAACACCGATATCCAGGGCATCGAGATCCAGGTCAACGGCTGGAACGCGCTGTTCTGCGGTCTGTCGGGTCAATATACGGCGACCGGCGCGCTCTACGGCAATATGGATATCTTTAACTATTACGCGACCGACGCCTGCCACAGCCTCGGTCTGTGGGGCATGATCGCGATGATCCTGCTCGTCGTCGCCTTTGCTGTGACGCTCGCCGCCGCGATCGGCAAACAACCGGTACTGTGCGTGCCTGCGCTCGCGCTGAACGTGCTGGGCTTTGTCGCTCTCGTGCTCGCGTACCGCAGCGGTATGGCCGTCGCGCAGTCCGATATCATCGAAATCTACTGCCAGAGCAATCCGGCGTGTTCCGTCGAATCCTACGCGACGATCCCGGCTGTACTGATGATCGGCTGCATCGTCCTGCACGCGATTGCGACGGTGAAGTTCTTCAAGCTCAAGAAATGATGTTCCGGCGGCCGCTGCGGCGGCTGCCAGTCTTTTGGAAGGGAGAAACAGGG
>JAEEUW010000024.1 GCA_016290665.1 Clostridiaceae bacterium | reverse complement strand
TCAGATTCTTTTTCGTGAGAACAATGCACAAAATCCGCGCAAGGCTGACGCCTTGGGCGGATTTTTAAAGCAGTTATCGCGGAAAAGAAGCGATTTTAGGGCGTATTCTTCCTTACGGGAAGGGCCCCGTCAGGGCTTTTTTATTCTTCGATTCCCAGCAGCTCGTCTGCTTCGGCGCGATCGATCTCCTCCACCGAGCGCAGCTTCTTCTGGATGATGCTGTTGCGGTTCTGCGCGTCGTCCAGCGAGCGGCCCGCTTCGTCGATCTTGCGGCGCGCCTTTTCCAGCTGGTCGCCGAACTTGTCATACTGCGCCTTGGCGGCGGCCAGCAGGGCGCGGACCTCCTTGGCCTTTTCGTTGATCGCCATGGCGCGGAAGCCGATGGAAAGCGAGTTCAGCAGCGCCGTGATCGTGCTCGGCCCGGCCAGCATCACGCCGCATTCGTTCTGGATGCGCTCCGCGACGGCGTTGCGGGACGAGATGATCTCGCTGTAAAGCCCCTCGGTGGCAAGGTACATGATGGCGAACGGCGTCGTGACCGGCTCATTGATGTATTTTTTCACCTCGCGCGCCTGGGTCAGCACCCGCATTTCCAGCGCCTTGCGGGCCGTTTCCACGCCGGCGCTGTCGCCCGCGTCGGCAGCCGAGCAAAGGCGGATGTAGTCTTCCACCGGGAACTTGGAATCGAGCGGCAGATAGGTGAACGTTTCCTTGTCGTCGCCGGAGGGAATCTTCACGGCGAATTCCACCAGCTCACGGCTGCCCTCAAACGGGGCGAAGTTTTTCACATACATGCCGGGAATCGTCTGATCGAGCAGCCCCTCCAGCTGCACCTCCGCCCAGGTGCCGCGGGCCTTCACGTTGGTCAGGATGCGGTTGAGCGAGGTGACGTTTTCGGTGACGCCGGTGGAAAGCACCTTCATTTCGCCGAGGGATTTATAGACGTTCTCGAGCTGCTCGCTGACGGTCTTGAACGAGGTGTCAAGCCGCTTGGTGAGCGTTTCGTTCAGCTTTTCGTCCACGGTCATGCGGATCTTTTCCAGCTTTTCCTCGTTCCCCTTCTGCATGTCGCGCATGGAATCGGAGATCGTCTGGGTGGTTCTGAGGTGAAACGCGTAATTGTCGCGGGTCATCTTTTCCACCTTGCCGCTCATTTCGCCCAGCGCGGCGGTCATCTCGCGGCGGCTTTCGCTCTGGCTCTGGGCCGTTTCCATGCGGCTGCGGCTGAACTCGTCGGAGATTGCGCCCTGCATGGAAAGCAGCTGCTTTTCGGTGCGGTGCGCGCTGTCGTCCTGCTTTTGCAGCAGCGTTTCCATCTCGCGTTTGCCGCCCCGCCGCAGCGAAACGATCAGAAGCGCCGTGCACAGCACCAGCACGGCGCACAAAAGTATCAACAAAATGAGAAAGTTTTGCGGATTCATATTGACCCCTCCGTCAGGATTTGGTAAAATTATAGCAAAGAAATCGAGGCATAAATTTCTGATTTGGAAATTAGACGGAATACAAACGGAAAGAAGAAGCAAAACGATGAAAAAAGGACTTTCAATTCTGCTGTCCTGCCTGCTGCTGGCGCTGCTTTGCTGCGGCTGCGGCAAGGGCGGCATGGACAGGCAGATCGTGGTGCCGCTGGACGCCGACCCGGAATACCTGGACCCCGCCATCGCGTCTTCGCCGAGCGAGCGCAACATCATCGCCAACGTGTTTGAGGGCCTTCTGACCTATAACGCGGACGGCAAGCTGGTTCCCGCCGCCGCAGAAAGCTATGAGGTTTCGTCCGACGGGCTGACCTATACGTTTCATCTGAAAAAAACGCTGCGCTGGCGCATGACGAAGATCGCGTCCGGCGTGCTGGGCGAAGAAGCCGAACACTTTGACAGAGCGCTGACCGCCGCCGACTTCGTGTTCGGCCTGCGCCGCACGCTGGATCCCGCCACGGGCTCCCCCTGGGCGCCGATGCTGCTGGCGGTCAAAAACGCCGACCGGGTGCAGAAGGGCGAGCTCAAGCCGCGAAAGCTCGGGCTGAAGGCCGCCGACGCGCACACGCTCGTGATCACGCTCGACCACCCGGACGAGGGCTTTCCCGCCGCGCTGACCCTGCCCGGCGCCATGCCCTGCAGCAAGACCTATTTTGAGGCGACCGGCGGCCGCTACGGGCTGGCAGCGGACTACCTGATCTATAACGGGCCGTTCTATATCAGCAACTGGAACCCCGGCACCGCCGTCACCGTGCGCCGCAACGGCACGGTGAACGACGTGGCCTATTACGACGAAAGCGACGTCTATCCGTCCTCGGTCTATTTTTCAATCAACAACGAGCAGGACACGCGCGACGACAAGCTGGAAAACGGCACCTATCATCTGGCGCCGCTGACCGGCACGCAGGCGTCCGAGCTGCAGACCAAAGGCAGCGCGCAGATCCGCGCGTTCGGCGCGGCCACGTTCAGTCTGCTGTTCAACTGCGGCAGCGAGATCCTGCGCGATTACGACATCCGCTGCGCGATTGCCGGCACGTTTGACCCGGCGCCGCTGCAGGAGCTCAAGGGCACGCTGCCCGCGGCCGGCGTGGTGCCTCCGGCCTGCATCTGCGGCAGCGCCCCCTACCGCGAAAGCGTGAAGCCGATCGCCCTGCCCCGGCTGACGAAACGCCAGGCCCGGCAGCAGATGCAGCAGGGCATGGACCGGCGCAACCTCAAGGACGTGGAGCTGACCGTGCTTTGCACCGAGCCCAACGAAACCGCGGTGCGCACGGCGATGCAGCAATGGCAAAGCGTGTTCGGCGTGCATTTTTCGGTCACCGTGGAGGTGCTGGACGACGTGACGCTTTCCGCCCGGGTGCAAAGCGGCGACTATGAGCTGGCGTTTGCGTCGCTGGCGTTTGAGCAGTCCACGGCCCAACAGGCGCTGGAGCGGTTCCGCACCGGCAGCGCCGACAACGCGGTGCACCTTGCCAGCCGCCGCTATGACGACCTGCTCGACGTCATGGCCCGCGCCAAAAAGCAAAGCGACAAGCTGCTCACCGTCCGCGCCGCCGAAACGTTTCTGATCGACCACGCCGTGGTGCTGCCGATCAGCGAGGCGAGCAAGGAGATCGGTCTCGGCAAGGGCGTCAGCGGCGTCGCCTTCACCCCGACGGGCGACGTCTGGCGGTTTCAGCACGCGGTTGCCGCGTAAGAAAGGGAGGGTTCTCTATGACGAAAGAGGCATTGCAGGCATTGCTGCAGCAGGCGCAGACGAAGGAGCTGACGCCGGAGGAAAAGGCGAAGGCGCCCGGCGCTTTCATCGATCTTCCCTGCGGCTTCACACACTATGAGCTGGCCGGCGAAGGCACGCCCTGCGTGCTGGTTCACGGCTACGCCACCCCTTATTTCATCTATGACAAGCTGTTTCAAACGCTGGTGGACAACGGCTATCGCGTGCTGCGCTACGACCTGCTGGGCCGCGGCCTTTCCGAGCGCGTGGACGCGGTCTATTCCGCCGACCTGTTCGCGCGGCAGCTGTCTGAGCTGACGGACGCGATCTTTCCCGACACGCCGTTCCACCTGTTCGGCACGTCAATGGGCGGCACGGTGACCGCAACGTTCTGCGCGCAGCACCCCGGCCGCGCAAAATCGGTGATCTGGCTGGCGCCCGCCGGCATGGACACGTTCCGGCCGCCGTTCTATATGAAGCTCGCGAATATCCGCGGCATCGGCGGCGTGATTTTCAACGCCATCGGCGAAAAAACGCTGCTGACAAAGTGCGCCTCGGAAGCGACGCACGTGCTTCAGGACGAGATCGACGGCTTCATGCGCAAGTTTGCCTATGCGCTGCAGTACAAGGGCTTCGTGCGCTGCACGCTCTCGTCGCTGCGCAACACGATTCTTGCCACCGAAAAGGCCACCGAAGCCTACGCCGCCACCGCCGCGCAGGGCCTTCCCCTGCTCTGCGTCTGGGGTGAAGAGGACCGGACCATGCCGATCTATCAGGCCGAGCGGCTGCAGGAGGTCTGCCCGCAGGTGCAGCTGGTGCGCTTCCCCGGCAGCGGCCACATCTTCGTCTTTGACGAGGGCGAGCGCACTGCCGACGCGGTGCTCCCCTTCCTGCGCTCCGTTGAGGCAAGCCGTTAGCCGTCAACAGTCATTACTCAGAAAAACGCTCCGGTCCCTTTCGGGTGACCGGAGCGTTTTGTGTGAAACGAAGGCTTCAGCGACTGAAGACTCTTTGGATGATGCGTTCGGTGGCGCGGCCGTCGCAGGACGACATAAACTTTTCCTTGAACGCCCGCACGCGCGCAAGATCGAACCGCTCGTCCAGATGCTGCACGAAGTCGATCACGCCGGCGGTGTCGCGCACCACGGGACCCGGCGCGAGCTCGTGATAGTCGTAATAGAAGCCGCGGTAGTCGAAGTAGTCCTCCAGATCGTAGGCGAGGAAGAGCATCGGCCGTTCGAACAGGGCATATTCGAACACCAGCGAGGAGTAGTCCGAAATGCACACGTCCGCCGTGCACAGCAGGTCTTCGATCGGCATGGCGTCCGTGACGTCAAAGGCAAAGCCGCGGCAGCTTTCGGGAATCACGGGACGCTGTTTCACATGGGGATGATGCTTGCACAGCAGCACCCAGTCCTTGCCGAGCGCGGCGTTCAGCGCCTCGAAGTCCAGCACGTCGGGCGTCCTGGCGTCCATGATTTCGCCGCGGAAGGTGGGGGCATAGAGCAGCACCCGTTTGCCCTCGCTTTGCTTCAAAAGGGCGGAAAGGGCCTGTTTTGCGCGCAAACGGAACGCTTCGTCAAAGAACACGTCGGTGCGGCTGACGCCGAGCGGCTGCACCACGCCGGTTTCCCGCGGATACCCCATGGCCTCCTCATAGGCCCACATCACGTCGGGCGACGAAACCGTGACCAGCGAATAGTGGCTGTAGAACGGGTGGTCGGCAATGTAGGCCGCAGAGGCGCCGAACTGCTTTTCCGCAACGCTGCGGCCGAATTTCTTGAACGCGCCGCATCCGTGCCACAGCTGAACCACCGTTGTTTCCGGGCGGATCGGCACATGAGAAAACAGATCGCAGCCCTCGTCCAGAAACAGGACCTGCGCGGTTGCCAGCTCGCGCAGGAACGCCTGAAACGCCTTGTTCTGCGCGCGCCACGGGGTGCGGGTATGCAGCAGATAATGGCATTGCAGCGTGCAGCCGCCGCGGCGCTGCAGCGCATCATACATCGGGCGCAGACTGTTGGACAGCGCGGGCGCGCTCACCTCAAAGAAGAGCGCCTTGCCCTGCTGCACGTCCTGTTTTGCGGCGCGGCGGTAGATGCGCGGATAGCACACATCATGGACCCAGAAGCGATAGCGTTTGCACAGCTTCAGATAGATCCGATACAGCGGCCCCTTTTGCAGCAGGCGTTTCAGCTTACTTAACATGTTTCTCTCCCGTAACGAAAAGGAGGCCGCGCCTCCTTTTCAGTTTGTTTCATTCCGTTGCTTCTTTTGTTTCCGTTTCCGGCTCCCTGTTGCCGTCGGGATCGTCGTCGTCCTCCTCCACTTCCGCATAGTCGGCGGCGCAGGGGATCAGATGATACATCTCATCGGGCAGCGGCGTTTCGCGCCTGTGCGCGTCAAGCGCTTCTTTGCCGAACGCATCCTCCATGATCCGCTCGGTGGCGTGGCCGTCGCACGCGGACATGAACTTGCAGCGGAACTCGTGCACCCGCGCGCGGTCGAACCGTTCCTCCAGATGCAGGATGTAGTCGATCACGCCGGTGGTATTCTGTACGATCGGGCCCGGGGCCAGCTCGCTGTAATCGTAGTAGAAGCCCCGCCAGTCGAAGAAGTCCTCCAGGTCGTGCGCGAGGAAGATCATCGGCTTTTCAAACAGCGAATATTCAAACACCAGCGAGGAGTAGTCGGAGATGCAGACGTCCGCCACGCAAAGCAGATCTTCGATCGTCATGGTGTCGGTGACGTCCATGGCGAAGTCGGCGCAGTAATCGGTGATCTTCGGGCGCTTGCGCACCAGCGGGTGGTGCTTGAACAGCAGCACGTATTCGTCGCCGAGCACGTATTTCATGAATTCCGGAATCAGCACCCGCGGCGTGGTCGCTCTGGCCACGCGGCCGCGGAAGGTCGGCGCATAGAGGATGACCTTTTTGCCTTTCGCCTGCGGCATCAGGGCATAGAGGTTCCGATAGGCGCGGTCGATCACCTTCTGGTCATAGAAAATATCGGTGCGGCTGGAGCCGAGGGGCTGCACCACGCCGCTTTCATGGCTGTACTGCATCGCTTCCTCATAGGCCCAGACCACTTCGGGCGAAGAGACCGTGACGCGGGTATAGTTGCGGTTGAACGGGTACTTTTCCATCTCCTTGCGCGTGGCGCCGAAGATGGCGTCGGCTGTGGAAAAGCCGAACTTCTTGAACGCGCCGCAGCCGTGCCACAGCTGGGTCACCACGGTTTCGGGCCGCATCTTGAAGCAGCCGTTGACGTTGGTCGCCTCGTCAAAAAAGACGTATTTCGCGGTGGCGATGTCGGCCAGCATGGCCTTGACGTTCTTGCGGTACTGACGGCGCGTGACGTAGGTGTTGCGCAGAAAGTGGCAGTGCAGGTCGAAATCGTATTCCCGATAGAGCGTGTCATACAGCACCTTGAAGCTGTTGGTCAGCTTGGGCAGCCGCAGCTCCACAAACACGACCTTGCGCTCATCCACGGGCGCGGCGGCGTGCTTTTTATAGACGTGCGGAAACACCCATTTGAACACGATCCGTTTATACAGCGGGTCAAACGTGCGGCGCACGCTTTTGCAAAACCGCAGCCAGCCCGCCTTCGCCTTGCGGAAGTTGCGCACAAAGAACAGATAGATCGTATAAAGATAGGTGCTTTGCAGAACCTGCTTGTAATGCAGCAGCTTGCTCTGTTCGGCCGCCTGCGGCGAGGGATCCTTCTGAGCCATGAGAGCATCGTCCTTCCTTTGTTTTGATAGTGACAAATTATTGTATAATATTCCGCCGCCGTTTGTCAAGTCTTTTCCCCCGGCGCGGCAGAAGAAAAAGGCTGTTGCGCCGCAACAGCCCCTTTTTCGGATCAGATCATTTCTGCTTGGAATACTTCAGACGGTAGACCACGTTCATCAGCAGCGCGTCGGCTCTGCCGATCGGCTTGACCTTGTCATACAGCCGGGAGGAAACGAAGGTCTTGCAGTTTTTGGCCGTGACCATCTCGGCGGCTTCGGCTTCGTCCTGCGACGGGCCGACACAGACGGCGCCGTTGTCCTTCAGCAGCGCGGCGTTGCGGTGCTTGCCGAGCGCCTTGACCGGGTTCTTCTGCGTCTTCAGAATATCGTTCGGGTTATAGACCGCGCTTCTGACGGTGGTGCCGGCGATCTGGGCAAAGTCGTCGAGCAGCGGGCGCAGAACCTTTGCAATCTTCGACGCCGCAACGATCTCCTCATCCTGCGAATGGATGATGTAGTTGACGTCGGCACGGTTCTTGTAGATGGCAAGGTGCATATCCAGCTCGCCCGGCCATTCGCCGAGGATCAGATTGTCTTTGGCGATGCCGACCACGGCCTTTTCGCTGCCGTCCTTATTGTTCAGCTTCACCACGTTGCCCACGCGGGAGGAATCGTAGGCCGTCAGCTTCGGCGCGGGCGCTTCGGCGCGCTTTTTGAGGTCGACCACGTAGTCGCAGATATCGCGGAAGGTTTCGGCCGGCTTATTCGTCAGCGCGCGGTAGCGCTGGAACACCACCAGCCGGCAGACCTCCTCCAGCGCCTGCGCAATGGCAAAGGCCTCGTCATAATCTTTCCCCAGGCAGACGGCGCCGTGGTGCTTCATGATGACGGCCTTGCTGTCGGAGCGCTTGAGCGCACGCACCACGCCCTTGCGCAGCTTGCCCGTGCCGGGCAGACCGTAGGCGGCCAGCGGCACGTTGTCGCCGATGATCTCTTTCGCCTTGCCTTCAATATCGTTGATGTCGGCGCCGAGCGCGCTGATGATGGAAGCGTTCGCCTGATGGGTATGAATCACGAAGTTGCATGCGGGACGCAGCAGATAGCACTGGGCGTGGATGCCCTTTTCGCTGGAGGGCTTCACGTCGCCGTCATAGCTGAGGTCGGCCATGCGCACCAGCACGATATCGTCGGGCGTCAGCGATTCATAGGCCTTGCCGCTGGGTGTGATCACGAACGACTGGCTGTCGATCCGGCAGCTGACGTTGCCCCAGGTGCGGGCGATCAGGCCCGTTTCCACCAGGCGCTTGCCCGCCTCGATCACGATCTGTTTTGCCTGCAGAATATCCATTCTCGTTCTGCTCCTTTCAAAGTAGGAAGGGCAGGTGGAGTGCCTGCCCTGCGGAATGTTCCGATCAGTCGCCGATCTTGACGCACTTCGAGAAGATGCGGTCGAAGCGGGACAGCGCGTCGTCGATCATCTCTTCGTTGTAGGCCGCGCTGGTATACAGACGCGAACCGCCGACGGTCACGATGCCCTCGGCCATGTAGGCCGCGCCCATGTGCTGCATTTCGGCCTTGCGCACGTCGCTTTCCTTGAGGACGGCCGGGATCTGCCACGGCTTGTGCCAGTTGATGGAAAGGTGCATGGTGCCGACGGTCTCCATGTGGCAGATGGAGCCCTGGTTGAACGCCACGAACGGCAGGTTGTATTTGTCGATGATCTGCTGCAGACCCTTGGTCAGACGGTCGCCGAGGATGCCGGCGCGCTGGCAGGCGTTCTGCTTGTCGATCTCTTCCAGCGTGTAGTAGCCCGCGACGCAGGAAATCGGCGTGGCCGCCATGGTGCCGCCGCAGAAGGCTTTCTTGATCTTCTGGCCGCCGTCCAGACCGGCGCCCATGTATTTCATGTATTCGCGCTTGCCGCCCAGGCCGCCCGCGCCGGGATAACCGCCGGCGATGACCTTGCCGAAGACGGTCAGGTCGGGCTCCACGCCGTAGTAGCCCTGCGCGCCCGCCATGCCGATGCGGAAGCCGGTGACCACTTCGTCAAAGATGAGCAGCGCGCCGTATTTGCGGCAAAGACGCTCCACGCCTTTGTTGAATTCCTTGTTGAGCGGGGTCGTGCCGCTTTCGGGGCCGACGGGCTCGATGAACACGGCAGCCGTGCCGCCGCAAAGCTGGTTGCGTCTGAGCTTGCGCTCCAGCTCGTTCAGATCGTTGGGGAAGAACTCCTGGGTGTCGCGCATCAGACGGATGGGCACGCCGTGCGCCTGGGTGAACTTGGTGCCGGGGATGCGGATGCCGTAGCCGAGCTGATCGGACCAGCCGTGATAGGCGCCGCCCATTTTGATGATGTACTTTTTCTTGGTGGCAAGACGCGCCACGCGGCAGGCGACCATGCAGGCCTCGGTGCCGGAACCGAGCATACGGAACATATCGACCGTGGGCACGGAATCGGAAATCTTCTTGGCCAGCTTGTATTCAAACTCATGGAACAGACCGGTGGACGGGCCGCAGGTGTTCAGCAGATCGATCACCTTTTCGCGCACGACCTTCGGGTTGGAGCCGAGCACGGTGGGGCCGCCGGCCTGCAGGAAGTCGTAGTATTCGTTGCCGTCGATATCGTACAGCTTGGCGCCGTCGGCCTTCGTGATCACGATGGGGAACGGATAGTTGAACGCAAGGTTGTGCTGCACGCCGCCGGGGATGATCTGTTTGGCTTCTTCGATCATGGCCTTGGACTTCTGGCACTTTTTGGCAAAGTATTCGTCCTCATACTCCTTCAGCGCTTCGGGGCTGATGGAATAGATGGGAGAAGCAAGCAGGTCGTCCAGCTGTTTGTTGACCGCTTTTGCGTCGTGGTATTCGGTGATCGCAAATCTCGTATCCATAGATGATTTCCTCCTCAAAAAAACTGACGGTGAGCCGTCGCTCACTTTTTTGCACCTATATTATACAATAATTAATGAAAAGTGTCAATCACAATCGTGATAAAAAACAAGAGGGGTTTTTGTGCAATGTCAATATGATCCGCAGGCGCGAACGCCCCCGGCACGGCGGCCGGGGACGCAGGGAGGAAATGTGGGAGTTGATTATTACTTGCGGCCGAGCCAGCGAATCAGGCGCAGCAGCGTTTCGATGAAGCTTTTGACGCGCCGGATAAAGCGCGCGCCGAAGCTGTTGTTGCTTCCGCCGCCGTCACCCGGCTGGTCGGGCTGACCGGGCTGACCGGGCTGATCCGGTTGGTCCGGCTGATCCGGCTGATCGGGTTCGTCCGGTTCGAGCTGCGGAAGTTCATAAAGGCCCCAGCCGCCGCAAACGGTGCATTGGATCTTCACCGTTCCCGAGGCGTCCACAGTGGCCGGCACCTCGTCCCTGTGGCGGCCGGACTGGTTGTGGATCACTTCGCCGGTGACCCA
Organism: Clostridiaceae bacterium; assembly: GCA_016290665.1. GTDB lineage: Bacteria > Bacillota > Clostridia > Oscillospirales > Acutalibacteraceae > UBA6857. Next base: position 16,582 of record JAEEUW010000024.1, on the reverse strand, counting down.
TTCGCCGCAGTCGTCGCAGACCAGGCCGGCGGTGTGGCCGTGGGCGGTGGCGGTGGGTGCAATCTCGCCTTCTTCGTGGGTATGTGCATGATCCGTGGGACAAAGGGGTTTGAAGGGCGCGCCGGTGATTTGTGCGGCGGCCTGCACGGTGGAGCCCTCATAGCCGCGAACCAACACGTCCGCATAGGGGATGTAGGATCCTTGCTTCCCAAGGACGATGCTGCTGCCGACCAGATCAACGATCAGGATGCCGGTTTCGCGAATATTAATGCCGTATCTTTCATACAGCGCAGTGCAGAAGGCTTCGGTCGGCTGAGAGAACAGCTGCCTGAAGTCCTCTTCCGTCGGGTTGATGAGATTGAGCGATGCAAAATCATAGGTGAAGAGATCTGCCGCACAGGTGAAGTCGGTAAACAGCATGTCGTTGATATGACGCAGCACCAGTGTTGCAATATCGTCTGTGGCTTCGGCCGGATCAAGCTCCACGCCGAGTTCAAACATCAGTTCTTCCTTTAACTCCTCCAAATACAGCCGAGTAAAGGCTTTTACGGTTTCATCATCCACACTGTCTGTGTTCACGAGCGTTTTTCCTAAGCCGAGCCCCTCATCTTCAATTCCCATCAGGTAGATAACAGTCATCAGAAGATTCTCCAGCTCCCGGCTGATGGAAGCCGTCACCGCAGGCGGATTCTCCGTATCTTTGAACCGATAGCCGGGAACGGAGAACTGACCGTCGATCTTCAAAGCCGGGTTATAGACCGTGAGCAAAATAAGACCGTTGCTGGTGAACGCCCCGTCATCAACATGGGTACAGGTTTTCGGGAGCGTGAGCGACTGCAGGGAATACAGGGAGGAAAAGCTGTTGGCAGAGATGGAAGTAACGCCTTCCGGAATCTCAAGTGTCAGGATGCGTCCTATATCATCATACCATTTATTGCTGGCGTTTTCATAGGCGTCCGGATCGTCAAAATCCGTCTCTTTCGGCTTGCCGGGGGCCAGGGTAATGGCACCGGCGCCGGAAAGGATGAGCTCGCGGTCGCTGTAATACACGGCTGTCACAGTGCCCCTTTCGTTGCAGGGCGCCGTGAATTCAATGGCGGGCCGGCCGCAGACGTTGCAGACATGGTCGTGATCCCAATCCTTGTGGCGGTGATAAAGAACACTCTGTTTCACGAGCATTTTGCCGCAGTCTGTGCAGCGGATGCCGGCCGATCTTCCGTCCGTTGTGCAGGTTGCCGCAACACCGGGCTCAATCGCCGTGTGCGGATGATCGCAGACTTTGGAAACGGTGACTTCAAACGGCTGAATGCTGCTGTAGCCGTTGAAAACGATACCATAGTAATAAGTCTTGCCGGCTTCAAGACGCGCTTCAAAGTCGATGCCCTTGTTAACATTAGCTTCACGCGTTTTCTTCATTTCGCAGTCATACATCGTAAGGGTACCGTAGTACGGCGCGTCCGAGGTGAACGCGTAATTCCCCGAAACGGCGGGTGTGAAAGCAAAATAGAGATCTTCCGGGGATGTCTGATCAACGTGCTGCGGCACGCCTTCCGTAAGTGCTATGGCGCTCGTTGCCATGAAATCCGCCGTGGGCATCACCGTCAGAGTGAGGCTGTAGCGGGTATAGTGAAGATCCGTTGTGAAATAATAGGTCTTTCCTGCCTGCAGCACCAGCGTGTCGGCGATCTTTATGATACTGCTGGTATGCGCCGAATTGGATGTGAGGGATTCCATTGCGTCATCATGGATCGCCACGCTGAGAATGCTGTTGTATTCCCCGGGCGCTTCCACGCAAACCGTGTAGCTGTCTGTGGTCTCCGGCGTAAAAGCAAAGTAGTTTTTGCGGTATCTCGTGGCTTCCGCGGGTGCGCTGAGCGTGATCGGTTTTGCAACCTTTTGCGCAAAGGCCGCCGGGGTCATCACACTGCAGGTGGCGGTCAGATTCGTGTTGTAATGATACAGATAAAAGTAGTAAGGTTTTCCGGCGGTCATTTCCACCGGCTTTTCACCGTCATCATCCAGCGGCATACTCGTGAGTCTTTTGAAGTCCGAATCATGAATATGCACGCCGGCCTGCGTGTCGTTCAGATTGCCGACCAGATACTTCTGCGACCGTTCGGGCACAAAAATGTACCAGCTGTTTTCACCGCCGATGTATTGGATCTCTTCGTTCTCACCAACCGTCTGCCAGCCTTCGGCCTGCGCATAAGCGTCTATGGTTACGATATTGCAGATTGCAGCTTTCTGCGGAACAAAGTAATAGGTCGATCCCGCATCCAGCTTTTGGGGGAGGATGCCGTTGCCCAGATCGTAGTCGCAATAGATGGCCTTCCGTTCCGCGTCATAAAGCGTTGCGTCAACTCTGTTTCCTTCACCGTCTTTGGCAGTGAATATATAGGTGCCGGTTGTTTCGGGCACAAATGTCACATAGTCGCCCGCGGCGGCTTCCAATGCCTGATCCAGAAGAATCGGCACACTTCTCATCTGCAGATAATCCGCTGCAGTTGTTATGGTCAACCCGTAAGTCTTACCGGCCGCACCGGACATCTGATAGTAATAGGTTTTGCCGGCAGTCAGCGCCGCGCCGCAGGAAAACGGACTGTACAGATTGCTGTCGGCATACCTGTAATCCAACCCGTCGTCATAGATAGTGGCGCCTAAGTCGGAAGCGTCGTTCGACTCATAAAGGATATAACTGCCGGTAACAGCGGGCGTGAACTTCAGAAACTGCCTGGCCCCGGACTCGCTGAAGGTCAATGACAGCGGAACATTCTGCTCCAGTGTGAGCGCCGCTGGATCAACAAGCTCCAGCGTGCGGACAATCTGAACCGTCACCGGCTGATCATCGGAGAGCGTATAGTAGGGATACAGCTTCACACAATAGGTTTTTCCGGCAACCATCATGATTCTTCTGTCAAAATCGGCGGAATCCTCAATGCGGCCGGAGCCGACACGATCCCATTCCGGCAAGGCATATGCTTCGTAGTCTACCTTCACACCTTCCGTGACAAGGGAATAGTAAGCCGATTCCGGCGGCGCGAATTCCAGGTAAACAGCTGGAAGCTTCGGGCCAACAACAGCCGCCCCGGTTTCATTCAGCGCAAGGGGACGGGCGTTTTCGTGGGCATAGACCTCTTCGGCACACACACGCACGTGCAGCGTCTGCACGGTCTCGCTTTTCAGTTCAACGGCGTAGTTGACATTTGAAGGACATGCCTGCTCCAAAATGAGATTTCTGTCAGCGCTTTTTGTGCTGCAATGCCACGGAGTCTCATAAAGGTAATACAGATCTGCCGTCAGCGGTTGTTCATTGTCAAACACGATCACAACTTTAGAAGCGTTTCCCGTGTTGAACTTCAGCACTTCATCGCTTGAAACTTCAACCGTTTCACCCAAGGGGATCAGGGTGTATGTCTCCGGCTCCTCCCATTCCGCTGCGGCGGAAAAGCCGCCCGCAACCGTTCCGAGCAGCAGCAGAACGGTCAGCAGGATCGATATGGTTTTCTTCATGTGGAAGCATCTCCTTTTCAAAAAAGATTTCGGTGCATTCGCTGTCTGTATCATACCATAAACCCGGGGTCGTTCAGTCACTTTTGGAGTGAATGATGCATTTTTGGGTGTGAAACGCCATCAGGCGCCCGCTTCGGAAGGATTCTGCGCGGTTTCGGGGACGTTCAGGAAGATCTGCAGCTCGAACACGCCGTCCTTCACGGTGAAGTTCACGTTGTCGTCGCCGTATTTGGCGGCGGCCTTTTTCATGCTGCGGAAGCCGTAGCCGTGGGCGGCCTTGTCGGCTTTGCTCGTCCGGGGCAGGCCGTTTTCGGTCTCCACCTCGCCCGAAACGGGGTTGCGGATCGTGATATAGACCGTCTGCTTCGTCCGGTGGGAGCGGAAGGTAATCACCTTTTCCCCGGCGGCCTTGCGCGTCGCTTCAATCGCGTTGTCGAGCGCGTTCGGGAAAATCGTATAGATGTCGTCGGGGTCGATCCCTTCCTTCGGGAAAGCGGTGTCAAACGGGACGTCGAGCCGGATGCCGTCGCGCTGGGCGATCTGCTGCTCGCAGAACAGCACCGTGTCGAGCCGGTAGTTGCCCGTGTGGAACCGCGCGCCGGTGTTGGAAACGAAGTCGCTGAACCGCTCGGCCATCTCGCGGGCCTCTTCGGGCTTGTCCTCGTCCAGATAGGCGATCAGCGGACGCATCTTTTTGGGGAAATCGTGGCGGAACATGCGCAGCTCTTCGTTCATCTGCTCCATCCATTCATACTGGCGGATCTGCATATTGAGCTGCTGCTTATACTGCTCCGACCGGCTGCGCATGCGGAAAAACGACAGCAGGGCGAAGCTGACCGTGGCGGTCAGCACGGGAATGTTCATCAGCATGAAGCCGAACTCCAGCTGGCTGCCGCCCGAATAGTGCGACCCGATCAGCAGCAGCGACGTGACGAACACGACCACCGACGCCACCAGCAGCACGAACAGCACCACGGCGTTTTTGGTCACGTTCAGATAGATCGTGCGCTTCTTCGCGTAGCGCGTGAGCAGCACATAGGCCAGCAGGAAGCACACGACGTCCACCAGAAAGCCGACAATCAGCTCCAGCGCGTCGTCGCGGTTGTCGTTGTCGAACCGGAAGAACAACAGCAGAATCAGGAACCGGGCCGCCTCCACAAACGTGTAGCCGAGGCCGACCAGAAACGATTTCCAGACGCCCTTGCCCCAATACAGCAGCGCAAGGCAGACGTAGGGCAGCGCCATGGCGGCCACCGACCAGAGGAAGGCGACAAAATCGTTCGTGGTGCCGGCCAGCAGCGCGTCGGCAACGCCGGCCGCCGCACAGAGCAGCACGCAAAGCAGATAGGGCACCGGCGGCCGCCGCAGCGGCAGGCGGAACAGCGCCACCGTGACAAAGGCGCAGCCGGTCAGGTGGACCAGACTGTCCAGCACCGTGATGAGCGTATAGACGACCGGCGAAAGCCGGATCAGATCGGCAATGGTCTGCATGAGAAAAGCTCTCCTTTCGTTCGGGTCGTTCAGCCGCCCACCAGGAACATGTACTGGTGATAGGCCTTTTGAAAGTCCCTGGCCTTCAGCGGCAGCGTGTCGCCGTTTTTCAGCGTCACGGTTTTGGCGTCGTAGGAATCCACATATTGCAGATTGATGAGATAGGAGCGGTGGATCCGATAAAACAGCCCGGCGGGCAGCAGCTTTTCAATGTCGCGCATCTGATAGGGATAGTCCTCTACCCGGTCGAACAGGTGGAGCTTGATCTGCTTGTTGTCCGCCTCCACAAAGAAGATGTCCTGCGCATAGAGGGTCTGATAGCGTTTGCCGCGTTTGAGCTCAAAGCGGCGGAAAAACGACAGGCGGTAGAACCGGTCGAGCTTCTGCTCCAGCTGCGCCTCATCCACGGGCTTTTTCAAAAACCCGTCGGCATAGATTCCGCGGTTGATGATCTGGGCGGCCGCCGCGTCGTAGTTGGTCAGGTAGCAGACGGTCACGGCGTTGCTGAACTTTTCCTTCAGCGCCTCGGCCACCTCGATCCCGTTCATGGCGTCCATACAGTAATCAAGAAAATACAGGTCGTACCGCCCCTGCTCAAGCAGCTTGTGCCCGTCGGTAAAGCAGTCGCACTGCAGGTCGTAATCGTGGGCAAACGCATAGCGGCGGATCAGGTCGCTCAGGTGTTCGGTCACCTGCGGCTCATCGTCCAGCAAGGCAATTCTCATGACGTTCTCTCCTTTGCGGTTTTGTTTGCTTTGTTCGGCTATATCATATCACACTTTTTGCATTTTGCGTTCCAATCTGGTGCAGAAAGTGTTTTTTTCGGTGTAAAAAATGGTTTTCGTTCCAAATCGGAAATATACGGCCCCGCATTGCCGCCGCGCCCGCCGAAAAGCCTTGCATTGTCGGGCGCGTTGTGCTATAATGGACGGGAACGAAAAGACGAGGTGACGGTTATGGCCATTCAGGAATCCGGCGAAATGTATCTGGAAACGATTCTGATTCTTTCCAAAGAAAAGAGCGCGGTGCGTTCCATCGACGTGAGCGAATATATGGGCTTTTCCAAGCCGAGCGTCAGCCGCGCGGTGGGTCTGCTGCGCGACGGGGGCTATCTGAACGTGGACCGCAACGGCCACCTGTTTCTGACCGAGCTGGGGCAGGAAGTGGCCGAAAAAATCTATGAGCGCCACACCTATCTGACGCGCTTTTTCCAGTCGATCGGCGTCAGCCCGGAGACCGCCGCCGCCGACGCGTGCAAGATCGAGCACATCATCAGCGACGAAACCTTTGAAGCGATCAAGAAGCTCCCGCTGAAATGAACAAAAAAAGAAAAAGCAACCGACGGCAAGGGTCTTCCCTGCCGCCGGTTTTGTTTTTTTCGGATTCAGTCTTCCACCATATTGCGGATATGCACCGGCTCCTTCAGGCCGGTGAACCCGAAGAACGACGCGGCGTTTTGGAAGAGGAACGCCGCCTTTTCCGCTTCGGTCAGCGCGTTTGTCTTCTGCACGAAGTCGAAGCTCATGCGGTAGGTGATGGCCGTCATGGTGCGCGGATAGTCGCTGCCCCACATCAGCTTATCCATACCGCAGATCTCCGCCGCCTCTTTGACGGCGCGGATGGCCGAGGGATAGGGATAAAACTCGCGGTGGAACAGCCAGGTGATGCCGCCGCTTTCCACGCGGACGTTTTTGGCGCGGGCCAGCCTGATCTGTTCGTGCCACCCGTCGCGCGTCACCATGCCGAAATGGCCGATTGCGATGCGCAGGTCGGGGAACTGTTGGATCAGCTCCGCGAGGGAGCCGGTCTGTCTGTCGCCGTCGGCCAGCTCTACGAACACGAACTTGCCAGCGTTGTTTGCCGCCTCAAACACGGCGGCGTGCTTTGTCAGGTCCTGCGTGGGGAAACGCCCGGCGCAGAGCTTGACGCCGTCGAACCCGTCGAGCGTGAAGGGCCGGCCCTCCTCATAGAGCGAACAGATCTGCAGCCGCGCGGGATACTTTTCTTTGGCCGCGAGCAGATAGGCGTCCTGGTTGCCGTCGATCTCCTCCTGGGTCACCACGGCCGCGCAGACGCCGGCGTAGTCCATGTTGGCGATCAGCATTTCCGCCGTGTTTTCGCCGTTCAGCATGTAGGGCGGCGTCATCTGGCGCACTTCGCCGCCGAAGTCGCTTTTGCCCCCGCCGAGCGAGAAGACGGGCCTGCCGTCCACCCGGCCGTGCTGGGTCTTCCACAAATGCACGTGGCTGTCAATGATCATAGCGTCACACCGTCCTTGAAAAGAGCAATCTCCCGAAAGCCGTTTGCTTCGTTCTTCGTTTCCCTGCCGTTCGCCGTTGCAAGCAGCAGCTCGAACAAATCGTCCGCGGTCTGCGTCTGCGCGTCAAAGTCGATCCAGCTTTTCTTGCGCGCCGCCAGGGCGGCGTTTGTGGCAATCTTGAGCGTGGGCACCGGCGCGCCGAGAGGCGTGCCCCGGCCCGTGGTGAACAGGATCAGCTGGCAGCCGGCAGCGGCCAGATTCGTCACGGCCACCATATCGTTGCCCGGCCCGTTGAGCAGGCTGAGGCCCGGCTTTTCGGCGGCGTCGCCGTAACCGAGCACGTCCGTGACCGGCGCCGTGCCGCCCTTCTGGACGCAGCCGAGCGACTTTTCCTCCAGCGTGGTGATGCCGCCTTCCTTGTTGCCGGGCGAGGGATTCTCGCTGACCGGCTGGCCGTGCGCGAGAAAATAGCTTTTGTAATCGTTGATCAGCCGGACGGCCTTGTCAAAGACCGCTTTGCTGACGCAGCGGGAAAACAGGAGCTCTTCCGCGCCGAACATCTCGGGCACCTCGGTCAGAACGGCCGTGCCGCCCATGGCGACGAGGCGATCCGTCACACGGCCGCAAAGCGGATTCGCGGTGATGCCGGAAAGGCCGTCGCTGCCGCCGCATTTGAGGCCGAGCTTCAGCCTGGAAACCGGGACCTCCGTCCGCCGGTCGGCGGCGGCAAGGGCCTGCAGCTGAGCAAGGATGCGCAGTCCCTCCGCCAGCTCGTCTTCGCAGTCCTGACAGTTGAGAAAGCGGATGCGTGTTTCGTCATAGCTGCCGAGCACGGCTTTCATTGCCGCGACGCCGTTGTTTTCACAGCCGAGGCCGAGCACCAGCACGCCGCCCGCGTTGGGATGTCTGATCAGCCCCGCCAGCGTTTTTTGCGTTACGGCAAGATCGTCGCCGAGCTGGCTGCAGCCGTAGGGGTGCGCAAAGCAGAGCGCGCCCGATTTTGCGGCAAGCGTTTTTGCAACGCCGTTGACGCAGCCCACCGTGGGGATGATCCAGACGTCGTTGCGAATACCGACGCGGCCGTCTTTGCGCACAAACGCCTGTACCGTTGCGGGCGCAAGCGGCTGCAGCGGGGAAAGCTGCGGCGCGTAGGTATAGCTGCTGACGCCCGAAAGCGCGGTTCTGAGGTTTTCGGTATGCACCCGTTCGCCGGGCGCAATCTCTTTTGCGGCAACGCCGATCGGAAAGCCGTACTTGATGACCGGCTCCCCCGCTTCCATGTGCCGCACGGCGTATTTGTGCCCGTCGGCAAGGCAGACTTTGACGTTGTCGTTTTTATGGATCAGGACATACTCCATCGGATCGCCTCTCTGATTCCGTGTTGTTCCATTTGCTGCAGGCTTTCTGCAGCAAGCGCCGTCATATGGCTGAGATCGGTCCCCCACAGATCGGCGTTTGCAAGAATGGCGGACACGTCATGCTCTTTGATGAACGCAACCGCCGCCGCGTCGTCGGCCGGCTCGTTCTCTTTGTAGTATTTGATCAGGCACGCCAGCGAGAACACCAGCGGCTTCGGAACCGTGCCGTTTGCCGCCAGATAATCCCTGACCGTGGGCAGCACCCGCACCGTCCATTTGCTCACGGAGTTCAGCGAGATCGACTGCCAGAGATGGCGGATATAGGGGTTGCGGAAGCGTTCGAGCACCGCCGCGGCAAAGGCGCGGGTTTCGTCGGTTTCGCCGAGCGTCGGCAGAATATACGAGAACAGGCAGGTGTGCAGATAGTCGTTCAAAAGCGCGTCGCCGAGGCTGTCGCCGACCGCTTCCACGCCGCACAGCAGCGACGGGAACACCAGCGACGTATGGGACCCGTTGAGGACGCGCACCTTCATCTTTTTATAGGGCGCCGCGTCGTCGGTCCAGACGACGTTGCAGCCGGCCTTCCGCAGCGGAAATTCGTTTTCAAAGTCGCCCTCGATCACCCAGAGGTGATAGGGCTCGGCGGTGTCCAGAAGCTGATCGCGGCAGCCGAGGGAAGCAAAGATGTCCTCCGCCTCCGCCTGCGGAAAGCCGGTCACGATGCGGTCGACGAGCGTGCCGCAAAAGCGGTTTTCGCGTTTGAGCCACAAAAGGAAGTCGTCGCCGAGGCCCCACTGCGCGGCGTAGCGCAGGACGCAGGCCTGCAGCGCTTTGCCGTTATCTTCAATCAGCTCGCACGCCAGAATGACGAGGCCGCCGAGGCCGCGCCGAAAGCGTTCATACAAAAACTGCGTCAGCTTGCCGGGGAAGGACGCCGCCGGGCGGTCGCCGAAGCGGCAGCTTTCGTCATAGCGGATGCCGGCTTCGGTGGTGTTGCTGACCGCAAAGCGCAGATCGGGGTTCGCGGCGAGCGAAAGGAAGGCGTCAAAATCGCGGTAGGGATTGACCGCGCGGGAAACGGAACGAATCTCCGTTGTGCGGCTGACGGCTGCGCCGTTTTCCACGCCGCGGAGAATCAGATGATAGACGCCCTTTTGCGCGTTGATCGTTTCCACGGCTTTGGAATCCGTGGGCGACACGATGACGACCCTGCCGTCATAAAGGCCCTGCTTGTTCATGGTGTCGACAAAGGAATCGACGAACGCGCGCAGGAACTTGCCCGTGCCGAACTGTAAAATCGTTTCTTTCATCTCATGCACCGATCCCGATCAGAAGTTTACACAGGCTGCCGTCGTTGTGGGCCAGCGCTTCAAACGCCGCGGCGGCATCCGCCATGGGATAGACGCCGCTGACCATCTTCAGCACGTCGGCCTTGCCGGCTTTGACCAGGTCGATCAGCGTTTCAAAGTCGCGCGTGAAGGCGTTGCGGCTGCCGAAGACGTTGAGCTCCTTTTTGAGCAGAACCGAATGCACGAAGGTCGTTTCGCGCTTGCCGTTGCCGATCAGAATCACGTTTGCCCCGTGGGCCGCTTCGCTGATGCACGACAGGAAGGTTTCGGGCGCGCCGCAGGCTTCCACGCAGACGTCGAAGCCGCAGTCGCCCGTGAAGGCGGCGCAGGCGGCATGCAGGTCGCGGTCCTTCACGTTGACGGTTTCGTCCGCGCCGAAGTCTTCGGCCAGCGCGAGCCGGCTTTCCAGCATATCGGCGATCAGCACGCGCGCGCCGAGCGCCTTGGCCCGCAGCAGGGCGAACAGGCCGATCGGCCCCGCGCCCATGATCAAAAGGTTGTCGCCCGCCTTGACCGCGGCGCGCGAGAGCGCGTGGCAGCTGATGGAAAACGGCTCGATCAGCGCGAGCGCCTTCGCGGAAAGCCCCTTGCCGTCGATGATGCGTTCCACGGGCATCGTGATGTATTCCTGAAAGCCGCCGTCGCGCTGCACGCCCATGGTCCGGTTGTCATGGCAGGCGTTGACGAGCCCGCGCCGGCAGGCATAGCAGGCCCCGCAGTTGAAATAGGGGTTGCAGGTGACGATATCGCCGGGCCGCAGGCCGCGGTCGTTTTCGGGAATCGAGACGATCCTTGCCGAAAGCTCGTGGCCGGGAATGCGCGGATAGGTCGTGAACGGCTGGTTGCCGGTGTAGGACGCCACGTCTGCGCCGCAGATGCCGCCGAAGAGCACCTGCAGCAGCGCTTCGCCCTCCTGCGGCTGCGGCATGGCTTTTTCAATGATCCGGATCTTGCCGGGTGCGGTGATTTCAATCGCTTTCATGTTACGCCTCCGTGTCGATATAGGCCGGGTTCCAGACGACCGCCGTTTTCAAGGGCGCGCCCTTGCTGTAAATCCTGTTTTCATACGCGCCGATCGGGTCGCGGGTAAAGTCGTCTTTGTCAATCAGCTCCACCAGCCGGTCGAACCGGCTTTGGCAAAGCAGACGGATCGCGGTCTCCATGTGGGATTGCGTAAAGTTGATGGACGCGAAAATGACCTGGTTTTTGAACCCGAAGGGCATCGTGTCGTAGGTCACCTTCGGGCCCAGCGAAAAGCTGTTGTAAATGCCGTTGCAGCCGAGCACGCCGTGCGCGAACGCAATTTGGTGCTCCACGGCGGTGCCGCTCGTGCCCACAAAGACCGTCGCCTTGCCGCCGATGCGGCCGATGATTGCCGCGGCGGTCTGCGCTTCGGTCATGCCGCCGGAGGAGAGATAATCGCAGCCCAGCTCGTCCTTGACGAACCGCGCCTTTTCGCTGTTTTCGTCGCTTCTGGCAACGAACAGGATGTTTGCCTGCGGGTGGTTGCGGCGGATCTGGTCGCCGATGAACAGGCCCGTGGTGCCGAGGCCGAAGATCACCGCGCGTTCAAACGCGGCCTCCACGGCCTGTTTGCGCGCCGCGGCTTCCTCGCACTTCTCTTTCGCCATAATCACGCGGAACAGCTGTGCCTCGCCGATGTCGCACATGCGCTCATGCTGGAACACGGCGCAGGCATAGGGGTCGCAGAACACCAGCCGCTTCGCCAGTGAGAGCGGCAGCTTTTCAAGGCCCGCATAGCGCTCCGGCAGATGCAGCAGCATGTCGGGGTTGAAATACCCTTTGTCGCAGAAGATGCCGTCGGCGCCGTCGCAGCCGTATTCGAAATAGGTTTCGTCTTCGGTGAAGCGCGTGGGGTCAAAGCTGTCGCCGCCGCGGATCAGCACGATGGCGAAGCGGTGTTCGCCGGGCACCCAGACCACGCCCTCGTGGCCGTTGATGAGCCGCGTTTCGCCCTGCGGGAACTTCGGGCCCAGTTCTCCCCTGCGGCCCATGTGCATCAACTCAAAGTCGGTGCCGCAAAAGCCGCAGAACACCGGCACGGCCTCGACGCCCGCTTTCAGCGGTTCGCCTCTGAGGCGCTGCCGCGGCGGGTTGATCAGGTTCACTTCGCCGTATTTCAGCGGTTCGTTTGCGTCGTTCTGAAAATAGGTCGCCCACGTTTTCATCACAGCACACAGCCTTTCTTCAGGATGATGTTGGCGTATTGCTTTTCTTCGCCCGTGGCAACAACGGCAAAGGCCTTTTTCGCGCGCTCGTAATAGGCGAAGCGTTCTTCAAACGAAACCTTCGCCTGCGGCTCATAGTTCTTTAAGATGGCTTCATATTCCTGCCAGATGCTCACGTCGGCGGCGTCGCCCTCGCATTTTTGCATCAGCACGAAGTTGTTGTCGTCATACTGATCGAGCGGAAAGACCTGCAAAATCGCGTCGAGCATGGCGCAGGCGCCGATGCCGTCGGCGCGGACGAGACGCTTCGCGTTGGCGGCGGCGGGGAAATTGCCGTCGCCGATCACGATTTCGTCGCCGTGGCCCATGGCACAGAGAATCTTCAGCAGCTCGGGCGACAGAAGCTTGGGCACGTTTTTCAGCATCGGGCTCCCCCCCTTAATCATACAGCGGCCCGTAGGCGGCGCAGGCGCGGTAGTCGGACGCTTCGGGGTCCTCGGTGCCGAAGCCGGACCACGCGTGCGGACGGAAGATGCGGCCGTCTTCCACGTTGTGCATATTGACCGGGATGCGCAGCATGGACGCGAGGGTGATCAGGTCGGCGCCCACGTGGCCATAGACTGTCACGCCGTGGTTGGCGCCCCAGTTGGCCATCACGCTGTAGACGTCCTTGAACGCGCCCTTGCCCGTCAGTCTCGGCACGAACCAGGTGGTCGGCCAGGTGGGGTCCGTTCTCTTGTCGATCACGGTGTGGATCTCGTCGGGCAGATCGGCGGTGTAGCCCTCGGCCAGCTGCAGCACGGGGCCGACGCCGTCCACCACGTTGACGCGCAGCATGGTTACGGGCATTTCGGCTCTGCAGCGGAAGTGGCTCGAAAAGCCGCCGCCGCGGAAGTATTCATAGTTGGCGCGGCACCAGTCGGTCGCCTTGAGGCAGGCGTCGATATCGGCGTCGGTCATCTCCCAGAAGGGCTTCATGCAGCCTTCGCCCGCGGCGTTTTTGCTCGCGCCGCTGCCGTCCAGCGCCGTTGCGCCGGAATTGATCAGATGGATAAAGCCGTTTGCCGCAACGCCGCCCGGTTTGACGCCGGTCACGCGTTCACACGCTTCGGGGCTCCAATAGGTGCGCACGTCGTGGAAGCACGGCGCGGAGCCGGACACCAGCGTGCCGAGCATCATCGCCACGCCGTTGAGTGTGTCGTTTTCGGTGGCAAAGGGCGTGGGCTGCTTTGTGCCGTTCCAGTCGAACGAGCTTGCCATAATCGCCTCGGTGAAGTCGGCGTTCGGCAGCCAGTCGGTCCACTGCCGCTGGCCCTGAAAGCCGCCGGCCACGGCGTTTTTGCCCAATGCCTCCTCGTGCCAGCCGAGTTCATCCAGCTTCGGGTTGCCGAAGAGGATATCGTGCATGACGATGGTCATTTTGGCGATGAATTCCCAGTCCTTATCGGGCGGCACGACCTTCGATTTGCGGATGATGGCGGGCAGGTCCTTGCCGGCGTTGCAGTCGAAGCCCTCTTTGCAGTTCGCTTTGATCCATCCGAGCGCCTTTTCATATTCGTCGGGGTCATAGATCTCCAGCGTGATGCGGCGCACGATCTCGGTCATATCGACCCATTCGGCGCGGATGCCGAAGTATTTCTGAAACAGGTCGGCGTTGCAGTAGCTGCCGGCGATGCCCATGGCCACGCCGCCGAAGTTGACGTAGGCCTTGTTCTTCATCCAGCCCACGCTGACCGCACAGCGGGCAAAGCGCAAAATCTTTTCGGCCACGTCGTCGGGAATCTCCGTGTCGGTCATGTCCTTGACGTCCTTGCCATAGATGGAAAACGCGGGCAGTCCCTTCTGGGCATAGGCGGCCATCACGGCGGCAAGATAGACCGCGCCCGGGCGCTCCGTGCCGTTGAAGCCCCAGACGGCCTTGATCGTCTGCGGGTCCATGTCGAAGGTTTCGGAGCCGTAGCACCAGCAGGGCGTGACGGAAAGGGTGGCCACCACGTTTTCGCCGGCGAACTGCTCGGCGCACTTTGCGGCCTCGGCGCCGCCGCCGATGGTGGTGTCTGAAAGGACGCACTGCACGGGGGTGCCGTCGGGATAGCGGATGCTGCCCTCGATGAGCGCCTTGGCAGCTTTGGCCATGCCCATGTTCTGCGCTTCGAGGCTTTCGCGCACGCCGCCCCAGCGGCCGTCGATGACGGGTCGGATACCGATCTTCGGATATAACATGATGATTCCTCCTGTATTCGGAAACTTAGAAGCAAACGCTTTTTCTTATTATAGCATGTTTCGGGGCAAAAGCAAGAGAACGGGAAACAAAAAAACGGCCCCGCGGGAAAGCAAAAAGCTCACCCGTTTTGGGTGAGCTATGAAAACATATTTTTCCGCAATTAAACATAGTACGGATTTGGTTTGAACAAAATCACGATTGTATCAATAATCCATCCGAATCCCAACAAGCCCATTGTGAATAAATACAGGAGGCCCATTCCGGTTTTCCCCTCGTAAAACTTATGTGCTCCAAAAAAGCCAAAAAGCAAGCACAAAACGAAGGCCACCCATTTATTCTTTGCTCTTCCGCTACCTGCATTAATATTTTTATTCACATTCGTGTTGGTGTTCGTATTAACAATTTTAATAGTTGGGGCTTGCTGTGCTGCAGGCTGCACCGGGGTGCTTTTCTCAACCTTAGACACAATGATGTTATTTACCGATTCAAAAATCTCAACTTCATCACCAACATGGGGAACAAAGTTTACTGAGCCGGCGGGAACTTCTTTCAGTTCACCGTTATCCATTCCAATCGAAATCGTCTCTGGGGTAATTGCAAGAATCTTTGCCATAACTGATCCCTCTCTTTTGTTTTTTATTATTATATCTGTATTACAGATAAAAGTCAATATCTGAATTACAGATAACTCATAATAGCAGCGGAGGTTGTTATTATGGTATTTAAGAATCTGCGAAATATCCGAGAAGATCATGACATTAAACAACGAGAAATAGCCGAGTTGCTTCATGTCTCACAAAACACCTATTCTCAATATGAAACCGGCACAATCGCTCTGACCGCAGACGTTTTGATTACGCTCGCCGATTTTTACCATTGCAGCATTGATTATCTCCTTGACAGAACAAATGACCCAACATTCCCGTTCAAATAAGATAGCGCCATTTTATTATCTTGAAACCTACGCAAGCAGAAAGCAGCAATCCCCCACAGGTTGGAGATTGCTGCTTTTGAAAAAACTGATTATTATCTGTTGAACAAAAAGAACAGAATGCTGACAAAGAATGAGCCGATCACATCCGCGATGCCGTCGAAAAATGATTTGATGTCGTTCATGAGAATGCCTCCTTTATATGGGGTAATTGTATTATAGCACAAGCTGCCGCACGATACAAGTCCGTATCAGACAAAGGGTGTAAAGCCGGGTTAGCTTTGAATCTGCCCGTAACAGGTGATTTTGCCGTCGTCGCCGAGCACAGCCAGAACGCCGTTTTCCCTGCCGGTGATGCAAAACGACGGTTGACAGATCCGTTCAAAACGCGCCAGCGTCCTGCGGTCCGCACTCTCAAAGTTGTTTGTGATCACGCAAACGCGCGGCTGCAGTGTCCGGATGAAGCCCGCGCTGCTCGAGCCGCCGTAGCTGTGGTGCCCCACCTTCAGCAGATCGACCTTGCCGATCTGCGGCGCAAGCCGGCTTTCGTCCCCGGAATAGTTATCGAGATCGGCGGCAAGGAAGACCCGCGCACCGTTTTTTTCGACCAGCAGACAAAGCGACTGGTCGTTTTCGCCGACCTTTTTTGCGGTGGCCGGATCTTTGGTGTTCACCATCGTCAGCGTCAGGTTGCCGAATCGGAACGGCGCGTCGCTCAGCTCAGACACGATCGGCACGCCCCGCGCCTGCAGCGCCTGCACCATCTGGTCATAGACCTCCTGGTTGTCCCATTCCACGATCTCGCTTTCGCGGATCTTCGACGCGTCATAGGGCTTCAGATAGGCGACGTCCACCGTCACGTCCGGGTCGGAAACGATCGTATCAAAACCGCCGATATGGTCGGAATGGCTGTGGGTGCCGAGAACGAAGTCCAGATGCACCTTGCCGGTTTCATCCGCCGCGTGCTGCTTCAGATAGGCGAGCACCTCCTGCTCAAAGCCGGGCAGCTCCAGCCCCGGGAAGTTCCGGGGGTTGTCGGTATCCTCTCCCGCGTCGACCATGGCAAAATGGCCGTCGCTTTCCAGCAGAATCGCGTCAGAGGACCCCGTGCGAAGAAAGTGGATGCAGTCCCCGCCCTGCGTGTCAGACTGCTGAGCGGCAGGTAAAAGAGCACCGTTCAGCTTTTCCGCAAGGCGTTTTTTTGCGGCCGACTGCCGCATGGCGACGACGCCCAAAACAGCCGCGGCACAAAGCACAACGGCAGCGATAA
>JAEEUW010000116.1 GCA_016290665.1 Clostridiaceae bacterium | reverse complement strand
AACCGCCGTCCGGGTTGAAGCTGACGGCTGCGGTTCAAGAGAAGGGGTGGTTGCTGCTGACGCAGCAAACCACGCAGGTTGAGTTGAAAGAGAAACCGCCGTCCGGGTTGAAGCTGGCAGCTGCGGCGCGGGAACAAGTCAGCCGCTGCCGCCGCGGCAAAGCGGGCAACGTCCCCTTCGCGGGCAACCGTTCTCCGCTGCGCCCCACGCAGTTCGTGTCCCGCCATATCATAAGTGCCGCCCAATACCCTGCAAAAAAAAGAACGGACGACTGAAAGCCGTCCGAGCGTTTCAGGCACAGTCGCGCGTCACAACCAGCAAAACGCCGTTTTTCACACTGATTTCGGCCTCCCGGCCCACAAAGCGGTTGCTGACGCCGAGCGGGAACCCGTTGGTCAGCGTCACGTTCTTTGCCTCATAGTAGAGACCTTCGATTGAAACACCCTCGCTTTTGTCGCTGAGCGAGAACACCGAAACGCCGCCCGTGCGGTCCGCCGGAAAGCGCAGACTGCCGTTTTTGACCACCGTCAGCGTTTCGTGCGCACCGATCAGCACCCCTTCCGCGCCGCGTTCGGCCAGATACTGCAGGTGCTGGATGTTCGCCAGCGTGTGGTCGAGCCGCCCGCCCAGACAGCCGTAAAAGAGAAAGCGACTGCAGCCGCGCTCCAGCCCGAGGCGCAGCGCAAGGAAAGAGTCGGTCTCGTCCTTTTCCACCGGGTGCACAACCACGTTGTTTCCCTGCGGCACGGCGCCGAGCGAATCGAAATCGCCCACAATGAGATCGGGCGTGACGCCGAACCTCTGCGCGGCCGCAAGACCGCCGTCGGCGCAGATAACCAGCGCGTCACGCGGAACCGAAAGCGCCGTCACGGCGCCCGCGCCGATGATGCAGCAGGTCTTTGCCATGGAAATCCTCCTTTCCGTTTCTTGACGAAACGGCAAAAATGTGATATAGTAAGTCGATCAAACAGGAACGGGTGAAACGATGAATATCCAGATTTTCGGCACGGCCAAGTGCTTTGACACCAAGAAGGCGCAGCGGTATTTCAAAGAACGCCGGATCAAGGTGCAGTTTGTGGACCTTCAGAAGTTCGGCATGTCGAAAGGCGAGCTGCGCTCGGTCAAAACGGCGCTCCGATGCAAAACGGAAGACCTCATCAGCGACAAGGCCAGACAAGGCGACGCCGCCGTGGTGAGTTATCTTGCAAGCGAGGAAGCCAAAGAAGAAAAACTGTTGGAAAACCAGACGTGGCTCAGAACGCCGATCGTGCGCAACAGCAAGCAGGCGACGCTCGGCGTGCAGCCGGAAATCTGGAAACAATGGGAGGCGCAGGGCTGATGGTCACACAGGAACAGATCAACCGCATCAACGAACTGGCGCGGAAAAGCAAGACGCCGGAAGGGCTGACGGAAGAAGAACGCAGCGAACAGAAGCTGCTGCGCGAGCTTTACGTCGCCTCGTTCCGCGAAAGCCTTGTCGGCCAGCTGGAAAGCACCTACATTGTGGACAAGTTCGGCAACCGACGAAAGATACAGCGTAAAAAGTAAGAACGGAGAAAGAAGCATTCTTTCGAACAGAAAAGCGCCTGATGGGGGCGCTTTTTGTTTAGTTCTTCTTTTCACGTTCACGGATCACAAAGCGCACCGGCGTGCCTTCGAGGCCGAAAACTTCGCGGATCTGGTTCTCAATATAGCGCTGATAGCTGTAGTGGAACAGGTCGGCGCGGTTGACAAAACAGACGAACGTCGGCGGGCGCGTGGAGGCCTGGGTCATGTAATAGATCTTCAGCCGCTTGCCCTTGTCCGTCGGGGGCTGCACGCGCGCCGTGGCGGCGGCCAGCACGTCGTTGAGCTTGCCGGTGGAAATGCGCATCGCGTTCTGCTCGTCCACGAACCTAATCAGCTCAAACAGGCGGTCGAGCCGCTGGCCGGTCTTCGCCGAAATGAAGATGATCGGCGCGTAGGACATGAACGAAAAGTCGTTCATCAGCTTTTTGCGGTAAGCGTCCATGGTCCTGCCGTCTTTCTCCACGGCGTCCCATTTGTTCACGGCGATGATGCAGGCCTTGCCCTGCTCGTGCGCGATGCCCGCCACCTTGGAATCCTGCTCGGTGAAGCCCTCGGTCGCGTCAATCATGATGACGCAGACGTGGGCGCGGTCCACCGCCATTTTGGCGCGCAGGATCGAGTATTTTTCCAGCTGGTCGTCCACGCGGCTCTTGCGGCGCATGCCGGCGGTGTCGATGAACAAAAAGTCGCCGAACTCGTTGGAAACCAGCGTATCGGTCGCGTCGCGCGTGGTGCCGGCAACGTCGGACACGATGACGCGCTCTTCGCCCGCAATGGCGTTGACCAGCGACGATTTGCCCACGTTGGGCTTGCCGATCACGGCGACGGCAACGGTGTTTTCCTCTTCCTCCTGCGAGGGCGCGTCGGGCAGATAGGCCAGCACGGCGTCCAGCAGATCGCCCGTGCCGTGGCCGTGCACAGCGGAAACGGCGATCGGCTCGCCGAGGCCGAGGTTATAGAATTCATAATATTCCAGCGGCAGCTCCCCCACCGTGTCACACTTGTTGACGCACAGGATGATGGGCTTGCCGCTCTTTTGCAGCATGGCGGCCACGTCCGCGTCGGACGCGACGACGCCCGACCGCACGTCGGTGACCAGAATGATCACGTTGGCGCTGTCAATGGCAAGCTGCGCCTGCCGGCGCATCTGCAGAAGGATCACGTCGTCGGTCTTCGGCTCGATGCCGCCGGTATCGACCAGCAGAAAATGGCGGTCCAGCCATTCGCAGTCGGCAAAGATCCGGTCGCGGGTCACGCCCGGCGTATCGTCCACGATGGACAGACGCCGGCCGACGAGCTTATTGAACAGCGTCGACTTGCCGGTATTGGGCCGGCCGACGATGGCGACAACAGGTTTCATAAAACACCTCCGGTTGTTTTAATTCCGAATTCCGAATTCCGAATTGATGTGATCATCGCGCCGCGATGATCGCATCCAAAAGCGCTGCGCCGTCGTTGGAAACGACGATCAGCCGGACGCCGAGCTCGCGCTCCACGTCTTCTCTGGAAACGTCGTCCAGAAAGACGTCGCCCTCGGCGCGCAGCATCACCGACGGGATCAGCAGCCGCCCGTGCAGGTCTTTGCCACGCAGCTGAGCGATCAGGTCCCGCCCGGTCACAAGGCCGGCGACCGTGATGGACGGGCCGAAAAAGTCGTTCTCAATCGCATAGACGTCCACCCTGCCGTTGGGGAAGCGGGATTCCAGCAGCGCCCGGAACGAGCGCAGCAGCGGGAACGACGCGACGCCCGTGGCCAGCGCGGCGGAAAAGGACGCGTCGGACGGCAGATCGCAGTCGCGCAGGGCCGCGCGGAACTCGCTGTCGAAGCTGCGCCACAGGCCGACGCCGTTTTCCAGCTGCGGATAGTCTTCATAGTAGTCCTCGTCCGGCAGCGGCAAATCCGCCTTGAGATAGAACTCGTCGGCGGCAAAGGCCAGCCGCGAGCCGTATTTTTCCTTGCAGCGCGCGCCGAACGCGTCGATCGTTTCAATCACGCGCTTTGCCGTTTCGGGGGTGAATTCTTCCAGATGAGGCAGCCTTTCGCGGTACTTCGTGAGCCCCACCGGCACGGCGGCGACGGAACGAAGCGCGGGACGGAGCTTTTCCAGCTCTTTCAAGCTGAAAACCAGCTCGTCTCCGTCGTTGAGACCGGGGCACAGCACCAGCTGGGTGTTGAGCGCGATCCCCGCGCCGGCGATCCGCCGCAGCAGACGCAGACTTTCGCCGGCCTGCGGGTTCTTCATCATCCGCACCCGCAGATCGGGATTCATGGTATGAACCGAGACGTTGACGGGGCTGATGTGCATTTCGATGATGCGGTCCACGTCGGCGTCGGTCAGATTGGTCAGGGTGATATAGTTGCCGAACAGAAAGCTCAGGCGGGCGTCGTCATCCTTGAAATAGAGCGTGTCGCGCAGCCCGGGCGGCAGCTGATCGATGAAGCAGAACACGC
Source organism: Clostridiaceae bacterium (assembly GCA_016290665.1). Taxonomy (GTDB): domain Bacteria; phylum Bacillota; class Clostridia; order Oscillospirales; family Acutalibacteraceae; genus UBA6857. Next base: position 2,256 of record JAEEUW010000116.1, on the reverse strand, counting down.
ACTTATTCTTGCAGTGCTGCTGCTTGTCCATCAGGTAGGTTTCAAACTCCAGGCCGAGGTCCTCCCCCTCCGCCTTGCGCACCGTGACGGTCTTCTTTTTGCCTTTGGCGTTCTGATACTCCACCCGCAGTCTGGCGTCCTGGGCATAGAACTGATAGTCCAGCACGTCGCGGACGGGGCGGCCGTCCAGCGAGAGCAGATAATCGCCCGCACGCAGGCCTTTTCTGGCCGCAGGCGAATGCGGCGCAACGGATTTGATCTGTACCGGCATGCGCCGTCCCCTCCCGTCTTCTGTCAGTTTTCGCTTTGCAAGTTAAAAAGGCAGAGAAAGCAGGCCGCTTCTCCACCTCTCCAAACCGTATCAAAGACTGCAGATCAGTCCTCGTCCTTCGCCACGACGAGCTTGCCGTTATAATAACCGCAGCTGCCGCAGACCTTATGCGGAACCGTATATTCGCCGCACTGCTTGCATCTCACAAGCGTGGGAGCGCTCAGCTTCCAGACGTTGGAACGTCTCTTGTCTCTTCTTGCCTTTGATACTCTTCTCTTCGGTACTGCCATCACCAGCACCTCCTTCATTTGATTTTAGATGTCGTAAACCGTTTGCTTTATGATTCGAACAGATCCAGCAAGGCAGCCAGACGGGGATCGACTTCTTTTTTGCAGCCGCAGGGCCCCTCGTTCAGATTCTTTCCGCAGGTCGGGCAGATGCCCTTGCAGTCCTCGCTGCACAGAAGCTTGCTCGGCAAAGACAGAAAGATGTCTTCTAAAGTGAGCTGACGAAGATCCAGCTTGCCGTCGGGCACCAGGATGTAGCGATCCGCATCGTCTTCGCTTTGCAGCGCGGAAACGAGGATGTGCTCCATCGGCACCGAGAGCGTCCGTTCGGCCTCGGCGGCGCAGCGGTCGCAGACGAAGTGCATGACGCCGGTTGCGACGGCCTCCATCGTGACGATACCGGCGCGGTTGACGACGTCTCCCCGAACGCGGACCGGCGTGGTGAATGGAAACACACCGTCGAGCGCCTCGTCGGAAAGATCGAACGATTCGTCCAGCGTCAGCCGTTCGCAGCCGCCTTCCAGCAGGCTTTCCAGATCGATCATCATGACTCACCTCATAATAACGCTTAATATTATATCGGCCGCAAGTGGTTTTGTCAAGCAAAACCGACGAAAAACTGAAAGATTTTTCTCAGTAGAGAGGTTCCATTCCGTAAAACAGATGCACAAAGTTCTTCTTGTCCGCCATGGAGCAATAGTTGTTCTCGCTGAGGATGATATGATTGACCAGACGCACCTTCATCTGATCGAGAAACGAAACGATCTGCTTCGTCGCGTCAATGTCCTGCAGCGAGGGCGCGGCAACGCCGTTGGGGTGGTTGTGCACAAGAATCGCGTCCTGCGCCTTGGTTTCCAGCACAGCGGCGGCCAGCGCGCGCAGATCGATCGCAGCGCTTGACAGATCGCCCTCGCAGATCTTGCGCAGGCCAAGCAGCTTGCCGTTGCCGCCGATGCACAACAGATAGGCTTTTTCCGTCGTGCTGCCGATCAGCTTCGGCCGCATGAAATCCACGATCTGCGCCGCGGACTCCGGCAGCGTCGGCATACGCCGCAGGTCCTCTTCATAGGCGGCATAGACGGGCAGAATCAGATGCAGCAGCAGCGCGGCGTTTTCGGTCATGCCCTGCACGCTTTTGAGCTCTTCCACCCCGGCGCGCAGCACGCCCGACAGCGAGCCGAACCGGTCCAGCAGCTCGTGCGCAATCGGGTTGGTGTCTTTCCGGGGAATGCCGTAGAACAGCAGCAGCTCCAGAATCGTGTGCGGCGCTTCGCCGGCAAGGCCGCCCGCCAGCACGCGGTTTTTCAGCTTTTGGCGGTGCCCCTTGTGGATGTTTCCGTCTGTCATCGTTTTCCTCCCGGTCTGCGTTGCAATGAAGTCTGCCGCCCCGTGAAAGGGCGGCAGAACGATTCGTTCAGATCGAAATCTCGTTCGACATGGTGTAAAGGCTGAGGTCGATCTCCTTGGTCATGTTGAGCGCTTCAAAGATATCGAAGTCGAGGATGTCGCCCTTCTGGGTGGCGACCACGCGGTTGCCGATCCCCTCCTTGAGCAGCTGCACGGCATGATAGCCCATCTGGCTGCCGAGGATGCGGTCCGCCGCCGTGGGGCTACCGCCGCGCTGCACGTGGCCGAGCACCGTGGCGCGGCTTTCCACGCCGGTTTCCTTCTGGATGCGCTTGGCCATTTCGGCCACGC
>JAEEUW010000023.1 GCA_016290665.1 Clostridiaceae bacterium | reverse complement strand
AATGAGGGTCAATAAATGTGGAACCGATAAATAATGCTTATCTCCAAAATCTTTGTACTCTTTAACATTTACGTTATCTGATAGATTAAATGCTTTTAATGCCCTATTTGTTTTAAAGGTCGCAAGAGAGACTTCTGTCCCTCTTATAGGCTTTATTTCTGCACAAGCTGTATATCTTTCTGCGGCAAGATATAAATATGACATTCCGCTAATGTTGTTGCGCCCGCTTGTTGGTACAGTTAACGGAGGTTCTTTTGAGTCGTATTTATCAAATCCATGTATAAAATCATCGTCATCAACTTGAATCTTATTAAGCATTAGACACTCATCAATATTCATTCTCCGTCCGCGAAACAAGTGCTTTCCTTTAGGAAGCGTTTCTAAACAGACGCAGTTTTTAGAAGATAGCAATAATTCAAGCAACTCATAAACTTTTGTGTTTTCAATGGCCTGATTGCTTTTTGCTTTAATTGCTTGTACAAAGTTGTTATACTCAAAGCTGGCGTTCTTTCGCCTGGCAAAATTATCCATATACTCATAATCGGAATTGCGCTCTAATTCTGTCATGTCGGATTAACCTCATTTCATTAATTGATACTAATATATTACAGGATCAACAGACAAAAATCAAGCATATAAAAGCCGCGATTGATGGTCGCGGCTTTTGCTGTGCCTATACACATTGATTAATAGATAAACCTATTGGTAAATCACCTCGCTGTATATGGTCTCTCTTACTCTGGCAGCAATGTTGTTCATTGCGCCGACCCATGCCATTTGGTCTTCGGCCTTCAGTTGTTCTGTAATTTGTTCTGCCTGTGCCATCTGCCTTGTCAGCAGGTGGTACATTTCTTCTGCCTGCTTGTCAATATCGGCGAGATATGCTGTCAGTTTGCCGCTGAAAAGCAGTTCATGGTAAACGGTCGGTTTGTATTCTTTAAGATAGTCCAGATGCCGTTTGCCCCATAAGCCGATATGGATTTCTTCGCTTTCTGTGTCTTCGGAATAGAAGGGTAGATACACGTCTCCGGCAAGGGTGTATTCGATTCCGGTCTGTTCGTGGATGTAGGTTTTCGGTAAATACATAATGATACTCCTTTCGCGTTTGTGTTGCTTTAACGGTTGATGTACGGATATGTTTTCTCCTTTCCCATAACCGTCTGCTTTTTTGTCACAAATGCGCTGCCCGGCTATGTTGTATTTGGGTGATACACATTTCACCCTTTACAGCATAACACTCATTGTCATATTGTGATAAATAGCGTGAGCATGACGGACGGCAAAAAGATGAACGAAAACAAGGCAATGTATAACCGGTTTCGTGAGACCGCTGACCGTATCTGTTTCGAACGTGGCTTGTCTGTGATCGCGCATCCGAAAAAGAAGCGCGTTCCGTATAACGTGTATATGGCGCAGCAGAAAGGCATCAAAACCAAATATGACTATATGAAAGCGGCCATCGATTTTGCCATCCGGCACAGTCCCGATGGCCGCCGCTTTCTGCAGGTCATGCGCGATCAGGGCTATTTCATCTCAAACTTCGGCAGTCCCGAACGCTATGCCACTATCAGAAGCCGAACAGATGAACACGGCGTGCGTTTGGCGAATCTCGGCGCAGACTATACGCCCGAGGCCATCCGCAACCGAATTCGGATGCAGGATCGGTATGAGCTCAACGGCAACATCATGCGCTACAACAGCTACCGACGGTATTTCGTCAACAACATGTATGTCTACCGGTACAAGGACATTGAGTTTGAAGAGTCCTGGCGAACTTACCGCAGCGAAGAAGCGTTTACAAAAATGGCTGGAACTTGCGTACAGGGCATGCTCGGCGGCGTAATTATCGGTGCGCCTGTGATCTCACTGCTGCTTCTGACGCTGCTGTTTGTGGGCGCGTTGATCGAAGTGCACGACTGCAACCCGCACCCGATGTCGCCCGAAATGAAGCTACTGCGGCCGAAGATCACATTCATGCAGGAACAGATTGACCTTGCTGTGAACGAGAAGCTGTACAACTACGCTGACGTGGAGCGATTCATTGCTGATACGTCTTTGAAAATGGAACAGCTCAAGTTTGAACGTAGCAAGGTCTACAACAAGATTCGCGGCTGCAAAGACCCGGTGAAGCTGGCTGAGCTTGTTAAACAGCGCGACGGCATGACCGCCGAACTGGCCAGGCTGCGGAACAAGCTCAAACTGGCACAACGGATCATTGACGACCAACCTATGCTCCGGGGCAAGGTCGAGGCTGAAAAAGAACAGATGCGGGAATGGTATTTCCCGCAGCGCACTTTGGAGCAAAACAAAGACCGTCACAGAGATGACGGCGCCAGATAACTTATTCTAATAATTAAAGGAGTTTTTTAAAATGGCAAAAAGACCAAATATTTCAGAAGTTAAAACCACAAGAGAACTTTTTTCCCTTATGCCGCCGGAAAACGCGGGACTGCTGATTGCGGAAATGCACACGCAGGCGAAACGGGACGTTATGCGGGAGATCGCCGCTACGCACCAGACCGTCAAACTCCCGGTAGACCAAATCATTCCGTTTGATGACAACCCTTATCAGGTGCTTGACAACGAAGAAATGGACGAGCTGGTGCAGAGTATCAGAGAACGCGGGATTCTGTCGCCGTTGATCGTGCTGCCGAAGCCGGACGACGCGCACACTTTTGAGCTCATCAGCGGACATCGGAGGCTGTTTGCAGCGAAAAAGGCGGGGCTGAAAAAGGTACCTGCCGTTGTTTGCAACGTCAGCCGCGACGAAGCCGCAATCATGGTCGTGGACAGTAATCTGCATCGGGAACATATCCTGCCGAGCGAAAAAGCGAAGGCGTACAAGCTGCGGCTGGACGCGATGAAACAGCAGGGCAAGCGTGTTGATTTAACTTCGTCCCAAGTTGGGACGAAGTTGCGGGCGGATGAAGAACTTGCGGAAATCGCCGGTGAAAGCCGAAATCAAATTCATCGCTATATTCGCTTGAACAACCTTGTGCCAGAACTGCAATCTCTGGTTGATGAGAACAGAATCGCCCTTACTCCGGCTGTAGAGCTGTCCTATCTCACGGAAGATGAACAGAAAAATCTGCTGGAAACCATCGAAAGCGAAGACTGCACCCCGTCGCTGGCGCAGGCCCAACAGATGCGCAAGCTGTCCGAACAGGGCAAGCTTGATATGGACGCAATCTTCGGGGTGATGACCAAGCCAAAGGCGAATCAGAAGGAGATGGTCAGGCTCCCGATGGAAAGCATTTCACGCTTCCTGCCGAAAAACGCAACGCCCAAGGATGCCGCGCAGTTCATTGAAAAAGCGTGTGAACACTACCGCCGGTATCTGAACCGCCAGCGGGATATGGATGCGCGGTAATGCGTTTGAAAAAATCTGCGAAAGGAGGGTGCGATGAACCATACCATGAACCAGAATGAACTCCAACAACTTTATTCCGTTATGTTTACGGATTACCCGGATGTTGTCAGCATTCCGCAGCTTTGTAAAATGCTCGGCGGCATCAGTGTAAAAACCGCGTATAAACTGATTCAAAACGGACAGATCCCGGCTTTCATAATCGGCAGAGCTTATCGGATCCCGAAGCTCGGCGTCGTTCAATTTTTGAATGCCCCCGAAAAATCCGTTTGTTAAACTCTCGTAGATTTGCCGGGACACGGATAGTCTGCTATACTGTCCGTGTCAACGGCAGATGTCATGCAAAAAAAGAAATGGAGGTTAATTTTATTGAAAACAAATTCTGATATGGTTGCAGGACATTTGCGTGAACGCAGCGGCCATTACTATCTCATTCTCAGCTTTACCGATGAACACGGCAAGCGAAAAACGAAGCAGATCGCCACCGGTCTGACGGTCAAAGGCAACAAAAAGAAAGCGGAAGAACTTCTGCAAAAAGCAAGAATGGAGGAAGGTGAACGTCTCCACGCGATCAAAAGTCTGCGCGCAGGGAAATCGGCGGTTGACCCGACGCTCCTGTTCACCCGCTATCTTTCCGGCTGGGTCGAAATGATGCGGCCGAGCGTGGAAAAAACGACCTTTGCCGCTTACTGGCAAACCATCCACAGCAAGGTGATCCCCTACTTCGACAAGCACTTTCCGAAGCTGAAGTTGGTCGATCTCACGCCAAGGCATATCCAAGATTACTACACCTACGAACTCAATGTCAACGGTGTTTCGGCCAACACGGTCATTCACCGCCACGCAAACATTCGTAAGGCGCTGGACTATGCCTACAAAACCGGCCTGATCGACACGAACCCGGCGGACCGGGTGCAGCGCCCGAAGAAAGCCAAGTTTGTCAGCGAACCGTACAACGCGAAGGAACTGCACGATCTTCTTGAAAAAGCCAAGGGCAAGCCTGTAGAGCTCGGCATCATCATGGCGGCGTTCTACGGTCTGCGCCGCAGCGAGGTCGTCGGACTGAAGTGGAACGCCATTGACTTCGACGCCAAGACCATCACGATCCGCCACACGGTCACGGAAGTAATTGTGGACGGAAAGCGGGAGATCGTAAAGAAGGACAGCACCAAAACCAAGTCCAGCTTTCGCACGCTGCCTTTGGTGCCGCAGGTGGAGGAGCTTTTGAAGAACCTGAAACTAAAGCAGACCGCCAACCGCAACCTCTGCGGCCGGAGCTATTGCAAGGATTATCTGGAGTATGTCTATGTCAACGAGCTTGGAAATCTGGTGACGCCGGACACGCTCTCCAGAAAGTTTCAAGCCTTTTTGAAGCAAAACGGCTTCCGGCATGTGCGCTTCCACGATCTGCGGCATTCCTGCGCAAGCCTGCTCTACGCCAACGGTGTACCGCTGAAGGATATACAGGAATGGCTCGGTCACAGCGATATTTCGACCACGTCGAACATCTATACGCACCTGGATTACTCCGCAAAGATCGATTCCGCGAACGCGATCCTCGGGCTGCTGAGCTGAGCCAACGGACATACTGATGTCCTCCAAATGTCCTTCCGGAGCGCGTAAAGCCTTGCAAATAAAGGGCTTGCGGGTTGCCGAACATCCAAAACCGTGTCCTCCGAGGCCGATTTTGATGCGGATTTGGAAAAATAAAACTGGCTGAAAAACAGGGGTAAAAATGGCGAAACCCCTTGAAAATCAAGGGGTTTCGTGGTGCCGGAAGCGGGGGTCGAACCCGCACGGTGTCACCACCACTGGATTTTGAGTCCAGCACGTCTGCCAATTCCATCATTCCGGCAAAGATTCAGTTGTGATTTTTCTCAAAAAACGCCCTTCTGGAAATCGGAGGACATTTTGGAGGACATTGGCCGTTTTTCGGCGAAATCCCGTTCGTCAAAACGCCGAAATATAAGGGGTTTCGGCGTTTTGCACGAGATTTGGAAAAACGGATTTTGAGTCCAGCACGTCTGCCAATTCCATCATTCCGGCTTATTTTGGGCGTGGTCCTTTTCAGATAACGCCCACGATACTCTTGCGGTGCCCGAAATGGCCTGCGCCTTGGGGCGGCGCGCCATTTCGACCGCTGCGCCATCCCCGCCTCGCTTCATCGTCCACTGGACGCGCTTCGGCGGCGATGCTGCCGATTCCATCATACCGGCAAAAAAGGAGCGTCTTGCGAAGCTCCGAGGGGTTGATCTGTTGTCAGATTGCGCGGGTCACCTTGCCGGACCGCAGGCAGCGGGTGCAGGCGTACACTCTTTTGGGCGAACCGTTGACGATCGCCTTTACGCGCTTCACGTTGGGTTTCCAGGTTCTGTTGGAACGTCTGTGGGAGTGGGACACTTTAATGCCGAAGGAAACATCCTTGCCGCAAAAATCACATTTTGCCATTGCTTCAGCACCTCCTTCATATAGTCTACATAGGCGAATAGTATTTTAGCAGAAAGATTCGCAAAAAGCAAGTGTTTTTTTAAAAAAGTTGAAATAATGCGGACAGCGCGGAAAACCGAACGTCTTTTTGTGCAGAACACCCAAACCGGGTTTCAAACGAAGCGCACAAATTATTTACATTTTCTTCATTGCATTTTGTGTTAGCAGCCGCTATAATAAAACCGATCTTCGACATCTGTCGGTCATTTTTGTTTATTTGTAACTATTGGAGGCAAGACACATGAAAAAGCAACTGCAATCCGCGCTCTGCGCCCTGCTGGCGCTCGTGCTGCTGGCGTCCGTTTGCTGCGTGCCCGCCCTTGCCGCTTCGGACCTTTCCTACAAGGTCACGGAATACGGCTATGCCATGGTGACGCGCTGCAGCGAATCCGCCACCGGAACCGTCAAGGTGCCCGCGACCGTCAAGCTGGACGGCAAAACCTACGACGTCAAGTTCATTGGCGAAAAAGCGTTTGAAAACTGCAAGTACGTGGAAGAAATCACGATTGCCGAGGGTGTGACCCAGATCGGCTCCAAGGCGTTCAAAAACTGCGAATCCCTCCGGACTGTGAGCATTCCCCGCACGCTGACCAGCTGCGAATACGACGCGTTTGAGGGCTGCGAAAACGTCACCGTGAACTGCTACAGTTCCAACTACCAGTTCTTCTCGGTCTACGGCCTGAGCAAGAACATCCAGGTCCGCGTGCTCGACAAGCACACCGACGAGCAGGACACCAAAAACATGAACGCGCTGGGCGATTTCATCAAGCGCATCATCGACATCATCGCCTCGTGGTTCAGAAGCCTGATCAAAAAATAAGACAAGCGCGAGAAAAAGCAGGGGTCAAGCCCCTGCTTTTTGCTTTTTCTTTTTTGGGTTTTACTGTTTCGTCAGCGCCTGCACCGCGTCTTCAAAGGCGTCCGCGGCGTTGCCGGTCAGCATATTCATCAGCGCCTCCGGCAGCGCGGAAATCTTCCAGCCGTCGTCGGTCTTCTGCAGCTCCAGCGTCAGCTGCGCGGTCTTTTCGGGCAGGGTTTCGTTCTCCGCCTTTTCCCGGATCGCCTCAATCAGCAGCGTCTGGGGGTCGGTTTCGCTCTGCCCGCCGAAAAGCGTGGCCAGAAGATCCGCCATCACGTCGGTCATGGCGTCCTTGACTGCGAACGACGCGTCGACATAGGTCACGGTCACGTCTGCGGATGCGGCGTCGCCGTTTTTCGTGCAGCTGTCAATCCTGCAGCCGAGCTTGCCGGCAAAGGTGCGCAGCAGATCGGCAAGTCCCGGCGTGTTCTTGTCCAACGTGGGATTGTCGAGGTCCCACGTCAGCGCCTCGTCCGCGGTGAGACAGGCGTTCATGCCTTCGATGTCGATCTTCTTCGCCGCGTCAAAAAAGGCGGCCACGGTCTGTTTGGGGCTCCCCCCGCCGCCGCAGGCAGCAAGCGAACACAGCAATGCAAGCGCGCAAAAAACTGCAAGCAGTCGTTTCATTAAGCATCATCCTTTCGGTTCTGTTGCGTCCAGTATAGCACGTTTGCCGCAGAAAAGCAACCGGCGGCGCGCTTTTGGCTTCCGCGGCCGCCGGGCAGTAAAACGGCCGGGGCTGTCAAACGGATGATTATTTAAGATTTCTTAACAGTTCGCTCACAAAGGATGGTTATAATAAGACAAATGTCGATAAACAGACAAGTAACAACCTATCCCGACGGAGGTTTCCCCATGGCATACAACCCGGCACATGACAAATACCGCGCCCTGTTCAACCGTGACAACGGTCCGCTGGCGGGCGACTGGGATATTGATTACAGCTACTATTCCCCCGTGGAGCACGGCGCGGACAAAGAGAAGCAGTATCCGCTGGTGATCTTTCTCGCCGGCGCGCTGGAGGGCTGGATGGAAGGCATTGAGATTCAGGCCAACGAGATGCCGCTCTGGGCCGACGAAAAGTATCAGTCGCGGTTCCACAACGGCGGCGCCTTTCTGCTGTTCGGCCGCGCGCCCGAAGAGGACAGCCTTTATTGGGATCAGTCGTGTCTGGTGGAGCCGCTGCGTGCCGCCATCCTTGATTTCCTGGAAAAGCACCCGAACGCGGACCCGACCCGCGTCTATCTGGTCGGCTGGTGCGTCGGCTCGCTGGGCGTGATGAACCTCGCCTCCTGCTATCCCGAGCTGTTCGCCTCTGTCGTGATGATGGCGCCCTCGCGCGCGATCAACAAAAGCGAGGCAGCCCGCCTCAGAGAAATGCCGGTCTGGATCATGAGCGGCCTTTCCGACACACACGCGATCTATCAGCTCTATACGATGCCGACATGGAGCCGGCTCAAAACCTACGCGCTGGACGCACGCAAGCTGCGGCTGACCACCTTCCGCCGCGCCATCGACGTCAACTTCGTGCCGCAGGTGCCCATCGTGGGCAACCACAACTTTTGGGACTGGGCGTCGGAGGACCTGCATTTTGAGGGCGTGGACGGCCACGGCGTGGATCACCAGTACGTGCTGACCGGCACCTACAAGGGAATCAAAACAATAGACGGCGCCGACCGCACGATCGACGACCCCTATCTGATCGCGTGGTTCAACCAATACACCAACGAGGGCCGCACCGCAATCCGCGACCCGAAGCGCAACGTGCGCCCGAGCGAGCGCTGGAACAGCTTCTTCCACGAGACGATCGGCCACAATTCGCGCCTGCTGGTGTTCAGATGCGTGATCGGCATCTACCGCAAGCTCGGGTGGATGGAGTAATGAAAAAGGAAACGGGCCGCCCCGGCGACCCCTTCCGCAAAGCGCAGAGCTGCGCTGTGATAAATACAAGCCAAGGGCGCGTTCCTTGCAAAACAGCAAAAGGAGAAATCACCATGCGTTATGAAATCAAAGGCGGCAACCTGCCCGTCGTGCTGTGTCAGCTCGAAGCAGGCGAAGAAATGATGTGCGAAGGCGGCTCGATGGCCTGGATGGACGACGAGATCGAAATGCACACTGAAGGCGGCGGTCTGGGCAAGATGTTCGGCCGCATGTTCACCGGCGAAAAGATGTTCCGGAACCGCTATGTGGCGCGCAAGGCCGGCGAGATTGCGTTTGCGTCGTCGTTCCCCGGCTCCATCAAGGCGATTCAGATCACGCCCGACCGGCCGATCATCGCCCAGAAGGGCGCGTTTCTCGCCTCGTGCGGCAACGTGGACGTTTCGGTGTTCTTTCAGCGCAAGCTCGGCGGCGGCCTGTTCGGCGGCGAGGGCTTCCTGATGCAGAAGTATTCGGGCAACGGCCTCGTGTTCCTCGAGATCGACGGCAGCGCGGTGGAATATGACATTCCCGCGGGCGACTGCAAAATTCTCGACACCGGCTATCTTGCCGTGATGGACGCCTCCTGCTCCATCGACATCCAGCGCATCAAGGGGGCCAAAAACGTCCTCTTCGGCGGCGAAGGGCTGTTCAACACCGTGGTGCGCGGCCCGGGCCACATCATCATCCAGTCGATGCCGATCAGCAACACGGCCATGGCGCTCTACGGCCATATGCCGCACCCGACGGCCTCAAACTGAAAAAGAGCTGCCCGCGGGCGCCTTCCTTCCGGAGGGTCCGCGGGCGGTTTTTCATTTGGGATTGACGCGGGAGGGGCCCGCAGCGAGAACGTCAGCCCGGCTCCGGCGCCTCTTTCCGTTCCCCGTCCTGCAGGGTTCTGCATTCCGCCCGAAGGCCGCCCAGCTCGTCGGCGGCGCAAAGCTCAAACGCGGCCGAGGCGAACTGCAGCGGGTCGATCCCCGGCGGGCAAAGCGCCGCGAATTCCGGCGGCAGCGCCGGTTCCTCCGGCGTGAAGGTCACGGCGTTCATCCGGGGGCAGGGCCGGTTGGTGAACACCAGGCCGTCATAGGTCTGCGGTACGTCGGCCTCGTCGTCAAGCAGCAGCACCGTGAACGCCGCAAGGTCGGGCGGGTCGGGCGACAGGCGCAGCAGCAGGCCGCAGTCCCCGCGCAGGCGCGCGGCCGTTTCTTCATAGAGCTCCGGCGCGTCGGTGACAACGTGGAGCTGCGCCGCGAGCGGCGCAAAGGCCATGATCTGGTCCGCCAGCACGCCCAGCGGGTCGAACACGCAAAGCCGCTGCGTCTGCGGATCCGCCTGCAGCCGTTCAAGCGTCTGCAGGGCGCTTCTGCAAAGCACAACCAGCGGCAGCCTTTGCGGCGCAAACACGGCCACCGGAGCGCCTTCGTCGGGCGCAATCCCCCGCGGCAGCAGCAGCCGGGTGCGGAACGGCCCGGCGGTTTCGGCAATCTCGTCCCACGGCAGCGTCCCGTCCGGACGGCGCGGGGCCTGAATATGATAGAACGAAAAGAAATTCGGCAGCGTGACCCGGCTGCAGGAAAGCGCCGGCGCTTTGCGGCGGAAGAAGGCGCAGCGGCGGGCGGGCTGCTCCGGCGCGGACAGCGTGGCAAACATGGGCGATCGTCTCCTTTCAGGGATAACTATGTACCGTTTGCACAAATTATGCCGCGGCGGGGCGTGAAATATTCACAAAGATTCTTTTGCAAAACGGTTGACTTTATCGCTTGCCCGTGTTAAAATGTCTTCAACCGAAAGGGACAATTAAAGATAGAGGCGCGGCCGCGCATCAGTAGCCCGGGGCAAACAGGACGAAACGCATCGTCCGCCGCGGAGGAAAGGGCAGGCTGCCGAAGGGGCCGGGGCGTACGGTTTCCTGGGCGTATGTCATAACAGGCATGCGACTGTCGCAGTTTGCGGAGTGCTATTATAATTGCTTTTGCGGGACGTACATACCCTGTCGTTTCGCGCGTATTCGATTATAATGGCCGATGCGATCGGTCATTTTTTTGTATCGTTCGGATTTTAAGAAAAAGGAGTTTTTCAAATGAAAACCAACACGATCTTCACGGGCGCAGCCACCGCCCTCATTACCCCGCTCACGCCGGACGGCGTCGACTATCCGAAGATGCGCGAGCTGCTGGAATGGCAGATTGCCGAAGGGATCAGCGCGCTGGTCATCTGCGGCACTTCGGGCGAAGGCAGCACCCTTTCGGACGAAGAGCACCGCGCCGTGCTGAAGTTTGCCAAGGACGTGGTGGGCGACCGCGTGCCGCTGATTGCGGGCACCGGCTCCAACGACACCGCCTACGCCATCTCGCTGACGAAGTTCGCCTGTGAAATCGGCTACGACGCCATGCTGGTCGTGACGCCCTATTACAACAAGGCGACCCAGAACGGCCTTGTGCAGATGTTCACCGCCATTGCGGACGCCAGCACCAAGCCGATCATCCTCTATAACGTCCCCTCGCGCACGGGCGTCAACATTGAGCCGGCAACCTACGCCAAACTGGCCGACCACCCGATGATTGCCGCGATCAAGGAAGCGAACTCCAACATTGCAAAGATCGTGGAGACCATGGCCCTTTGCGGCGACAAGCTGGACCTTTATTCCGGCAACGACGACCAGATCGTTCCCCTGCTCGCCTGCGGCGGCAAGGGCGTGATCTCGGTGCTTTCCAACGTCCTGCCCAAAAAGACGCAGGAGATGTGCGAAAAATACTTTGCGGGCGACGTCAAAGGCTCGTTCGCCATGCAGGCCGACATGTTCGAGCTGATCAAGGCCCTGTTCTGCGAAGTGAACCCGATTCCCGTCAAGGCTGCCATGGCTGCCATGGGCTATTGTGAGGATTACGTCCGTCTGCCGCTGACCAACATGGAGCCCGCCCATAAGCAAGTCCTGCTGCAGTGCATGCGCGACCAGGGCATCAACGTCTGAGAGGTAGCTGTATGAACATCATCGTCAACGGCGCCGGCGGCCGCATGGGCGGCGTGCTGTGCAACCTGATCAAACAGACCGGCCACACCCTTGCCGCGCGCGTCAGCGTGGAATTCACCACCGACGCCGCCGCGGGCGTCTATCAGACCCTGGGCGAATTCACGGGCGACGCCGACTGCGTCATCGATTTTTCCAACCACACGGCCATCCCCGCGCTGTGCGACTACTGCGTGTCGCGCGACCTGCCGGTTGTGATTGCGACCACGGGCCTCAGCGAGGAGGAGCTCGCCTGCGTGCAGACTGCGGCCAACGATATTCCGGTGTTCCGCTCGGCCAACATGTCGCTGGGCGTGGCGCTCCTGAGCTGTCTGACGAAGATTGCGGCCAAGGCGCTGCCGGACGCCGACATCGAAATCGTGGAAGCCCACCACAACCAGAAGCTCGACGTGCCCTCGGGCACCGCGCTGCTTCTGGCCGACGCGGTCAAGGACGTGCGGCCCGACGCGGTCTTCAACGTCGGCCGCCACGAGAACGGCAAACGCCAAAAGAACGAGATCGGCATCCATTCGCTGCGGATGGGCAACGAGGTGGGCACGCACGAGGTCATCTTCGCGCTCGGCTCGCAGGTGATCACCCTGAAGCACGAGGCCGAAAACCGCGCCCTGTTTGCCGAAGGCGCGCTGGCCGCCGCCGCGTTCCTTTTGGGCAAAGCCCCCGCCATTTACACGATGGATGATATTTTTGACGATTGATAAACAAAAAAGCGCCCGTTCGGGCGCTTTTTGAATGGAGAATTGAGAATGGAGAATTGCAGCGGTCGCCCCATGGGCGACCTTTTTTACGCAAACGCTGCGGAAAGGCAGAAGCAGCTCATATCAAGCCCGACGGCAAGCCTGCAGCCTAACTTGCCCTCCCCGCTGGGGAGGGGCGCGGGTCTCCGGTGGAGACCTCTCAGCCGCAGGCTGAGAAGCGCCGACCGAGCCGGCAGGCGAGAAGGACCGCGCGCCGAAGGCGCGTGGTGGGTGAGGCCACCTCGCCATTGCAGCCACGGCTGAGTCAAGCAAGTCGAGTATAACGAAACCCACCGGAATGTGCCGGTGGGCTTTTGTTTGGGGTTGTTAGCCGATACAGCGGGAGCAGGCAGAATAACCGCGCTGTTTTGCATCTTGCAAAGAGATCGCGATTTTGGAATCGCGCAGTGATTCACACGTTGCCAGATGGAATTTCGTGCCGGTTCTCGTCACATAGACGGTATTCGGCAGAGCAACTTTAACGCCTGCAGCTTTTGATAGTGCACTTTCCACGCTTTGGTTTTCCGCTTCACATACCGCTTTGACCTTGAAATACATGGTTTTGCCCGGCTTATACTTTTTGGACGTCCATGTCGTTTTTGCCGTCTCGGCCAACTTACGATAGGTGCCATTCTTTTTGGAAGCGGAGTAAATCACATAGCCCGTTGCGCCCGCAACCTTTTGCCAAGTCAGCGTCACCTTTTGATTGGCAGAATTCGCTTTCAGTTTAGTTGGCGCAGCGGGAACGATCTTGAAAGTCAACTTTTTTCCGCCGCTGTAATTGCCGATCAGTGTGACTGTTATCGTATAGACGCCAAGCTTTTTGCAACCGCCGCTGTATTTCACCTTGAAATCGGTTCCTTTTTTCAGCGTTTTGCCCGCTGTGTCGGTCACAATGACCTGCGGCACATGCTTTTTGCCGTCATAAACAGCATCGGCCTGCGAAAGCTCAATCGACTCCACTTGTGCAACGACCTGCGTTTTTGTTTCACCGCACAGACTACAGACTGACGTCACAAGACCGTCGGCTTTTGTCGTTGCCTTTTCTACTGTCTGTTCCCAGATGTGCTCCGGCTGCGCGGGCACCGTGCTTTCGGCAGAAGCCATAACCATAACAGACCCGAGAAGCAGCACGGAGAGCAAGAGAGAAATCCATCTTTTTGTGCTTTTCATCACTATTTCCTCCAAAAACAAAAATGCGCCCCGCAAGCGAGACGCCAAAAAAATGCACCTCGTTTGCTGTCACACAAAAACTACCTGCATAGAATTCTATCACAAGTAAAGAGAATGCACTTTTTTCAAGTGTTCTCTTGCAATAGAAATCATATGCATGCAGAAAAACAAATCTGCCGTTTTCGTGTGACAAGATTAGTCTACCATCATTCTCTGAAAAAAGCAAGTGTCCCAATCAAAAAAACGGGCGTCCCACCGGCCGCCCTTACAATTTACGAATCAGAAAAATACCCCTTTGACCCAGATTTCCAGACCGATGCCGATCAGGATCAGGCCGCCGAGGATCTCGGCCTTGCCCGCAAAGCGCGTGCCGAATTTGCGGCCGAGGTGGACGCCCACAAGGCAGATGACGAAGGTCACCGCCGCAATCAGCGCCGCGCAGAGAACCGCCATGCCCGTGCCGTAATCGGCGATGGTGAAGCCCACCGAAAGCGCGTCGATCGACGTGGCGACGCCCTGCACCAGCAAGACGCCCGTTGTCAGGGCCGCGGCGGGTTCGTCGTCTTCGGTTTTGCTTTTGCGGGCCTCCCAAAGCATCTTGCCGCCGATGAAGCACAACAGAATCAGCGCAGCCCAAGGGATGAACGGCTGCACAGCCTGAAAATACTGCACGGCGGTGTGAACGCAGAACCAGCCAAGCAGGGGCATCGCCGCCTGAAAGAGGGCGAACGTGCCGGCAATGGCCAGACGCCGTGACCGGTGCATCTGCGGTTCGGCGAGGCCGTTGGCCAGCGAGACCGAAAAGGCGTCCATGGCAAGGCCGACGCCGAGCAAAAGGCTGTTGAGAAAGAAGGAAAGCGACAAAGGAAACACGTCCTTTTGAGGGATTGAGGGGCGCGGGTCTCCGGTGGAGACCTCTCAGCCGCAGGCTGAGAAGCGCCGACCGAGGCGGGAGCCGAGATTTGAGGGGCTGAGGGATTGAGGGGTTAAGAAAAAGAGGAAGCTCCCTTAGTCCCTCCTCATGCGCCGAGCGTGAGAAAGCGGTACAGGTCCAGAAACGCGCGGGCCGCGTCGTCAAACGGCAGAACGTCAAACGACGGCTCGCTTTGCGGCGCGTCGCCCTGCGGCAGCAGATCGACGCCCATGAAGTGCAGAAACTCCGCGCGCAGCATGCAGTCGTCCACGGCGGTGATCTTCGCCTGCTCCCCCGCCGCGGGCACCGCGCCGGCAAAGGTCTCGTAGATCAGCGATTGCAGCCGGGCCTCATAGTCGCCGTACTGCGGCAGCTGCGCCTTCACGGGGCGGGTCATGTCGGCAAGATAGGCCTCGCTTGCGTCGTGCAGCAGGCACAGCAGCTGCACCCGCCGCGAAAAGCCGCGGGCCGCAGCCTCTCTGGCGCAGGCCACGGAATGCTGGCAGACCGAATAGAACTGCGGAAAGTGGCCGCCGGCGCGGCAGATCAGCGACAGCGCGTGGGCAATGTCGTCCACCGAAAGGGCGTCGCGGTCGGGCGCGCAGGGGTCGATCTTCCGGCCCGAAAAGGTATGGATGGCGCTCACGCGATCACCTCCCCAACAAGATCTGCGTCGCAGACGCCGGTGACGACGGCCCGGACGAACTGCCCGGGCAGCAGCTCCTCTTCGGTGGAAAGGATCATCTGCGCGTCGATCTCGATGCAGTCCATATAGGTGCGGCCGAGATAGAGCAGGTTCTCTTCGTCAAAGCCGTCCACGAGCACGTCGTAGGTTTTGCCGACGTGCAACTTCTGCCGTTCGCAGAAGATCTCGTACTGCGTCTGCGCAATCAGATCGGCGCGGCGGCGTTTGGTCTCTTCGTCCAGCTGGTTGTCCATGGCGGCGGCCTCGGTCCCCTCCTCCGCGGAGTAGGCGAAGCAGCCGAGGCGGTCGAACTGCGCCTTCTTCACAAAGCGCTCCAGCGTTTCAAACTGCGCCTCGGTTTCGCCCGGGAAGCCCGCAATCAACGTGGTGCGGATCACCACGCCGGGAATGCGGTCGCGCAGCTTTTGCACCAGCGCAAGCAGGCTCGCTTCGTCGCCCGCGCGGCGCATCCGTCGCAGCACGGTCTTGTCGGCGTGCTGCAGCGGAAGATCGATGTAATTGCAGATCTTTTCCTCCTGCGCAATCGTGTCGATCAGCTCGTCCGTCAGACAATCGGGGTAGCAGTAGAGCAGGCGGATCCAGGAAAGCCCCTCCACCCTGCACAGCGCCCGCAGCAGCCGCGGCAGCGCGAGCTTGTGATAAAGGTCAAGGCCGTATTTCGTCACGTCCTGCGCGATGATGACCAGCTCTTTGACGCCGCTTTGCGCAAGGCTTTCCGCCTCGGTCACGAGGTCTTCCACGGGACGCGAGCGCATCTCGCCGCGGATGGACGGGATGGCGCAGTAGGCGCAGTGGTTGGAGCAGCCCTCGGCGATCTTGAGGTACGCGACGTGGGGCATGGTGGTCAGCACGCGGTCGCCGCCCAGCGGCAGCGCGTATTTATCGGGAAAGTCGCAGACGTTGGCGCCGCCCAGAAGGTCACGGCAAACCGCGACGATATCGCCGTTTCTGCCGAGGCCGATCACGCCGTCCACCTCGGGAATCTCATTCTTGATCTCCCGCTGATAGCGTTCGGCCAGACAGCCCGTGACAAGGATTTTTCGGATCACGCCCTGCGTCTTGAGCTCCACGCACTGCAGGATGGCGTCGATGGCCTCTTTTTTGGCGTCGTCAATGAAGCCGCAGGTGTTCACGATGACCAGATCGGCGTCTTCGATTTCGCCGACGATCTCATAATCCTGCGACAGCTTTGCGAGCATCAGCTCGGCGTCCACCTGATTCTTGGGGCAGCCGAGCGAGATCATGCCGATGCGTTGTTTCATGCTTCTTCCTCTGTTTTCTGCGCCAGCTGTTCCAGCGCGTCTTTGATTTCACGATAGCCGTAGCCGCGCCGCTGCAGGGCCGCCACGGTTTGCGAAACGCCCTTTTCGGTGCCGAGCCTGCCGGCGTATTTCCGTTCGATCAGCGAAACGAGATCGTCCGCGTCGAAGGTCAGTCCCTCCAGCGTTTCGGCAATGACGGCGCGGTCGACGCCCTTGCGGAAGAGCTCCTGCTCGATCCGCTTTTTGCCATAGTGCTTCACGCGCTGCAGCTCCGCGGCGTAGCGCGCGGCAAAGCGGGCGTCGTCCACGTAGCCGTAGCCGCGCAGGCGTTCAATCGCTTCGTCGGCGCCCTCGGAAAAGCCCTTTTGCCGCAGCTTTTCGCGCAGCTCCTTTTCGCTGTGATCGCGGCGCGAAAGCAGATCGCTCGCCTTGTTGAATGCGCGGCGAGCGTTGACCTCCCTTTGCAGAGAAGTCAACGCTTCGTCGTCCAGTTCCATATTCTCATACAAGCCGGTGAACGCCACAAAATCGCGGTCCACCGTCATCGCGTAGTCGCCGTCCAGCAGCAGGTGCACCTTGTTTTCCCGGCCGGGCCGCAGGGTGAGCACGCTCATTCGTCGTCGTCCACGGCGATGTCGATCCGGGCGCGGGCGGAACCGCCGCGCGGCGAAGCAACGGGGATCTGCACGCCCTGCGGGGCGCGCGGGAGATCGGGCGTTTCGTCCTTGCCGTTTTGCTTTTTCACGGCGGCAAAGATTTTTGCTTCGATCTCGGCGGCAAGGTCCTTTTCGCGCTCAAACATCAGCTTGACATTCTCCCGGCCCTGACCCAGGCGCGTTTCGCCATAGGAGAACCAGGCGCCGCTCTTTTGCAGCACGCCGTATTCCACGCCGAGATCGACCAGCTCGCCGACCTTCGAAATGCCGGTGCCGTACATGATGTCGAACACCGCCTCCTTGAACGGCGGGGAGACCTTGTTCTTGACGACCTTTGCCCGCGTGCGCGAGCCGATGAACTCGCCGCCGGGGCCCTTGATCGTTTCAATCCGGCGCACGTCGATGCGCACCGAGGCGTAGAACTTGAGCGCGCGGCCGCCGGTGGTCACCTCGGGGTTGCCGTAGATGACGCCGACCTTTTCGCGCAGCTGGTTGATGAAGATCACGAGGGTGTTGCTCTTTGCTACCACGGCGGTCAGCTTGCGCAGCGCCTGCGACATCAGACGCGCGTGCAGGCCGACGTGGCTGTCGCCCATTTCGCCTTCGATTTCGGCGCGGGGCACGAGCGCCGCCACGGAGTCGACCACAATGATGTCGAGCGCGCCGGACCGCGCCAGCGCTTCGGCGATGGAGAGCGCGTCTTCGCCGGTGTCGGGCTGCGAAACGAGCAGCGAATCGATATCGACGCCCAGCGCCTTGGCATAGACCGGATCGAGCGCGTGCTCGGCGTCGATGAACGCGGCCTCGCCGCCCGCCTTCTGCGCTTCGGCAATGCACGAGAGCGCCACGGTGGTCTTACCGGAGGATTCCGGGCCGTAGATCTCGACGATTCTGCCCTTGGGCAGACCGCCGACGCCCGTTGCGATATCGAGCGAAACCGAGCCGGTGTGGATCGCTTCCACGTTCAGCTCGCTCGTCTGGCCCAGGCGCATGACCGCGCCCTTGCCGTACTGCTTTTCGATCTGTGCCAATGCCGTTTCCAGCGCTGATTTTTTGTCCGCCATCGTGATTCCTCCGTGTTCGCACAAATGTTCGTTTTGTATGGCTTCATTATATATCAAACGGTTGGAAAAATCAAGTGTTTTTGAAAAAAAAGAGCGGGTGTTTTTTTGTTAAGTCCGGGATTCGGGACAGGAAGCGGAGAATTGAGAATGGAGAATTCCAAAAAGCTTCGTGCGCGTAGGTGCGTTTCTTTCATTCTTCCATTCTTTCTAAGTGTTCGTTTGCGGTTCGTGAAGGGCTTTTTTCTTCTGCGTCCGGTGGTCCTGCCGGATTTCAGTTGTGCAGGTTTTGACCGCAGTCTGCGCACTGTGCACTGTCCCCGCCCCTTTCATTTTCCGCTTGTATTTTCCGCTGCGATATGCTATGATGGAGAAAAGGAACAATCGGAAAGGAGAAAACACGATGAAAAAACTGATTTCACTGTTGCTCGCCGTTTTGCTGCTGCTCTCGTGCGGCTCGGCGGCCTGTGCCATTGGCTTTGACGGAGGCGACGACGCGGACTTCGGCCTCGTCGAGGGCTACGTGCGCACGAAAGAGACCTTCAAAGCGCCGGGCGAATCCAGCACCACCACCCGCACCTTCAACAAGCAGGGCAAGCTCCTGAAGGAAAAGGAAGTCTATCAGTCCGAGGGCTACACCAGCACCACGACCAAGACGCTGGCATATGACAAAAACGGCTATCTGCTCAAGGAGACCGACGTGACCAAAAGCGCCAGCGGCGTGGAAAAGGCCGTCTATCTCTATACCAACGACAAAAAGGGCAACCCCGTCCGCGAAGAGGTGCAGATGGGCGAATCCTCCCACACCTTCGTGCGTACCTACGACAAAAAAGGCAACCTGACCAAGGAGATCAACTACTTCAACAACGGCATTGACACCGCGGTCTGGGTCTATGACGGCAAGGGCAACGTGAAAAAGCACGTGAGCCGGACGGATTACGAGAACAACACCTGGAACAAGTCGACCGTCACCTACAGCTACGACAAGAAGGGCAACGAGACCAAAGAAAAATTCGTCTTTTCGAGCTCCGACGGCAGCAGCGAAAAGCAGACGATCACCCACGCCTATAACGCCGAGGGACAGATGATCAAGACCACGGACGTTTATGCGTTCAACAACCACGTCGATTTTGCCACCACGACCAAAAAGGTCACCGTCGTCACCTACGGCAGCAACGGAAAGCCGGCCACGGAAACGGAAAAAAGCGTGACCGACAACGGTCCGGCAACCAAAGCGACCACGACCTATACCTACGACAAAAAGGGCCGCGTCACCGAGCTGACGGTCGCGGAGCTTTCGGGCGGCGGCAGCAGCAGGAGCACCACGACCTATGCCTATGACAAAAAGGGCAATCTGACAAAGGAAACGAACGTCTATGAGGACATGGACGGCGTTCAGAAATCGACCGACGTCTACAGCTACGACAAGGCCGGCAATATGACGAAGCACGTCTACAGCTACAGCTTCCCAGGCGGCACCGCGGGCAAGCGCGTGTGGGCCTATGAATACAAGAAAATCGCCAGGTAAGAACAGTCTTCCTTTCACTGCTGACTGCTGACTGCGGGAAAAGAAGGGTCTTTTGGATTTCGCGGAAGACGGCGTTTTCTTCGTCCGAAGGCTGTGCTCTTGCACGCCGAGGGCGAAAAAGCGCAGAAAAAGAAAAACAAGCATCGGGCATGGGCGAAGCCCATCCAGAATTCATGGAAAAAACAGAGCGCAGTTTTCCGCTGCGCTCTGCTTTTTGTGATAGAATTGTTTTTCTTTCGGTCGTCGCGAAATGCAACCGTCCCTTTATTTTTCCCATTTCATGATCGTCTTGCCCATGGGCTTTTGCAGATCGGAATCGAATGCTTCGGTGATCTGCTTGATGTGGCGGATCGTCACCACGTTGCCCACCATGTGCGACAGGTATTCCACAATCTCAGGGTACTGCTCGTACATCTCCACCGTCTTGAGGAAATCGACGCGGCCGGAGCGGCTGGAGCCGAACATGCGCAGGCCCTTTTCCAGAATCATGCGCGTGTTGATCGGCACGGGATATTCGCTGACGCCGAGGATCGAGATGGTGCCCTCGGGGTTGATATAGTCGATGATCTGGTCGATCGCGATCTGCGAGGCGTTGCCGCCCACGCATTCGAAGGCGTGGTCCACCCTGAGGTCGTCGGGGATCTCGGTGGTCAGGATGGTCTTGTCCACAAAGGTGAAGTCCTGCAGCTTCTTTTCCACAATGCCGAAGACGTAGATCTTGCTGTCGGGGAAGAACTTGCGCAAAAAGACGCAGGTCATGTAGCTCAGGTTGCCGTCGCCCCAGACACCGATGATGTTGCGGCGGGCGTGGGCGATCTTGTCGAAGCGGGAGATCGCGTGCACGCTGACCGACACCAGCTCGGTGAACGCCGCCACGTGGGGGTCGATTCCGTCAGGCAGATGAACCAGACGGTCGGGCGCGATCTGGACGTATTCCTGCATGAAGCCGTCGAAGCCGCTGGCGCGGAACTTGGAAGAGCGCAGATAGTTTTCGGCAATGATGTCGTCGTGCTCCACCGGGGTGTTCGGAATCATGACGACCTTGTCGCCGGGCTTGAACTCCGGCACCGGAGAATAGACCACCTCGCCGATGCCCTCGTGGATCAGCGCCATGGGCAGCTTCTGGGCCAGAATCTTCGGGTCGCGGGTGCCCTGATAATAGCGCTGGTCGGCGTGGCAGATGGAAAGATAGGTCGGCTTGACGATGACCTCGGGCTTGAACAGATCGATCTCGGTGAACGCGATCTCAATCTTGCGCGGCTGCGTCAGCCGATACACGGTATTCAGCATAGGAACCGTCCTTTCACTTGATTTCTTCGTCCAGCAGCGCCTTGGCTACGCGCAGGTCATAGGGATAGGTGATCTTGATGTTGTGCACCTCGCCGCGGATCAGACGGACCGGGCAGCCCTTCATCGAAAAGATCTTGCACGCGTCGGTGAGAATGCCCTTCTCTTCTTCCGAAAGGCTCTCATAGAGCTCCTTGAGCTTCTTGGCCTTGAACGCCTGCGGGGTCTGGCCCTGATACATCACCTTGCGGTCGGGAATATTGCTGATCGTCTGCTTGTCCAGGCTTTCCACAATGGTGTCGGTGGCGGCCACCACGGTGTCGGTGGCGCCGTATTCCAGCGCGCCGGCAATATTCTCGTCGATGATGCGCGCGGTGACGAACGGACGCACCGCGTCGTGGGTCACGATGACCGTGTCGTCGTCGAGACCGTCGGTCTGTTCGATATAGCGCACGGCGTTCATGATCGTCTCGTTGCGGGTGTCGCCGCCCTTGATCACGACCACCTTGTCGTTTTCGGGCAGATACTTGGCGAGGATCTCCCTGGTATAGTTGACCCACTGGTTCGGGCAAAGGATGATGATCCTGCGGAACGCGTCGTTGACGAAGAACTTTTCCACGGTGTGCGCAATGATCGGCTTGCCCTTGATGTTCAGATACTGCTTCGGTTTTTCCACGTTGCCCATGCGGCTGCCGATGCCGCCGGCGGCGATGACTGCGTATATCATATTGAACTTCACTCCCGTTTTATTTGTTCTATTTATTTTACCGCATTCCCGGCCGTTTGTCAACCGTTCGGCGCATACCCGACCAGCCGTGCGCATATCTCTTTTGCGGCGGGAACACAGTCGGCGGCGCCGGTGGTTCCGTCTTCGTTCAGGATGACCAGAACGTAGTGCGGATTGCCCGCCGGCAGAAAGCCGCAAAACCAGGTGCGGCAGACCTCTTTGCCGCCGCGGAACACGCCGCTTTGCGCCGTGCCGGTCTTGCCGGCCAGGGCGACCGGCAGCGAATCGTCCCGCCTTGTGAGCAGTTGCCGCAGCGTCTGCACCGTGCTCTCTTTCAGCACACGCGCCGGGCGTTCCCTGCCCGCCGGCGTCAGCAGCCCGCGGCCGTTCACCGCGCCGCGCAGAACGGTCG
Source organism: Clostridiaceae bacterium (assembly GCA_016290665.1). Lineage (GTDB taxonomy): Bacteria > Bacillota > Clostridia > Oscillospirales > Acutalibacteraceae > UBA6857. The sequence goes on along the minus strand of JAEEUW010000023.1, from coordinate 5,163 downwards.
GCTGCACCAGACAGCCCGTGGCCAGCACATGATAGGCGCGCAAAAGCTGCAGCGGCGTCACCAGCAGCCGACCCTGCCCGAACGCCAGGAGCGAACGCTGCCCCGGCGACGCAAGCAGCAACAGCGGCGGAAGCGCGCCCGCCTCGCTTTGCAGTCCCTGACAGAGCAAAACCGCCTGCCCCAGCCCGAGCGAGCGGCAGAACGCCAGATAGGCGCTCGCGTCCAGCCCCTGCAGCAGACGGATGAACCAGACGTTGCAGGAATGCGCCAGCGCCTCGCCCATGGTCTGCCGGCCGTGGGCCCGGCCGCCGTAGCAGCGAAACACCGTGTCGCCCACGCGGATTGTTCCGCGGCAGGTGAAGCGGGTCTTCGGCGAAACGCCGTTTTCCAGCGCGAAGGCGGCCAGCAGCGGCTTCATCACCGAGCCCGGGGCATAGGAAAGCAGCGCCCGGTTGAGAGAAGACGCGTCGCCAGCGGCGGAGTTCCCCGTGCGGTCCGGCGCCGGCACGCTTGCCAGCGCGAGCACCTCGCCCGTGCCGGTATCCAGCAGCGCCGCGCACCCGCTTTGTATGCGGCTGTTTTGCAAAGCGTCTTCCACAATCCGCTGCCGTTCGGGGTCGATCGTCAGCGCCACGCCGGCGGGACTGTTAAAGTTCCGGTCCGCAATCTCCTTGTTCAGCCCGGGGAGCGCCTGGCCGTTCGCGTTCACAGAAAAACGCACGGAGAGCGACCCGCCCTGCCTTTGCAGCCATGCGTCGAAGGCGCGCTCAACGCCGGTGGCGCCGTGTCCGGCGCTGTCCAGCGTCCCCACCAGATGCACGGCGACGTCGTCTGCCGCATAGCGGACCGGCACGGAAAAGGTGCGCACGGCGTCGCCGTTTTGCGGAACGCGCGTTTCCAGCAGAAGCGGCGCGCGGGTCCGCAGCGCTTCGTTTGCGCCCGCTTCGCCGAGGACGCGGATCAGAAGATCCCGCGTTTCGCCGCAGGGCGCCGCGGCCGCCAGCAGCCGCGTCGTGCGGTCCACAAGCAAAGAGCCGTCGCGGGCATAGATTTTGCCGCGGGTCGTCCCCACGGACAGCGTGCGGGTGCGGGGCTGAGAAGCGGCCGCGGCGGCGAACCGCTGCGACAAAACCGCCGTCTGCCCGCAGAGCAGCGCGAAGCAGAGCAGCACGGCGACGAGGGCGGAAAGAGAACGGAAGCGCATGGAGGTCAATCCTTTCGGAAAACGCAGGGCGTTTTTCATTCGGAATTCCGAATTAGTATTCCCTTCTCCCCTTTTCTCCAACGCGATAAAATATTTCCACTTCTTTCCTCAAACCCCTTGACTTTTCCGAAAAAATGGCTAAAATAAGAATTAGCACTCGAGATGATTGAGTGCTAAAAATTAGCAAATCATTCTTTCAAGCGCGAAACCGGTCGGTTCCGGGCGAGAAGGAAACCTTGATAGGAGGCAGTTTTTATGACAATCAAACCATTGCTTGACCGTGTAGTGCTCAAGCCAACCGAGATCGAAGAGACCACGAAGAGCGGCTTCATCCTCACCAGCGCGTCGCAGGAAAAGCCCCAGTTTTCCGAAGTGGTGGCCGTGGGCCCGGGCGGCATGGTAGACGGCAAGGAAGTTACCATGTATGTGAAGCCCGGCGATAAGGTGATCGCGGGCAAATACGCCGGCACCGAAGTCAAGCTGGACAGCGAGGAATACACCATCGTCCGCCAGAGCGACATTCTGGCCATTGTGGAATAACGGGAGGGACCAATCATGGCAAAACAGATCGTATACGGCGAAGAAGCCAGAAAAGCACTGCAAAGCGGCATCGACAAGCTGACCGATACCGTCAAGATCACCCTCGGCCCCAAGGGCCGCAACGTGGTCATCGACAAGAAATACGGCGCGCCCCTGATCACCAACGACGGCGTGACCATCGCCAAGGAGATCGAACTGGAGGACGCGTTTGAAAACATGGGCGCCCAGCTCGTCAAGGAGGTTGCCACCAAGACCAACGACGTGGCCGGCGACGGCACCACCACCGCCACCCTGCTCGCCCAGGCGCTTGTGCGCGAGGGCATGAAGAACGTGGCCGCGGGCGCAAACCCGATGGTCGTCAAGAAGGGCATCAAAAAGGCTGTTGACGCTGTCGTCGAAGCCGTGAAGGGCAACTCCAGCCCCGTCACCTCCTCCGCCGACATCGCGCGGATCGCGACCGTCTCCTCGGCCGACGAGACCGTGGGCCAGCTGATTGCCGAAGCGATGGAGGTCGTCACCACCGACGGCGTCATCACCGTGGAAGAAAGCAAGACCGCCGAAACGGGCAAGGAAGTTGTGGAAGGCATGCAGTTTGACCGCGGCTACATCTCGCCCTACATGGTCACCGACACCGACAAGATGGAAGCCGTCATCGACGACGCCTCCATCCTGATCACCGACAAGAAGATCTCCAACATTCAGGAAGTGCTGCCGCTGCTCGAGCAGGTGCTGCAGGCGGGCAAAAAGCTCGTTCTGATCGCGGAGGACGTGGAGGGCGAAGCGCTCGCCACGCTGCTGCTCAACAAGCTGCGCGGCACGTTCACCTGCGTGGCCGTGAAGGCCCCCGGCTTCGGCGACCGCCGCAAGGAAATGCTGCAGGATATCGCCATTCTGACCGGCGGCCAGGTCATCACAAGCGACCTCGGCCTTGACCTCAAGGAAGCCACCGTCGACATGCTCGGCTCCGCCCGTCAGGTCAAGGTGACCAAGGAAAACACCATCATCGTGGACGGCGCGGGCAACAAGGACGAGATCAGATCCCGCGTGAACCAGATCAAGGCGCAGATCGAGAACACCACGAGTGAATTCGACCGCGAAAAGCTGCAGGAGCGGCTGGCGAAGCTGGCCGGCGGCGTGGCCGTCATCCGTGTGGGCGCCGCAACCGAAACCGAAATGAAGGAAAAGAAGCTGCGCATCGAAGACGCGCTTGCCGCAACGAAGGCCGCCATTGAAGAAGGCTGCGTGGCCGGCGGCGGCGTGGCGCTGCTCAACGCGATTCCCGCCGTGGACGCCCTGCTGGAAAAAGCCGAGGATCCCGACGAGAAGACCGGCATGCGCATCGTGCGCAAGGCGATTGAAGAGCCGGTGCGCCAGATTGCCGCGAACGCGGGTCTGGAAGGCTCCGTCATCATCAACGCCATCCTCTCCTCCGGCAAAAAGGGCTACGGCTTCGACTTCGCCAAGGAGACCTACGTCGACATGGCCCAGGCCGGCATCCTTGACCCGACCAAGGTGACCCGCTCCGCGCTGGAGAACGCCGCCTCCGTGGCCGCGATGGTGCTCACCACGGAATCGCTCGTGGCCGACATTCCCGACCCGCAGGCGGACGCCGCCCAGGCGGCTGCCATGGCGCAGGCCGGCGGCATGTATTAAAAAGCAGCAATAAAAAAAAACCACGGGAGGCACTTCGTAAGGAAGTTGTCTCCCGTGGCTTTTGTAATCATCAGGAATAATCAGAGAAACAGGAGGAACGCACCGCTGTTCCCTGCCGGCGTCGGGGCGGGAACGGCAGCCGGGACCGGCCTGATGAACAACTGCCGGCATTGCGCCCCTCCTGCCATGCTGCGGTTGTTCTTGCCGGAACCGGCTTCTATTTTTCTTCTCCCGACAGCCGCTGTTCAAAACGGTTCTTATAGACTCCGACCGGCACCCGTGTGGGGTATTTCCCCGAGAAGCAGGCGGCGCAGGAACCGGTATGCCTTGTCAGGTCGTCCAGCGCCTCCACGGGAAGATAGCCCAGCGAATCCGCGCCGATCAACCCTGCCGTTTCCTCCACCGTGTGGCGGCAGGCGATCAGGTTTTCCGTGGAATCGATATCTGTTCCATAAAAACACGGGTGCAGGAACGGCGGCGCGGTGACGCGGACGTGAACCTCTGCTGCGCCGGCGTCGCGCAGCAGCTGCACCACGCGCCGCATGGTCGTGCCGCGCACAATGGAATCGTCCACCAGCACCACGCGCTTGCCCCGCAGCACAGACGCAATCGCCGACAGCTTGATCCGCACGCCGTCCGTGCGGCTCTTTTGTCCGGGCGCAATGAATGTGCGGCCGATGTATTTATTCTTTATCAGTCCGATCCCGTAGGGAATGCCGGAGCGGCGGCTGAAGCCGAGCGCCGCGTCCAGGCCGGAATCCGGCGCGCCGATCACAAGATCGGCCTCGACGGGATGCCGCTCGGCAAGAATCCTTCCCGCCTCCAAACGGAACTGATGCACCGAAAGCTTGTCAATCACGGAATCCGGACGAGCAAAATAAATGTATTCAAAGACGCAAAGCTTCTTTTTCTGCTTGCCGCAATGCTCCCGCCGGGAGACGCAGCCGTCCTTGCCGAACACAAGGATTTCACCGGGCTCCACGTCGCGGATGAAGGACGCGCCCACCGCTTCCAGCGCGCAGCTTTCCGACGCAACGACGTAAGCGCCGTCCTCGGTCCGGCCGAAGCAGAGCGGACGAAAGCCGAAGGGATCGCGGGCACAGATCAGTTTTTGCGCCGACATCAGCACCAGCGAATAGGCGCCTTCCAGCGTATCCATCGCTTTGGAAAGCGCGTCTTCAATCGAGGGTGCCCGCAGCCGTTCCCGGGTCACAATATAGGCGATGGTCTCGGTGTCGCTGGTCGTGTGAAAAATGGCGCCCGACATTTCCAGCGCGTTGCGCAGTTCTGCCGCATTGCTGAGGTTGCCGTTGTGCGCCAGCGCCATTTTGCCCTTTTGGTGATTGACCTCAATCGGCTGGCAGTTGCTGCGGCTGTTGCCGCCGGTCGTCCCGTAGCGCACATGGCCGACCGCCATGGTTCCTGCCGGCAGACCGGCCAGCGCCTTTTGAGAGAAGACTTCGTTCACCAGACCGCGGTCTTTATGCGAAAAGAACAGGCCGTCGTCGTTGACCACAATCCCGCAGCTTTCCTGCCCGCGGTGCTGCAGCGCATAAAGCCCGTAGTAGGTCATGGCGGCAACGTCGGTTTTGCCTTTTGAAAAGACGCCGAATACGCCGCAGGCTTCCTGAATTGCCATAGATTCCTCCAAAAAAGCTTGGGCAGCATCCTTGTGACGCCGCCCGTTTTTTATTCGACGTCCTGTAAAGCGTCGTATCCTTCTTCGCCTGTGCGTACCTTGATGACGTTTTCCACGTCATAGACAA
>JAEEUW010000115.1 GCA_016290665.1 Clostridiaceae bacterium | reverse complement strand
GACAGCATAAAAACGCGACGGCGGGTGAGGCCACGTCGCCGCAGTCTCCACGGCAGAGTGATGCGCGTGACGGGTGAGGTCGTCCGGCTGAACGTAAAACGTCCGGCGGCAAGGATCACCGACACCTTACCGCTGCCGTAAGGCCTTGCGAAGAAGCGCCGGAGAGGAGGAAACTCTCACGGAACCCGCAGCATTCTCTTTGCGCCCGCGTTTCCCGCGTCACTGCACACTGAAAACTGCACACCGCACACTGAAAAAAGCCGCCCGGCAGGCAGCAGGAGGCAAGAGCTTTGTATGATTGTATGGGGCGCGCTATTTCAATACCCGCTGCAGCACCGCCAGCACGGCGAGGTGCGCCGGATAGAACCAATAGAACACCCACTTGCTCCACCCGAAACGCCCCTTGCGGCCGTTGTGGCTGAGCAGCAGCGGAACGGCAAGGAACACGCCGAGCGTGAACGCCGAGGTGCGCAGCGCCGTGTGCAGACTGAAGCCCGCGTTCAGCCGCGCGCGCACAGTCTCTTCCATATAAAGCAGCGCTACGCCGGTGAACGACAGCAGCTGCTTGCCCCTGTCGTCGCGGAACACATAAAACAGCAGACACCACAGCGGGGCGTAGACGTGCCAGTCGCAGTACCAGCTGGCAGCCACACAGGCCGCAACGGCCAACAGCCGCAGCGGCAGGCTTTTGACGGTTTCCCACGCATGGATGGCCAGAAGCGAGAGCGCCAGCGTGAACAAAAAGTTGAACGTCAGCCAGCCCTTCGCCGGGTGCAGCAGGTACCAGGGGATCTGCGAAAGCGCGGCAAAGACCGCCAGCCGCCCCAGATAGCGCGGCAGCGAGCGCGTGTAGACGTAGCCCTGCGCCAGAAAAAAGCACATCAGCGGCGCCGTGATGCGGCCCACAATGTGGAATGCCTGCGCCCACGGCGACGAGAATTCCATCAGATACCACGCGATATGATCCAGCAGCATGGCAAGAATTGCAAGGTATTTCAGTATGTCGCGGTTCAGGCCGCGGGTCTGTTCCATCCGATCGCCTCCAAGTTGTTGCAACAATTATACAAAACGGGGCCATTTTCGTCAATGATTCCGGCTTAAAATGGAAAAGTTGCCATAGGATTCCTGATTTTTCGTTCACAATCTGTAAAAATGTGACAGAAGTTTGCAAACAGAAAAATATTTTGTGAAGATTCCGAAAACATCTTGCAATTTGCAAAGCGGAATGCTATAATCTAAGCAAGATAATAGCAAAAAATATAAGGAGGCACTCCAAATGAAAAAAGTATTATCTGTTTTCCTCGCGGCCCTGATGCTCTTCTCCTGCATGGCAATTTCTGCATCTGCAGAGGACAGCTATTCCTATTTCGGCGGCGATCACGGCGCGGACAGCAGCAAACAGTGCGTGCTCATGTTCCGTCTGAACGGCGGTACCTGCAAGAGCGGTCAGTATGTCTATGACACGACGACCGGCACGTCGTCCTATGTTCAGGCAGAAGACGTTCCGCAGGTGTTTGTGGTTGTTCCCGATGCCAGCAAACCTGCCGATGCCAAACTGTTCCTCAAGGATTCTTCCGTAACGCTTCCGTCCGTGGAGGGGCCCAAGGGTCAGTCCTTCGTCGGTTGGCAGCGCGTTCCCGCGATGTCCGGCGACACGGATAACGGCACCTATACGACGGTTCCCGGCGCCTATGTGGTGAAGGAAGTCGATATCGGCAGGGTCGTTGAGTTCCGCGCTGTGTATCAGGAAGCTAAAATGGAAGAAGACACTTTCGCGAAGGTGTTCGGCATTCTGGTTCAGGTGTTCGGCACGCTGATCGGCCTCATCGCCTATCAGGGCAACATCGAAAAGGGTCAGGATTTCATGAAGAAGATCTTCTCCAGCATTTCCGCGTAACCTGAGCAAAAACCAAAAGCACTCCTATGGGGTGCTTTTTCTTTTTTTGCATTGTGGTTGCAAACGCTTGCATTCCGCTACATCTTGTGGTAGAATAATCTAAATAGGCGCCATTTGCGCGCCGAACAGAAAAATGCAGGAGTGATGAAACATGAAATGTCCGTTTTGCGGCAGCGAGCTGGAACAGGGCGCCGGGTTCTGCCCCGCCTGCGGCACCATCATCAGCTTAGACAATGAATTTGTTTCGCCCACGCATCCGTCCTCCGTGCCGCCGCTGGCAAAGCCGGAGCCGCCCGCGCAGGCCGCGCCGGCGGAGGAACCGCTGCCGGAAGCGCCCGCAGCGCCGGAAGTGCCCGACGTGCCGGAGGAAGCGCCGCAGCCCGCCCCGGAAATGGAACCGCTGAACGGCATGCCGGCCTATGTTTCGCCCACCTTTGAAGCTTATGAACCCGCCCAGACCGTCGGCGCCGAGGACGCGCCCTATGACCCCGAAACGGACGACGACGATCCGTTCCGCGAGCTGCATCCCGATCTGGAAGACGCGCCGCCCGCGGCGCCCGCGCCGGTGGTGATTCCGCCGGAAGCGAAGATCTCCGACACCCAGCCCGTGGCGATCGAGGGCGACATCCCGGTCTATGAGCCGACCGAAGAGATCGTCTTGCCCGAAGACGCGCCGGACGCAGCGCAGGCCGAAGAGGCTGATGACCTCGACGATATGTACGTGACCGGCGGCAAGGGCAAAAAAGGCAAGGTTGCCGCGCTGCTCGTTGTGCTGCTGCTGGCGGCCGCCGCTGTGGGCGCGTGGTACTATATGAAGACCGAGAACCCGTTCTTCCGGCCCTCCACCGAGCCGTCGGCAATCATCGTCGATTCCACCGATCCGACCACGGAGCCCACGACCGATCCGACCACGGAGCCGACCACGGAAGACACAACGGACGAGAGCACCTCGGACGAAGACACGACCGACGAGAGCGCAACGGATGAAAGCACCGACGAAAGCACCTCGGAACCCGACAGCATCACCGATATTTCGGCCGACGACAACGAGCTGACCGCGCCCGACGACTCCACCGCGCCGCTCGATACCACCACCCCGACGACCGCCGCTCCGACCACCAAGGCCCCGACGACGACCGCGCGCCCCACCACAACGGCGCCGCGCACCACCGCGCGGGCGACGACCACGGCGCACCGGACCACCACCCAGGCGCCGACCACGCAGCCGGCGAACACCCTGCAGCGGCCGACGACCACCTTTGCGGCCAAAACGATGTATGTCAACACCAACGGCGTGGCGCTGCGCTATGCGCCGAACAGCTCCAGCGCGAACCGCGTGTCGCTCTCCGTGGGCGCCGACGTCACCGTGACTGCGGAACAAAACGGCTATTGCTTCGTGCGCAGCAACCGCTACGGCGTGTCCGGCTGGGTCAAGAAGACTTATCTGGGCAACAGCCGCCCCGTGGCGCAGACGCAGCAGACCGTGGCCGGCGTTGTCGCCCCCGACGTGACCGAGGACGGCGGCACCAAGACGGTCTCCGTCGACGGCTCCGCGCTCAACCTGCGCAAGGGCCCCGGCACAAGCTATGACATCATCCGCCCGATCCACGACGGTTATCCGGTGCAGGTGAAGGGCAGAAGCAGCACCGTTTCCGGCTGGGTCTATGTGACCGATCTCACCCACGGCGTGTCCGGCTGGGTGTCGGCCTCCTATCTGCGCTGACGCGGCGCACGGTCGTGCGAATGCGGAATGCGGAATTCGGAATTGCGGTCGCGGGGATCGCTCGTGTCCGGCCGAACCCGTTTTTCCGCGGCCGAAAACGCGCTGAAAAGCGAAAAGCGTCCCATAGATCCGCTGATCCGCTGTTATGGTTTTCTACGGCTTTCCCGCCAAAAAACAAATGACAGCGCATGTCTTTGACGCATCGCGCGCAGCGCGGCGTCCCTTCATTCGGAATTCATAATTCCGAATTCCGAATTGAATCAAATTACAGGGAGGATCCCGCTATGATGACATTAAAAACCCGTTGGGCAGACGCAGCCATGTGCGACTGTCCGCTGCCCGAGTATCCCCGTCCGCAGATGGTGCGCGAGAGCTGGCTGAACCTCAACGGCCTGTTTGACTATGCCCTGACGGACGAAAAAACCGAGTGGCCCGCCGCCTTCGAGGGGCAGATCCGCGTGCCGTTCGCGATTGAAAGCTGTCTGTCCGGCGTCTGCAAAACCATCACCGCGGCCGACCGCCTGTGGTACCGCAAGGCGTTCACGCTGCCCGCCGATTTTTCCGGCAAGCGCGTGCTGCTGCACTTCGGCGCCGTGGACTGGGAATGCCATGTGTACCTCAACCGCAAAGAGGTGGCGCACCACGTCGGCGGCTATTGTCCGTTTTCGGCGGAGATCACCGACGCGCTGCAGGACGGCGAAAACGAGCTGGTCGTCAAGGTCTATGACCCGACGGACGAGGGCTGGCAGAACCGCGGCAAGCAGGCGAGCTATTCCCACGGCTTCTGGTACACCGCCACGAGCGGCATCTGGCAGACCGTGTGGCTCGAGGCCGTGCCGCAAAGCTATATCAAAGCCTTCCGCCTGACGCCGGATATCGACGCCGGCGTGCTGCGCCTCAAAACCGAAACGGTCGGCGAAGGTCAGCTGCACATCAAGGTGCTCGACGGCGAAAGCGTTGTTGTGGACCGCGATATCACCGCGGACGACGCGCTGGAGATTCCGGACGCGAAGCTCTGGTCGCCGGAATCGCCGTTCCTCTATGACTTCCTGCTGACGATGGGCGAAGACAGCGTCAAGGGCTACTTTGCCATGCGCAAGTTTTCCATCGGCGACTATGACGGCTATCCGCGGCTGTTTCTCAACAACGAGCCCTATTTCCAGCGCGGTCTGCTGGATCAGGGCTATTGGAGCGACGGCGGTCTGACGCCCCCGACGGACGAAGCCATGGTCTATGACATTCAGACGATGAAGGACCTCGGCTTCAACATGCTGCGCAAGCATATCAAGGTGGAGCCCGCGCGCTGGTACTACCACTGCGACCGGCTGGGCATGATCGTCTGGCAGGATATGGTCAGCGGCGGCAAGGCGCTCAACCTCTTCCACGCGGGCGTACTGCCCAACGCGATGAGCTTCCTCAGCCCGATCGTCTATCTTTCGATGAAGGACAACAAGTATAAGCTGTTCCACCGCGACCGGATCGAATGGCGCACCCAGTTTGAAGAAGAGCTCTTTGAGATGATCGACGCGCTCTATAACGTGCCGTGCATCGGCCTTTGGGTGCCGTTCAACGAGGGCTGGGGCCAGTTCGACGCCAAGCGCATCGGCGACGCCGTGAAGGCCTATGATCCCTCGCGCATCGTGGACCACGCCAGCGGCTGGTATGACCAGAAGGGGAGCGAGCTGCGCTCGATTCACCGCTACATCTGGCCGGTCACGACCCCGAAGCACGACGGCAGACCGTTCGTCCTCAGCGAATACGGCGGCTACAGCCAGATCATCGACGGCCACGTCTGGAACAAGGAAAAGAGCTTCGGCTACCAGATGTATAAGACCAAAGAGAGCATGACGAACGCCTATCGCAAGCTGCATGAGCATCAGGTGATTCCGGCAATTAAGAAGGGCCTTTCCGCCACGGTCTATACCCAGGTGTCCGACGTGGAGTTCGAGGTCAACGGCATGCTGACCTATGACCGCGCCGAGATCAAGCTGGAGCCCGACGTGGTGAAGGCGATCAACGAAAAGATGAAATATTGAGTGTACAGTGCACAGAAGGCCGCCTTTGGGGCACACGCCGTAGGGAAGCGTCGGTTTTTGAAGGCAAAATTGCCCAAATGCTGTGCCGAAATCCTTGAAAACCGGCAGGTTTCTGCGGCTTTCGGCTTTGCCTTGTGAGACAATTTTGCGCTTCAAAAACTGCCTGGCATCCGCAAAGCGAACTGTTTTTAGTGAGAACAATGCACAAGATCCGCGCAAGGCTGACGCCTTGGGCGGATTTTTTAAAGCAGTTATCGCGGAAAAGAGCCGCTTTGCGGGCGGCTCTTCCTTGCGGCGTGCGCCCCTTGGGCGGCTTTTTCAGTGTGCAGTGTGCAGTGTAGTGTGCAGTTGGTACTGACGCCAGGCAAGGCGCAGCAATCACCGCCAACGCTTCGGGCTTAGAGAAAGGTTTGAATAATCCTGAAAAAACGACCGCATGGTTCCCTTCACCGCAAGGCCTTGCGCAGCACTTTGTGGGGGCATGCATCTTTTGAGAAACGCCCGCAGGGTTGGAAACCAAACACGGCCGATGAAAGTGCAAGGCCGACCTGTCGGCATTGTGGGCGGAGGCTGACGGCAGTGGTAGGCGAAATAAGACGGCGCTTTTCCGCACCGCAGGTGCGGACGCCGTCGCCGCTTTCGCCGTATCCGAAGCCCCGGGCTTTCTTTCTCTTTTCTGCGGACTTTCTCTTTCTTTCGCCCGAAAGAAAGAGAAACCGCCGTCTTGGTTGAA
>JAEEUW010000114.1 GCA_016290665.1 Clostridiaceae bacterium | reverse complement strand
TATAGAATCTCTTGGTGATGATCTCATTCAAAACCAGTTGAAGTTTTATTTAGCATATAAGAAAGTACAAAACATCGTTTGTATAGAGGTTTTCAAAAATCAGATTATCCTTCATTTAAAGCTTGATCCCAATACTGTTGAATTGGAAAATGGATTCACACGAAACGTGAAGAATATCGGGCATTACGGAACGGGTGATTTGGAAATCTCTATAAAAACAGAAAAAGACTTTCAAAAAGCAAAGCCTCTCATTGACCGCGCTTATTTCGAAGCATAGAGGGTTTCTGATATCTCATTTTCTATGTTCCCCCATCCAAAGGAGTCTTTCCCCATGAACAATCTGCAACAAAAGCTGCGCGCGCTGCTGCAGGACCGTTACGGACTGGATCAGCTCGGCGTGGCGCTGCTGCTGCTCGGCTGTCTTCTGACGCTGATCCTGTCGCTGTGCGGCGTGCGCTATTACCGGCTGATCGGCCTGTTGCCGATGGTGCTCGCGCTGCTGCGCGTGCTCTCGCGCAGTGTTGAAAAGCGCCGCGCGGAAAACGACCGCTTTTTGCGCGTGTGGAACCCGATCCGGGCGAAGCTTGGCCAGAAGGCGCAGCAGGCAAAGGACGTCGACCACCGCTACTACGCCTGCCCCACCTGCAAAAAGACCCTGCGCGTGCCGAAGAACCGCGGCAAGATCGAAATCACCTGCCCGCACTGCGGCACCAAATTCAAAAAAAGAACGTGAGGGATTTGCCATGAAAACGCTGCTTGTCACCGGCGCCGCCGGCTTCATCGGCTCCAACTTCGTCTATTACATGCTCGACCGGCACCCCGATCTTTCCGTGATCGGGCTGGACGCGCTGACCTATGCCGGCAATCTGGAAACCCTGGCCCCCGCCATGGAAGACGAGCGCTTTCGCTTTGTGAAGGCGGATATCACCGACCGCGCGGCGGTCTTCGCCCTGTTTGACGAAACGCCGATCGACGCGGTGGTCAACTTTGCCGCGGAATCGCACGTCGACCGTTCGATTGAAGCGCCGGAGGTGTTCCTCAAAACGAACATCCTCGGCACACAGGTGCTGCTGGACGCCTGCCGCACCCACGGCAACGTGCGTTTCCATCAGGTCTCCACCGACGAGGTCTACGGCGACCTGCCGCTGGACCGACCCGACCTGTTCTTCACCGAGGAGACGCCGATCCACACCTCGTCGCCCTATTCGGCGAGCAAGGCGGCGGCGGATCTGCTGGTGCTGGCCTATTTCCGCACCTACGGCAGCGCGGTGACGATCAGCCGCTGCTCCAACAACTACGGGCCCTATCACTTCCCCGAAAAGCTGATTCCGCTGATGATTACCAACGCGCTGGAGGGCAAGCCTCTGCCGGTCTACGGCGAGGGCAAAAACGTGCGCGACTGGCTCTATGTGGAGGATCACTGCAAAGCGATCGACCTGATTCTGCAGGGCGGCAAGCTCGGCGAGGTCTATAACATTGGCGGCCACAACGAGCGCACGAACCTCGACGTGGTCAAGGCCGTGCTGCGCCTGCTGGGCAAGGACGAGAGCGCCATCGTTTACGTCAGGGATCGCCCGGGCCACGACATGCGCTACGCGATCGACCCGACGAAGATCCGGTCGGCGCTCGGCTGGTACCCCGAAACCGACTTTGACACGGGGCTTCAAAAGACCGTGGACTGGTACCTCGGCCACCGCGCCTGGTGGGAGCACGTCAAGAGCGGCGAATACGCCGATTATTACGAGAAAATGTATGGCAACCGTTGAAGAATGATCAAAGCCCGTTGTACCGGATGGCACAACGGGCTTTTTCTTATCGGTGAAATCATCGCGAAAACAACTGCATGCACTTTGCGAACAGCGCCAGCAGGCGGTCGGCGAAGGAGGGCTTTGCCGGCGTCACCGGAGCGGCGCCGTCCGCGGGCAGAAGCGTGCCGTCCGCCTGCAGGGCGAACACGCGGTAGCAAAGGTGCGCTGCCTCGTCCTCAAACAGCAGCGCAAAGCGGCCGTCGGAGAGTTCCGTCAGACAGGAATAGGCGAAGAAGCCGACGTTGACCGGGCAGGCCGAGATCCAGTCGATCCGGTTCCCGCCGCCGACGACGCCGACGCGGATCACGCCGTCGGCGCGGCCCTTGACGTTCGACCCCATGGAGCACAGAACCACCGGCTTGCCGTCCACGGTCTTCGACGTGTTGATGAACGAGACCATGCAGTTCTTCGTGCCGCGCAGGGCCCAGTCGGGCTGCGCCTTCGTCCAGCGGACGCCGCCGTCCGCGCTGTCGCAGAACGAAACGAAGTGGGAGCCGTTGCGCGAAAACAGGCGCAGCGTGCCGTCGGGCAGGGAAACGATCTGCGATTCGCTGGTCTTTTGCAGCAGCAGCGCGTTCTTCACGTCGCTGCCGCGGCTCCAGGTCAGCCCGCCGTCGTCGGAATACACCGTGAGGGCGTGCTCTTTGCGTTTTTCGTTGGAATAGACCGGAAAGATCAGCCGTTCGCGGCCGTCAACCTGCACGGCCGTTCCGCGGCCCGGGCAGACGCCGAGAAAGGCTTCGCCGTCTTTTTTCACCATCGGGTTCAAAAGCGTCGGCGCGCTCCAGGTTCTGCCGCCGTCGTCGCTGTGGCGCAGGCACAGAAACGGCGTCGGGAACACGTGCAGATCGGCGTCGGCATAGAACACCGTCTGCGCTACGGTCCGGCCCGTGGGCTGTTCGTTTTCATTCCGCTGCGCCATCGTGCATAGGACGCCGTCCTTGTAAAGGCGGTATTCCCCGTCCACGCTGTAGGGCGTTTTGCCGCCGTCCTTTTGCAGAACCGGCGCAAAGCCGCCGTCAAAGTCCGCGATATAACAGCCGTAGTCGCCGCTGCCCTTCTGCGCCAGCGCAACGTGGCGGTTGCCGCCGACCGTCAGGCAGCCGCTCCCCTTCTGCGCGTTGGGGTAACCGACGCCGGACAGGAACAGGTCGCACAGCAAAAACACGCGGCCGCTCTCGCTTTGCAGCAGGGCGGAGTCGATATAGGCGGCGCTTTGCCTGCTCCCCGCGCCGTCGGCGTAATCGTCGAGCCGGCAGGGCACGCTCGTGACCCAGCCGTCATAGCCGTCCGGCGAAGCCGCCGCCGCAACGTCGAGGTTCTGCGGCGCGTCGGTGCCGTGGTTCCAGCGCAGATCCGCCGAAGCGAGCACGCTGCCGTCGCGCAGGGTCAGAAGCGCCGGGATGCGAAAGCGTTCGCAGGAGAGCGCGCCCCGTTCAAACGGATTGACCGGCCCGGCGGCCAGCGCGCCGAGCGGCAGTCCCGCCAGCAGCAGCACCGTGAGCAAAAACGAAAGGCTCTGTTTCATTGCTTTTTCCTCCTTCCGGCTTCTGTCTGCATTATACACCCTTTCCCGGTGCGGCGCAATCATTTTATTAGATTTGATAAAAAGGCCGCGCCGCGATTGACAAGCACCGTCGCAGTCCAATATAATGAGGTTGAAAAGAGCGCAAGGGGAGGATCCGTATGCAGCTTGTGACCAAAGTGAAATCGCTGCTGGCAACGCCGGCGGGCTGGGATACCCAGCCGACGGAACGCTGGAGCTACTATTCCTATTTTGCCGGGCAGAACGTGATCTACACGCTGTTTAACGTCTGCCTGACCACCTATCTGCTGTTCCTCGGCATCGACCCGCTGAAATCGGCCTCGGTGATGCTGGCGGTCAAGATCTGGGACGCGGTGAACGACACCCTGTTCGGTGTGATCTTTGACGCGGTCAAGTTCAAAAGCGGCAAGAAATATCTGCCGTGGATCCGTGTGTCCACGATTCTGATCCCGCTGACGACGATCCTCACCTTTATCATCCCGCGCGGCTCGAGCCAGGCGGTGAAACTTTGCTGGTTCGCGGTGGCCTATATCCTTTGGGACACCGCCTATACGCTGTGCGACGTGCCGATCTTCGGCATTCTGACCAGCATGACCCAGAATCTCGACGAGCGCAATACGATCCAGTCCTACAAGAGCATCTGGACCTATATCGGCGTGGGCATCACGAGCACGGCGACCACCGTGCTGATCAGCGAAAAGGTCGGCATGGGCTACGGCATGATCTCGGTGCTGCTTTGCGCGCTGGCGCTCGCCCTCATGCTGCCGGCGTCGTTCAGGCTGCAGGAGCGCCACCACGCCGAAAGCGAAGAGGCATTCTCGATCCGGCGGATGTTCTCTTATCTGGTGCAGAACAAGTATCTTTTGATCTATTACGTCGGCCTGTTCTTTTATTCCGCCCTCAATGTCGGCAGCGCCTTCCAGCTTTATGTGTCCTATTACCTGTTCCACAGCGCCCTGTTCGCCATCGTGGTGGGCGCCATCGGCTCCGTTCCGCAGCTGTTCGTGGCGCTGCTTCTGCCGAAGCTGATCCGCCGGTTCGACAAGATGAAGGTCTACCGCGTCTGCACGCTGCTTTATGTGATTCTCAGCGTGATCACCTGGCTGGCGGGCTATGAGCACGTCTGGCTCTATATCGTCCTGTTCACGCTGCGCGCGCTGCCGCTGTCGGTCATGGGCCTTTGCATGTTCATGTTCACCCCCGACTGCGCGGAATACGGCCGCTTCAAGAGTGGCACCGAGGCCAAGGGCATCACCTTTGCGGTGCAGACCTTCATGGCCAAGCTGACCGGCTCCATCGCCAGCGCGCTGGGCCTGTTTCTGCTCGGTCTGCGCTCGGTCGGCTGGAAGACCGTGGAGGTCAGCTCGTTCCAGGAGTTGGAGGCCAGCGGCGTGACCCAGACGCCCCACGCGCTGCGCATGCTCTGGATGATCTTCATGCTGATCCCGGCCATCGGCGGCGCGATCGCCTACGTGATCTGGCTGTTCTATGATCTGCGCGACAAGGACGTGCAGGTGATGATCGACTGCAACACGGGCGAGATCGACCGGGAAACGGCACAAGAGCGGCTGTCAAAGCAGTATGACTAAAGACGGCAGAACGCCGACAGGCAGGGCGCGAAAAAGCCCTGTCTGCTTTTTTGCATTGACAAGGGGCAGCGGATGTGGTAGTATAATTAAGATCTATGAAAGCAAGGAGACCGAAATCCATGAAACACTTCAAGCCCGTTCTTGCGCTGCTCCTTGCGCTGATTCTCGCCCTGTCCGTGTTGCCCGTTGCCTTTGCCGCCTCGGGCGACGACTATGTGGCGGACATGTATCTTTGCTTCCGCCAGTCCAATGCGTCCGTTTTCGGCCACGCCTGGGTCTATATTGAAAACCGCACGGACGAAACGCTGCAGGTGGGCGCCTACCGCCTGCCGCCGAATCAGGGCGTTTCCGTGGGCAGCTTCGCCTTCCGTTCCCGCGCTCTGGGCACCCATTACAACGTGGAGGCCTGGTGCGGCAACCATTATCCGATGGGCGGCACCGTGGCCACCAGGCAGGCGCTCAGCCGCAGCGCGCTGCAAAGCGTGAGCAACAAGCTGCTGAACACCAACTTCTGGGGTGTGTTCTTCAACTGCGCCGCCTTTGCCGCCACGATCTGGAACGCGGGCAGCAGCAAAAAGGTGATTCCTCTGCTGTTCCCCATCTTCGTCAAGCTGCAGATTCAGGCCCACGGCACCGTCGGCTCGTTCAAAATGTATTCCCCGAGCCGCGACCAGGTGGTCAAGCAGAACGGCACCGGCAGTGGCGCCACGCTTTCGCGCTGCCCGGACGGCCCGCTGCAAAAGGAGATTTAACAGCACCAGACAACAAACCGCCGCCGGGATCCCGGCGGCGGTTTTCGCTGTCAGCGGTCAGCACGGACGGTCAGGCAAGGCAGCCGGGCCACCGCCAACGCTGCGGCAAGCCCGAAGCCTAACTTGCCCTCCCCTCTGGGGAGGGTGCCGTCGCGCCGCGAACGCAGCGGCAAGGGAACGACATGAAAACGCGACGGCGGGTGAGGCCACGTTGCCACCGCCGCTGCGGCTGAGTAAAGAGGTCGTCCGGCTGAACGCAAAACGTCCGGCGGCAAAGTCGGCACAACGCCGTGAAAAGGCAGCCGTAGCGCCGCCGTTCCGCGCGGCTTCTTTCAGCACGGACCCCGCGGCAAGGCGGAATCAGCTCACCGCAGCCGTCAGTATCAACCCGGACGGCGGTTTCTCTTTCAACTCAACCTGCGTGGTTTGCTGCGTCAGCAGCAACCACCCCTTCTCTTGAACCGCAGCCGTCAGCTTCAACCCGGACGGCGGTTTCTCTTTCAACTCAACCTGTGTGGTTTGCTGCGTCAGCAGCAACCACCCCTTCTCTTGAACCGCAGCCGTCAGCTTCAACCCGGACGGCGGTTTCTCTTTCAACTCAACCTGCGTGGTTGCTGCGTCAGCAGCAACCACTCCTTCTCTTGAACCGCAGCCGTCAGCTTCAACCAAGACGGCGGTTTCTCTTTCAACTCAACC
>JAEEUW010000113.1 GCA_016290665.1 Clostridiaceae bacterium | reverse complement strand
CTTCCACGAACACACAAGAATCTGCAAGTGCTGTCTCTGGAAATCGGCGTTGGCGCCAATACGCCAGTCATCATCAAGTATCCGTTCTGGCAGATGACGAGAGCCAATAAGAAATCCATTTATGCTTGTTTGAACTATGGTGAAGCATATTGTCCAAAGGAGATTGAAAATCAGGCAATATGCATTGATGGCGATACTGCTGATGTGCTTGGTAAATTAAAATGCAACACACAGGCGATAACCTAATGAGGGATACCACGCTTAGCCCGTTCAAAAGGGAATCGTTAAATTTCGTAACGCTGACGGTGCCGAGACCTCTAAAAAAGCAGAAATCCTGAGCCGAGAGACCCCCGGCTCAGGATTATTTCTTGTGGTCGGATGAATGGAAATGCCGAAAACAGCCTATTTTCGCAGTATTTTCGGCATTTTAGGGCAAAAATATAGGATTGCTATCTTGTTAAAATAGCAATCCTATGATGGCGGAGAGTTAGGGATTCGAACCCTAGGTACTTTCGTACACAGCATTTCGAGTGCTGCACCTTCGACCACTCGGACAACTCTCCATTTCCGATTGCCAAACGATTTTAGCAGAAAAACCGTGCCTTGTCAAGGGAAACGTGAAAAATTCGCGCTTTCCCTTGACAATTTTCAAAATCGGTGAAATAATGAAAGACAGAAAAAACCTGCACAGGAGGCTGTTACTATGTACCGTACATTCCGTGATTTGTTCCGCACCATCTATCGGCTGAACCGTTCGTTCCTGCGTCTGGTGTTCCGCGGCCTTTGAGGCGGGAGGAGCGTCCATGACAGAGACTATCACCCTGCAGGCGCATGACGCCATGCGGGAACTGCTGGAAAAAGCCGATCTGCAGCCGGGCGCGCTTGTCGTGGTCGGCTGTTCGTCCAGCGAGATCGGCGGCGGCGTCATCGGCCATGCGTCTTCGCTGGAGCTGGCCGAGGCCGCATTCAAGGGCCTCTATCCCGAATTGCGGGAAAGAGGTCTGTTCCTCGCGGCGCAGTGCTGCGAGCACCTGAACCGCGCGCTGATCGTGGAGCGCGCCGTCGCGCTTTCCCGCGGCTATGAGATCGTGTCGGTCGTACCCAAGCCGAAGGCGGGCGGCTCGTTCGCCACAACGGCCTGGGCCAATTTCAAGGATCCCGTGGCGGTGGAGCACGTGCAGGCGGAGGCCGGACTTGACATCGGTCTGACCCTGATCGGCATGCATCTGCGGCACGTCGCCGTGCCCGCGCGCCTTTCCGTGACGCAGATCGGGCAGGCGCGGATCACCGCGGCCACCACGCGGCCGAAGTTTATCGGCGGCTGCCGCGCGCAATACGAATAATTCCGTTTCTTTTGGAGGAGTGTTTTCCATGAAAGTGAAGAAGGCCCCCGTTATCTGCGGCGCGATCGGCGCCGTCGCCGCGGCAAACGCCGTCCACGCCGCGCTGTTCCGGCCCAAAAAGCCAGAGGTCACCCCGCTGCCGGCCGAAACGGTGAATCTGGATCGCTACCGCGAGCATCTGTCGGAAGTGATCCGCATCAAAACTGTTTCCTACCGCGACATGGACAAGGTGGATTGGGGCGAATTCGAAAAGCTGCACGCGTTCATCGACGAAAGCTATCCGCTGATCCGCGAAAAGCTGGAAAAAACGGTCGTGCCGCCGGCGAACCTTGTCTATCGCTGGAAGGGCAAAAACCCCGCGCTCGACGCCGTTGCCATGCTGGCCCACCAGGACGTGGTGCCCGTGACAAAGGGGACCGAGCGCGACTGGATCCACCCCGCGTTTGAAGGCTACGACGACGGCGAATACATCTGGGGCCGCGGCGCGCTGGATATGAAGAACCATCTCGTCGGCGTGCTGGAGGCTGTGGAATCACTGCTGGAAGAAGGCTTTGAGCCGGAGCGCGACGTCTATCTGCTGTTCGGCGACAACGAAGAAGTGGTGGCCAACGACAAGAACGGCGCCCGCGACATCATGCACTATCTCAAAGACAGAGGCGTGCGGCTCGACTGCCTGCTGGACGAGGGCGGCGCCATGCTGCCGGTCAACGTCAAGGGCGTGATCAAAAACAAATACCTCGCCGGCATCGGCATTGCCGAAAAGGGCTATTCCGACATCGAAATTTCGGTGCCCGCCAAGGGCGGCCACTCCTCGGCGCCCCCGAAGCATTCCGCCGTGGGCGAGCTTGCCGGCGTGATCCGCGATCTGGAAAACCACCAGTTCCGGGCCGCGTTTTCCCAGAACATGAAGCTGCTGTTTGAGTCCGTCGCCCGCAACATGACCTATCCGGTGCGGCTGATTACCTGCAACATCGGCGTGCTCTATCCCGCGCTGCTGCAGATCTGCAAGCTGATTCCGGCGGCGGCGTGCATGGTGCGCACCACCACGGGCGTCACGATGACCCAGGGCAGCCCCGCGGCCAACGTGCTGCCGCAGCGCGCCACGGTGACGGTCAACTTCCGCGCCATGCCCGGTACGACCACCGAGGACCTTGTGGCGCACATCAAAAAGGTCGTGCGCAACAAGGACGTCGAGGTCAACGTCCTCAGCAGCAAGGAGGCCAGCTCGTTTTCGCCGCTGGATTCCCGCGCGTTCGGGATTATTGAAAAGCTGTGCCTTGCCATTGAGCCGAACTCCATCGTCGCGCCCTATCTCGTGATGGGCGGCACCGACGCTTGCAACTATGAGCCGATCTGCGACAATATTTACCGCTTCGGCCCGTTCCGCGCCGACGCCTCGCTGATGATGCTCTGCCACGGCACCAACGAGCGCATTCCCGTTTCCTGCATGGAAGACGGCCTGCGGTTCTTCAAACACTTCATCCGCGAAGCGAGCGCGGAATAACGCATCATTCCATCTTCAACCGTAGGGGCGGCCATCTGCCGCCCGCTTTTTTGTGACGCGCCGGACATTTTGGAAAAAACACATCCGCAGCGCCGCCGAATCGGCGGCCTGTTTTTATGCGTGCGTGTCGGACCGGCGAAACGCCGGCGCTACGCCAATGTGCCACCCATTCGCGCCCCGGTCGGCTGACAGCCGACGACTACGGGGCGCTTTTGTTCTCATTCCCTTAATCCCTTAATCCCTCAATCCCTCAATCCCTCACCCCCTCCATCCTTCACCTCTCCCGCCCGCTTCGCATAGCATACACCGAACCATTCCGGGGAGGTGAGGCAATGCGGCTGGCCTTGTGCGCGGCGCTCGGCGTCGGCGGCGCAACCATTGCGGGGGCGCTGCTGGGCTTTGCGTTCCGGCGCGTGTCGCTTTCGCTGCGCGCGGTGACCATGGGCGCCGCTGCGGGCGTGATGTTCGCCGCGGCGGCGGTCGGTCTGCTGCTGCCGGTGTTTGAATGCCGTCTGGCGTACCTCTGGCTGCCGTGCGGCGCGGTCTGCGGCGGGCTGTGCCTTTGCGGCTGTGAGCGGCTGCTGCGGCGGTGGGAGTGCGGCCGCCCCGGAGAAACCGACGAAGCGCGCCGCAGACTGCTTTTGTTCGTGCTGGCCATCGCGCTGCATAATCTGCCGGAGGGCCTTGCCGCCGGGGTCGGGTTCGGCACCGACCGGCAGGCGCTGGCGCTTTCCGTGGCGCTGGGCATCGCGCTGCAGAATCTGCCCGAGGGGATGGTCGTGGTCGCGCCGCTGCTGGCGGCCGGCTTTTCGCCGGCAAAAACGCTCCTCATCGCCTGCGGCACCGGCGTGTCCGAGATCGTCGGCACCCTGCTCGGCTATTGGACCGTTTCGCTCTCCGGCGCGATATTGCCGTTTGCGCTGTCGTTTGCCGGCGGGTGCATGCTCTTTGTGATCGTGGACGATATGCTGCCGATGGCCCGCGAAGACGGGCGGGGGAGGCGCGCGGGCTTTGCGTTTCTCGGCGGCTTCTGCGGCATGCTGATCGTCTGCGATCTGCTTTCGTGAGATTGACGCGGGCGCGGATGTGTGCTATACTGAATTTACAAAGCAAAGGAGGCGCGTTGTATGTTGTTTTTCAAACGTATCGTTTCGGCTCTGATCTCGTTTCTGATGCTCTTTTCCGCCGCGGCGCCGCATACCTTCGGCCTGCCGCAGAAGGCGACGAAGAACGAGCTGGATATGAGCAAGTTCACGCTGACCTGGCAGGACGAGTTCGACGGCACGGAGCTGGACAGGGAAAAATGGGGCTATGAATGGTGGGTCACCGAACGCAAGGGCGGCTACTGGCACGAGGACATGGTCTCGGTGGAGGACGGCAACCTCGTCATCCGCGCCGCGTATCAGGACGAACCGCTGGAAAACTACTATTATGACAAGTGGCACGACGTGATCGACTTCAAGCCCTACAAGCCCGGCTACTACACCGGTCAGGTCGTCACGCGCGACAAGTTTGAGCAGTGCTACGGCTATTTTGAGTGCCGCTGCATCCTGCCCGCGGGTTGCGGCCTGTGGAGCGCGTTCTGGATGATGAACGAGGGCGTGTTCAACGTGGACGGCTCCGGCGAAGACGGCACCGAGGTGGACGTGTTCGAATCGATGTATTACAAGGATCACTGGTGGGGCGCCGACGCGGTCGTTACCGGCATCCATTACGACGGCTACACCGAAGGCCAGCACAAGGGCGATTCCATCGGCAAATTCTTCCTGGAGAACGACCCCTACACCGAATACAACACCTACGGCGTGGAGTGGACGCCCGACGAATACATCTTCTATATCAACGGCAAAGAGACCGGCCGCCTTTCCACGGGCGGCGTGAGCGACAACCCCGAATACCTGCTGCTCTCGGTGGAGATCGCCGGCCATGACGGCATTGCCGACGCGGACCGCCACGGCACGGGCAAGATCACCAAAACGCCGGAAGGCAACTGGCCGGTGGAATTCAAGGTCGACTACGTGCGCGTCTATCAGTTCAAGGACCGGATGCCCATTCCGGTGCCGAAGAACGGCTGACCCTTTCTCGCAGAAAAAGAAAAGTCTCCGGCAGATACCGGAGGCTTTTTCCTTACTTTTCAATCAGAATCCGAGCTTCGGCCGGAGCAGCTTGAACAGTTCGATCAGCCACTTGAAGAACGAGATCAGACCGTTGAAGACGTTCGTCTTCTTGTCGGTCGAGGGCTGCTTCATTTCGTCCTGGGTCCAGTGTTCGGTGTGGCAGTTCTCTTCCGTCATGGGCGCCGTGGTCTTGTTCTCGTGGTCATACACCATGAAGCGGCCGCAGGTGAAGTCGTCCGGCGTCAGCTGATGATCCGCCGTTATCACGGAATACAGAATGCGGATCTCCTTGTCGGTGCGCAGGGTATGTGTGGCGTTCTTGGTGAACCAGGTGCAGTCGGGGAACAGGCAGGTGGAAGCGTCGACCTGCTTGTCGGGCGAGATATACTTGCCAAGGCCGTCGGCTTCCTTTTCGGCAATGTATGCATCGGGCAGCGTGTCGAAGATCGTGGAGGTCGTTGCGCCGAACGAGGCGTGTTTCACCGAAACGTACTGGTCGGAAACCAGATTGCTCTCTTCGCAGATCGGCACCATCTGGAAGCCGTATTTGCAAAGGATGGCGAGGTTTGCGCCGCCGTCCTTCGCCGCCGTCAGCAGCGCGTCCGCTTTCTGGGCAACATTCTTGTGATAGTTGTCGATCTTTGCGATCAGGCCGGCGTATTGCTCGCGCTTTTCGCTGCCCTCGGGGCCGAAGACGTACTGAATGGCGTTGTCATAGTCCTCGTCTGCCACGCAGCCCCAGTAGCAGGGCATGGTGAAGATGGTGGACATCGCGAACGCCGAGGTCGTGCCCTCCACGACTTTGGAATAGATCGTCTTTTTCACCGAATCGCTCAAAAAGCCGTAGGCGCCGCTCTTGCTCAGAAGGTCGATCGTGGCCGTGGCAAAGGCGGGCATGTTGAACCGGTCGATCGAGTCCGTGTCGGTCAGGATGCGGTTGAGGCCGTCTATGTCGATATGGAAGCGGCCGCTGATTGCCTGGCTGAGGAACTCGGAGCCCTTGGCCAGCGACGCGAGCATGCCGATGCCGGTAAGGTCAAGATCCTCGCCGCCGTAGAGCGACAGATAGGCCAGCACCACGTTGGTGCCGAGGCACGCGGAGGCAAGCGCAACCTTTTCGACATGGCACGCCGCTTTCACGTCGGCAATGTAGTCGTGCAGCTGTACGGCAAGCTCCAGCGGATCCAGGCGCCAGTCATACCAGAACTGGTAGCTGTAGAAATCGTAGCCGTTTCCGCCCTTCTTGTCTGTGTGCCGGTTCCTTTCGTTTTCCGCGCGGCGGCCCGAGGAGATACCGGTGCCCGTGGGCGCATTGCCGTTTTCGTCCAGCTTGCCCGTGGCAAACAGGTCGCCGATCTCTTTTTCCAGGTTTTCGTAGTACGGATCCCAGTCGTCGGTCAGAAGGCCGTTGATAAGAAACGGCATCAGAACGTTGGCGA
>JAEEUW010000022.1 GCA_016290665.1 Clostridiaceae bacterium | reverse complement strand
AGAACATCTATCGTTATATCGCCTACGCGCTGGGCTGTATCGGCGTGCTGTTTCTGATGAAGGACTTCGGCACGGCGCTGATCTTCTTTTTCACGTTTCTCATCATCGCGTTCATGCGCTCGGGCGACGTGCGCTCGCTGCTCTTCGTCTGTGTGGCGGCGCTCGTGGGCGCGGTGCTCGTCATCTACTTCAAGCCCTATGTGGCGGCGCGGTTCACCGTCTATCGCCACGTCTGGGATTATGTGGACACCAAGGGCTACCAGCAGGTGCGCACGCTGATCTACGCCGTCTCCGGCGGTCTGCAGGGACTCGGCATCGGCAACGGCCGGCTGCGGTACGTCGCCGCCTCCACGACCGACCTGATCTTCGGCGTGATCTGCGAAGAGCTGGGTCTGATTCTCGCGCTTGCCGTGGCGCTCACCTTTGCGGTGATCGCGGTCTACGCCGTCAAATGCGCCCGCACGGCCCCCTCGTCGTTCTATGCGATCGCGGGCTCTGCGGCGGCGGCGCTGCTGCTGTTCCAGACGGCGCTGAATATCTTCGGCATCACGGACCTGCTGCCGCTGACGGGCGTCACGCTGCCGTTCGTGTCGCAAGGCGGCTCGAGCATGATCTGCTGCTGGGCGCTGTTCGCGTTCATCAAGGCTTCGGACGTCCGCGCGTACCCGAAGTTGTTCAAATCAACGGTATCGGGAGGCGCTGTTCTATGAAAAACACAACGAGACGCGCCTATGTGATCTATGCGCTGGTGATCGCCTTTGTGCTCGGCCTCGGCTTCCTGGTCTACAGCTTTGCCGTCCACGGCGGCGCCTGGGCCGCCAGCCGGCTGAATACCCACGTCTTCACCAACCGCGTGCTGGCCTCCGCCGGCGCGGTCAAAGACCGCAACGGCACCGTTCTGGTGGAAACCAAAGACGGCAAGCGGGTCTGGAACGACTCCTATAACGTGCGCCGCGCCACGCTGCACGTGGTGGGCGACGCGCAGGGCTTTATCGCCACGGGCGTGCAGACGCTTTACCGCGCAAAGCTGATCGGCTATGACTTTTTTACCGGGCTTTATCAAAGCGGCGGGAAGCAGCGCGACGTCACGCTGACGCTGGACGCGTCCGTCTGCAAAACGGCGCTGGAGGCGATGAACGGCAAGAAAGGCACCGTTGCCGCCTATAACTACAAAACCGGCGAGGTGCTGTGCATGGTCAGCGCGCCGACCTTCGATCCGCTGCAGAAGCCGTGGGACATCGACACCGACAAGACCGGCAAATACGACGGCGTCTATCTCAACCGCGCCATCTCCGGCACGTTCACGCCGGGCTCCACCTTCAAGGTGGTCACAACCATCTGCGCGCTCGAAAACATCCCCGGCGTCATGACGCGCAAGTTCACCTGCACGGGCAGGATCAAGCTCGGCAAGGGCGAGGTCATCTGCAACGGCACCCACGGCACGCTGACTTTGGAACGCGGGCTCAACGTTTCATGCAACTGCGTGTTCGCCGAGCTGGCCGCGGAACTCGGCCGCGACAAGCTGACCGAAACCGTCCGCGCCCTCGGGTTCGGCAAGGCGGTTTCCGTTTCGGGCGCAAAGACGGTGCGCAGCAGCTTTGACGTCAGCAAGGCGGGCAAGGCCGACCTCGGCTGGGCCGGCATCGGGCAATACACCACGCTCGTGAACCCTGTGCAGATGCTGATGCTGGCCGGGGCGATTGCAAACGGCGGCCAGGCGGTCACGCCGTATCTGGTCAGCGAAGATGACAAGCTTGTGTCGTTCAACGGTCTGGTCAACAAAAACATTCACCTTTCACCCGAAACGGCGGAAAAGGTGAAAAAGCTGATGCGCTCCGATGTCAAGAACTACTACGGCGACTGGCGGCTGCCGAAGCTGGACTTCTGCGGCAAGACCGGCTCGGCCGAGGTGGAGGGCAAAAAGAGCCACGCGTGGTTCTTCGGCTTTTCGCAGCGCGAGGACTTCCCCGTTGCCATCGTGGTCTGTCTGGAAAACGGCGGCATCGGGCTCAACGACGCCATTCCGGTAGCAAACAAGGTGCTGCAAAAGCTGCTGAGCAGCTTTTGATGAATTCGGAATTCCGAATTATCCCCTCCCCTCCGTAAAACAATATCAAACCTTAGAAAGGATGATGATCATGTTCAAACACGAAACACTCAAAGGCCGCGTGGCCGTTGTCACCGGCGGCGGCGGCGTACTCTGCAGCGGCTTTGCCAAGGCCCTGGCAAAGCAGGGCGCAAAGGTCGCCGTGCTCGACCTCAACGAAGCGGCGGCGCAGGCCGTTGCCGACGAGATCAACGCGGCGGGCGGCGAAGCCATGGCCGTTGCCTGCAACGTTCTGCAGAAGGAGAGCATGCAGCAGGCGCGGCAGGCGATTCTGGACCGGTTCGGCACCTGCGACATCCTGCTCAACGGCGCCGGCGGCAACAATCCCCGCGGCACAACCACCAAGGAAACGCTGGAAGCGATCGACCTTGTGGAAAAGGATCCGGCGGTCAAGACGTTCTTCGATCTTGATCCCGAGGGCATCTCGTTCGTGTTCAACCTCAACTTCCTTGGCACGCTGATTCCCACGCAGGTCTTCGCGCCGGATATGGCGAAGAAGAAGAACACCTGCATCGTCATGATCACGTCGATGAACGCCTACCGTCCGCTGACGAAGATTCCCGCCTATTCCGCGGCGAAGGCGGCCGTGCAGAACTTCACCCAGTTCATGGCGGTCCATTTTGCCGACTGCGGCATCCGTGTCAACGCCATTGCGCCGGGCTTCTTCTCGACGAATCAGAACCGGACCCTGCTTTGGAACGATGACGGCACCCCGACCCCGCGCACGGGCAAGATTCTTGCCGCCACGCCGATGAAGCGCTTCGGCGAGCCCGAGGAGCTGGAGGGCGCGCTGCTGTTCCTTTGCGACGAAACCTATTCCGGCTTCATCACCGGCACAACGATTGCCGTGGACGGCGGCTTCAACGCCTACTCCGGCGTGTGATTTGGTGCATTTTTTTCGTTATTTGTCACAATGAACGATCTGCAGGGGCCAAACTTTTTCAATAATGCACACAAACAAGGTTGACTTGACTGCTAAAATGTGATAGAATAATTTGACTAATAATCCAAAAGCTGTTGCTTTCGGACCAGGAAAGAAGTGGACGATGATGAAACAACAGGAGATCCAATATCCCCTGTATGGGCTGATCCCGTCGCAGCAAACCATGTATATGATGGTTCGCTTCAGCTTTCACAAGCAGCTCGTGCAGGTTCCGACTTCGTTTTCCGTTGACAGAGACATCGATTTCGATCTTTTGACCAAGGCGTTCAACATCGAAATCGAGCGCAACGACTCTCTGCGCGTGCGCTTTGTCAAGCAGGACAAGGAGATCAAGCAGTATTTCCTGCCGGAATACAAGGTTGACAAGATCGAGGTCAAGCATTTTGCCTCCAAGGAAGAGCAGGATGCGTTCTTCAACGCGGACGCCCAGAAACCGGTTCTGTTTTTGAAAGAGACCTTCCGCATCTATTTCTATAAAACGGACGGCGTGGGCAGCGGGATCTATTTCAACACCACGCATCTGGCGATGGACGCCATGGGCATCATCATCCTGTATTTCGATCTGCTGTCGGTCTATCGCGCGCTGCTGCACGGCACCGAGCTGCCGCAGCCGCTTTACCGCTATGAGGATTACATCAAGGAAGAGTTCGCCCGCCTTTCCAACAAAGAAAAGATGGCGAAGCACGCGCAGTTCTATAAGCGCTACTTCCTCAAGGGCGGCGAACCGATGTACGCCGGCGTGCACGGTCCCGCGTTTTTGGAAAAGACCCGCAAAAAGCTCAAGAATCCGAACCTGCGCGTGCCGATGGCCTACAATCCGCTGTATGACAAGAGCGCGTTTGTCAGCAAGGTCATTGAAAAGGAAGACGCCGAAAAAATCTTCCGCTTCTGTTTGGACCACAAGATCGCACCCGAAAGCATTCTGCAGCTCGGTCTGCGCACCTACTGCTCCGCGGCGAACTACCGCACGCCCGACGTGTTCATGATGTCGCTGTGCTCCAAGCGCGCCACGAACAAGGAAAAGCACATGGGCGGCTGCATGGCCCAACCGCTGCAGCTGCGCACCATCCTGCCCGAGACGTTCACGTTCAGCGACGCGCTCAAGGAAATGACCGACGTGCGCACGCAGCTGTTCCGCCACAGCCAGTTCCCCTACGGTCTGGCGCTGCAGATTTCGCGCGACATCTACAACTACAAGGCGATTCAGGGCCCCGCCTGTATGATGTTCTCCTGGATCCCGGTTCCCCCGGTGCGGGAGGTACCGTTCAAGCTGGACTTCCAGGCCTACAACCTCGGCCGCTATTTCACCCCGCTCTATGTGATCTCTCACCCCGATCCGGAAACGGGCGGTATCCGCATCAACTATATGTACCGGGTGAAGCTTTCCACCGAGGCGGACATCGACGCGCTGCATGAAAACGCAGTGAAGACGATTCTCGCCGGTATTGAGGATCCTTCCATCACGATCGGCGAGCTGCTCGACCGGGTCAAGCCCGCACGCAGCAGCGACGCACAGTAACAAATCAGGATATCACAAAGAGATAACGGAGGAGAAGAACGTCATGTTGGAAAAACTGCAGAAAATCATCAGTGAATATACCGATCTGCCCGAAAGCGAGATCACCGAAAACACCAATATCCGCACCGACCTCAACCTCAATTCGCTGGAGCTGGTCAATCTGGCCGTCGCCATTGAGGATGAATTCGAGGTGGAAATTCCCGACCGCGAGGCGCTCGGCATCGAGACGGTCGGCGACGTGATCGCCCTGATTCAGCGCTATCAGGCGTAACCGGTTCAGGCAAAATGCCCTGTCGATCCGACGGGGCGTTTTTTTCGTGCGAAGAAAGTGTGTCAAACGCTTGAACACATTCTTAATTTTTTTGGAAACGCCGAAAACGCCTTGCAAAAGAACCGCGATTGTGGTATCTTATTATATGTAAAACTCTATCCACTGGAGGTATCTCAATGAAAAGGACTGCAAAACGGATCCTCGCCCTTGTGATGACGATCCTGACGCTCCTGCCCGCCGCCGTATTGTTCGTTGACGCGGCGACGACGCTCGACCTGCCCATCGTTTACGTGGTCGGCAAATTTGAGCACATCTATGACAAGAAGGGAAATCAGCTCTATCCGCTCGATCCCCCGCTCGGCGACACGATCAAGGACCACATGAGCGAGCTGCTTACCGCCTACAACACCTCGAATTCCAGCGGCAACTGGAAGATTTTTGCCGACAAGATCTATGACGTCATCGCGCCGCGCTATGCGCCGCTGGTGATGGACGCCAACGGCAACCCGCAGAACGGCACGGCCATCAAGACACGGCCGGCGCCGAAGAAAAAGACCTCCGGCTTCAAGCTGAACGACTACATGTACACCTACGACAGCCGCCGCGATCCCTACGCCACCGCGAAGGAGCTGAAGGAATACATCGACGCCGTGCTGGCCGCCACGGGCAAGAGCAAGGTCAACCTGATCGGCCGGTGCCTCGGCACCACGGTGATGGCCACCTATCTCACCGCCTACGGCAAGGAAAAGAAGGTGGAGACCGCCATTTTCTATGCCTCCGCGTTCAACGGGGTCTATATGATGGACGCCTTCTTCTCGGGCGATATCGACATCGACTACGGCATGATGCAGTATTATCTGGCCTACGGCAAGGACGACGAGGGCGGCGACTTCGGCACCGTCCATGAGATTGCCGACATCTTTTCCAAGCTCGGCCTGCTCGGCGTCGGCGTCAACAAGGTCAATCAGGTGATCGAAAAAATGTCGCCCTATCTGTTCCCGCGGCTGGTGCTGGCCATCTTCGGCACCTGGCCGGGCCACTGGGCCATGATCTCCAGCGGCGCCTATCAGAAGGCGCTGGCCGTCACGATGCAGGACGCGGCGAAATACGCCGGCCTGATCAAGAAGCTCGATAAATATCAGACCAACGTCATGGCCAAGTTCCCCCAGACGCTGGAAACGCTGCGCAAGGGCGGCCTGCGCGTGGCTGTCGTCTGCAAATACAACTCCCCGCTGGTGCCGCTGTCGCCCAAATCCGACATGCAGGCCGACGGCACCGTAGAGCTCAAGACCATGTCGCTGGGCGCGCTGGCGGCGGATATCGGCCAGACGCTTTCCAACAGCTATCTGATTGCGGCGCGGCGCGCCGGCCACGATCCCTACATTTCGAAGGACCTCGTGATCGACGCCTATCCCTGCCAGTACAGAGACTACACCTGGTTCATCAAGAACTGCCCGCACGGCGAATACCCGCCGGAGATCGACACTATGTTCATGGAGATTTTCCATTCGAGCACGCAGTACACCGTGAACACCAACAGCAAGTTCCCGCAGTTCGTCACCTATAACACCGAGACCAAAAAGATTGCGCCCGTCACGGGGCCCGACACCGGCGCCGACACCAGCGGCGGCCTGAACTCCTCGTTCTTCAACAAGATCGTGGATTGGATCCGCTCCTTCCTGCAAAAGATCGTGGGCATCTTCGGCAGCCGCGTCACGGGCTGACAAAAGCAACATTTCCATCCGGGAGGTACCTGATATGAAAAAAACGATTCGCCGTCTGCTCTCTTTCGCGCTCTGCCTGCTGATGCTGCTGCCGGTCGTTTCGATGGGCCTGCAGGCCGCCGCCATTGAGTATTATCCGATCGTCTACGTCCTCGGCAAATATGCGGAGGTCTGGAATGCGGACGAAACGCAGCGGCTCTATCCGCTCGACCCGCCGATTGCGGAAACGATCAAGGACAAGGCGTCTGACATCTTCTTCGCGTTTCAGGCGGCCGACAAGGGTCTGACCAGCTGGAAGACCTGCGCCGACAAAATCTACAACACCATCGCGCCGCGCTATGAGCCGCTGGTGATGGACGACAACGGCAACCCGCAAAACGGCACCCACACGAAGTCCGTGCCGATGCCGGTGAAATACGACCACCCGTTCTGGCTGCACGACTATGAGTTCAGCTATGACAGCCGGCTTGATCCCTATGAGAACGCGCGGCTGCTGCGCGCCTTCATCTTGAACGTGATGACCGTGACCAAAAAGAGCAAGGTCAATCTGGTCGGCCGCTGCCTCGGCACCACGATCGTTGCCACCTATCTGACGGAATACGGCTGCGCCGAGATCAACACCTGCGTCTTCTATGCCGCCGCGTTCAACGGCGTCTACGTCATGGACGGCTTCTTCACCAGCGATTTCGACATCAACTATAGCCGCGTGCAGTATTATTTGCAGAACGGCAAAAGCGACGAGGGCGGCAACTATGACGCGATCAAGAGCGCTGCAGACGTGCTGAACAAGTTCAGCATGTTCGACTGGTTCCTTTCTTCCGCCAACAGCGGTCTTTCCAACATGAAGGAATACCTCTTCCCGCGGCTGACGCTGGCCATCTTCGGCACCTGGCCGGGCCACTGGGCCATGATTTCCAAGGAAGCCTTCCAGAAGGCCAAGGCAACCACGCTGGCCAACACACCGGAAAACGCCGCAAAATACGCCGGCCTGATTTCGAAGGTGGAGCGCTATCAGAACAACGTGATGGCGAAGTTCCCGCAGACGCTGGAAAGCTGTCGTAAAAGCGGTATGAAGATCGCGATCATTTCCAAATACAACCTGCCCCTGCCGCCGCTTTCGCCGAACTCCTCCATGATGGCCGACGGCACCGTGGAGCTGCGCACCATGTCGCTGGGCGCCACGGCCGGCAACGTGGGCGAACAGCTTTCGCGCGACTATATCCAGAACGACCTGAAGGATTCCGTCAGCATGGCTGCATACGTCGACCAGATGAAGCGTCAGGGCAAGATGATCTATCCGGACAGCGCCACCAACACCGCTGCGATCAAGCGCAGCAACTACCTGTCGAAGGACAACATGGTGGACGCGAGCACCTGCCAGTATCCCGATTACACCTGGTTCATCAAGAACTGCCCGCACGCCGCCTATCCGCGCGACATTGAGCTGCTGATCCTTGACATCTGCCGCTCACCCGAGCAATACACGGTCACGACCAACAGCAAATATCCGCAGTTTATGGCCTACAGCAACGGCGAGATCGTGGAAGTGACCACGCCCGACAGCGGCGTAACGCCGCAGCAAACATCTTCCTCCTCGTTCTTCAAAAGAATTGCGGACTGGATCATTGATTTCACCAACAAGATCATGGCGTTCTTCGGCATCAAAAGATAACGCCAGAAAAGAAAGCCGACCGGTTCGGAAGAATCGGTCGGTTTTTTCTGTCAGTCAAGCAGCGGCAGCAGCGCCTGCGGGGTGTCGATCAGCTTCCACGCGCCTGCCTGCAGCAGCGTTTCCCGGCTGCGGTAGCCCCATGTTGCGCCCACGCAGCGAAGGCCGGCGTTTTCCGCCGTCTGCACGTCCACCTCGCTGTCGCCGACACAGAGGGTTTCTTCGGGCGAAACGCCGAGCGTCTGCATCGCCCGCAGCACGTTAACTGGGTTGGGCTTGCGCTCGCTCTCGTCGGCAACGCCCAAAGCGCAGTCGACGCTGTCGGTGAAGTAGGTATTGCACAGGCCGACGACGCCCGCCTGCAGCTTGTTGGAGACCACGGCGGATTTGACGCCGCGGCGTTTCAGTTCGCCGAGCAGGGGCAAAATACCGTCAAACGCGCGCGTCCGGTCGTTCATATGGGAAAGATAGTGTTCCCGGAACAACGCGAAGCAGCGGTCAAATTCGGGCTGTGCGGTGCCCTGCGGCACGGCGCGCTGCATCAGGCGGATGACGCCGTTGCCGATGAAGGCGCGCACCTCGTCGCGGGTGCGCTGCGGAAAGCCGCAGGATTGCAAGGCGTGGTTGACGGCGGCGGTCAGGTCGTCGAGGGTATCGAGCAGTGTGCCGTCGAGATCGAAGATCACGGCGCGAATCATGGGAACACCTCTCCTTTCACAGCTTTCTTTTGATCCTTTTCTTTCGCGAAAGAAAAGGATGCCATGCGGCGAGCTTTCGTGAATCCTATTTCACTTTTGCTTCTCAATACACCATCAGCCCTCCGTGACAGGAAGGCTGATTCGTTTTTTCTTTTTTTCTTGTTCTTTTCTTTCATGAGAAAGAAAAGAACCAAAAGAAAGCATTGATCTTTATTTCACAGGCTTTATATGCCAGATGTCGCGCGCATAATCGTTGATCGCACGGTCCGCCGCAAACCGGCCCGCTCCCGCAATGTTCAGCAGCGCCATCCGGTTCCAGCTCTCACGGTCATGCCACAACTCGTCGATCTTCTTCTGCGCGTTCCGGTAATCGGCAAAGTCCGCCAATACCATATACGGATCGTGGTGAATGATCGTGTTGCCGATCTCCGGGAACGGCTTGCCGCCTACCCCCTGCTGCACAAACTCGATTACGCGGCGCAGCTCGGCGTTGTTGTTGAAATAGTTGATCGGCTGATAACCGGACCGCTTGAGCTCCGTCACCTCCGGCGTCGTCATGCCGAACAGAATCATGTTCTCGTCACCCACAGCCTCGTGGATCTCCACGTTGGCGCCGTCCAGTGTGCCCAGCGTCACCGCACCGTTGATCATGAACTTCATGTTGCTCGTGCCGCTCGCCTCCGTGCCGGCCAGCGAAATCTGTTCGCTGACGTCGGCCGCCGGAATCAGACGCTCCGCCATCGTGACGTTGTAATCCTCCAGGAAAACCACCTTCAGCTTGCCCTGCACGTCGGGGTCGCTGTTGATCACGTCGGCCAGCGCACAGATGAAGCTGATGATCTTCTTGGCAATGAAATAGCCGGAAGCCGCCTTTGCGCCGAAGATATAGGTGTGCGGCACCACGGGCAGATTCGGGTTGTCCTTGATCTCCAGATACTTGGCCAGAATCTGGAACGCGTTCAGGTGCTGGCGCTTGTATTCGTGCAGACGCTTCACCTGTACGTCAAAGATGGAATTCGGGTCGAGCTCCACGCCGGTCTGCTTTTTCAGATATGCGGCAAAGCGCTCCTTGTTCTCCAGCTTGATCTTGCCGATCTGCTCCAGCACGGCCTTGTCGTCGCGGAAGGCGGCCAGCTTTTCCAGCTCATCGGCCTTCAAAATGAAGCCCTTGCCGATCTTCTTTTCCAGCAGCGCCGAAAGGCCCGGATTCGACTGGCACAGCCAGCGCCGGTGCGCAATGCCGTTGGTCACGTTGGTGAACTTGTCGGGCGTCAGCTTATAGTAATCGTTGAAGACGGTGTCCTTGAGAATCTGGCTGTGCAGCGCGGAAACGCCGTTGACGCTGTGGCAGGTCGCCACGCAAAGATTCGCCATGCGGACCACGCCGTTCGCGATCACGGCCATCGCCTCCACCTTGCCCGCGTCGTGGGTCGTGTTCCAGACATGGGCGCGGTAGCGGTTGTCGATCTCCTTGATGATCTGATAGATGCGCGGCACCAGCGACTGCAGCAGATGCTCCGGCCAGCATTCCAGCGCTTCCTTCATCACGG
The DNA here is from genome assembly GCA_016290665.1 of Clostridiaceae bacterium. Taxonomy (GTDB): domain Bacteria; phylum Bacillota; class Clostridia; order Oscillospirales; family Acutalibacteraceae; genus UBA6857. Next base: position 17,129 of record JAEEUW010000022.1, on the reverse strand, counting down.
TGTGGTTGGTATAGGCCGTCGCCTTCGTCACGATCGTCCAGGCGTCGTCCCAGCCGTAGCCGCATTCATCCAGCAGGATGCGCATCAGCTCCGGAATGGAAAGCGTCGGGTGCGTATCGTTGATGTGGATGGCGTTCTTTTCGGCAAAGTTCTCCATCGTGGCGTAGTGGCGCAGATGGCGCGACACGATATCCTGCACCGAGGCGGACACCAGGAAATACTGCTGCTTCAGACGCAGGCTCTTGCCCTCGGGATGGTTGTCGGAAGGATAGAGGATCTTGCTGATGACCTCGGCCATGGCGGCCTCCTCCATCGCCTTCATATATTTGCCCTGATCGAACAGGCTCATATCGAGCGACGCGGCCTTGGATTTCCAAAGGCGCAGGATGCTGTAGCCCTTGCCGTTCTTGCCGCTGACGAACATATCGTAGGGCACGGCCTGAATTCTGGTGTCGCCGTGCATCTCCACGGAATGGTAATGCGCGTCCCAGATGTCTTCCACCTGACCGCCGAACGAAACCGTCACGGCCTCCTGCTCGCGCGGCGTGAGCCAGACCTCGCCGCCGGGCAGCCAGAAATCGGGCATCTCGGTCTGCCAGCCGTCCACCAGCTTCTGCTTGAAGATGCCGGCTTCATACAGGATCGAATAGCCCATGGACGAATAGCCCTGCGTGGCAAGGCCGTCCAGATAGCAGGCGGCAAGCCGGCCGAGGCCGCCGTTGCCGAGCCCCGCGTCGGGTTCGCAGTCATACAGCTTTTCCAGATTCACGCCGAAATCCTTGAGCGCGGCGGTGAACGTTTTGGTCAGGTTCAGGTTATACAGGTTGTTTTTGAGGGAACGGCCCATCAAAAACTCCATGCTCAGATAATACACGCGCTTGGCCTGGGCGGCGTCGGCTTTTTTGCGGCGTTCGCGCACGCCCTCGTGCATCAGATCCTTTACGATCAGCGCCACCGCCTGATAATACTGCTGGTCGGTCGCGTCGTCGGTGCTGACGCCGAAGAAATGCGACAGCTTGCCGGCGATCAGGTCTTTTGCTTGCGCCTTTGTCAGGGAATAATTCATACAACTCCTCCAAAATCTATCGAAAGAAACCGGGGTTTCAATTCATTCTCTTGTATATTTTATACCAAAAAGCGACAAAATTCAATAGCTAATGATTCTTTTGTGAAATTCAAATAAAGAATAATATTACCAATCCGTCTTTCTGTCAATCTTTTCCACAATCAGCGCTGCGGAATCGTCTTCCAGCGCGTTATCCCGGTCCAGATGGACGTGATCGCCCGGCAAGCCGTCCGCCAGCGCGGTCAGGATGCCTGCCAGCGAAAGCAGACCTTCCCGGTTGGCCGAAAGGACGGCCGTGTCGCCGTCAAGCCTGACTGTGATTACAAAGCCGTCTGTCCAGTGCAGATCCATCGTGATTCCCTCCGTCTGAGAAAAACCGCCGCGCGGCGTCAATTGTTCCGTGCGGCGATCCCGTTTTTGATTATGACTGTTCGTTCAGCGCGTTGAGCGACTGCTGCTTGAGATAAGCGTTGATAAAGCCGTCGATGTCGCCGTCCATCACGGCGTTGATGTTGCCCATTTCATAGCCCGTGCGGTGGTCCTTCGCCAGCGTGTAGGGCATGAAAACGTAGGAGCGGATCTGGCTGCCCCAGCCGATCTCCTTCTGGTCGCCCTTGATGTCCTCAATCTTGTCAAGATGCTCGCGCTCCTTGATTTCGATCAGCTTCGATTTGAGCATGCGCATGCAGACCTCGCGGTTCTGGTGCTGGCTGCGCTCCACCTGACACGACACGACGATGCCGGTCGGAATATGGATCAGACGCACCGCGGACGAGGTTTTGTTGACCTTCTGGCCGCCTGCGCCGGAGGCACGGTAGACTTCCATTTTGATGTCCTCTTCGCGCAGATCGACGTCGATGGTGTCGTCGATTTCGGGCATGACCTCCAGCGAGGCGAAGGACGTATGGCGGCGGCCCGAAGCGTCAAACGGCGACACGCGCACCAGACGGTGCACGCCCATCTCGCTCTTGAGGTAGCCGTAGGCGTTTTCGCCCTCCACAACCACCGTTGCGGATTTGAGGCCGGCTTCGTCGCCGTCGAGGAAATCGACGGTGGTGAACTTATAGCCGTGCTTGCTGGCCCACTGGCCGTACATGCGGAACAGCATCTGGCACCAGTCCTGCGCTTCGGTGCCGCCGGCGCCCGCATGGAAGGTGAGGATGGCGTTCTTGCTGTCGTATTCGCCGGAGAGCAGCGTGGCAAGGGTCTGCTTTTCCAGCTCCTGCTCCACCTGCTCCACGCTGGCGCGGCAGTCGTCGACCAGGTCGAGGTCGCCCTCTTCATCCGAAAGCTCGATCATGACCAGCGCGTCGTCAAAGGCGGTCTTCAGGTCGTCATACGCCTTGATTTTGCTTTTGAGCAGCGAAATGCGCTGCAGCACCTTCTGGGAATTGGCAAGGTCGCCCCAGAAGTTTTCATCGGCGGTCTGCGCTTCCAGCGTTTTGACTTCCTCGGTCATCTCCTGCAGGCCGAGCGCCGCCGCAAGCTCCTTCAGCGGCTTTTCGCTTTCCAGCAGCCGCAGCCGCAATTCTTCAAACTGAATCATAGCCTGATTCCTTTCTGCATAAACAAATTTACATACCTTGTTATTATACACGAGAACGGCCGCAGTGGCAACAACATTTTTTTATTTTCTTGAAATTTTTGTGAAAAAAAGGACAAAATACGCAAAAGCAATTGCTTTTTTCCCGAAATGCGGTACAATAGAACCCAAGGATTCCCGCCCGTGCGGGCGACAAGCGAAAGGAAACGCCTATGAACTATCTGCACGAACACTGCGACGGCTGTCATCAGCCGTTTTTGCCGGACGACGATATCGTCGTCTGCCCCGTCTGCGCCACGCCGCAGCACCGTGCATGCTATGAGGCAAACGGCTGCTGTGTCAATGAAAGCCAACATGACAGCGGCTTCGTCTGGAGCGGCGGCAAAACGCCGGCGGCCGCCGACACGGTCCCCTGCCCCAACTGCGGCTTTTTGAACCGCCGCGACGCGCGGCTTTGCATCGGGTGCGGCGCTTTGCTGCAGCCGGCGTCCGTGCAGCCGGCGAAACCGACGCGCGATCTGTTCTTCGACGTGCCGGACACCGAAAATCTGGAGCTGGACGAGGACCAGCGCGAGCAGCTGGAAACGCTCTTCAACCAGCGCGCCGCCCTTGCCGCGCCCGGCATGACGGCCGAGCAGGAGGAAGAACAGCTCGCCGGACAGCCGATCCGGCAGACGATGACCTTCATCGGCTCGAACGCGCTGCGCTATCTGCAGAAATTCCGCAAGCTGGAGGGCGGCGGCAAAACGGGCTGGAACTGGGCGGCGTTCTTTCTTTCGCCCTATTGGTTCTTTTACCGCAAGATGTATAAACCGGGCGTCGTCTTTCTGACGCTGCGGCTGTGTCTGACGCTGCTGCTCATGCCCTATGAGACCAAGGCGCTGGAGCTGTATCAGTCGCTGTTTGCCAACGCTTCGGACATGAGCGACGCCGCGCTTGCGGCGGCGCATCAGCAGCTGTTCACCGCCGTCATCCCGGTCTATATCGGCGTCGGCGTGCTGCTGGTGCTTGCCGTGGTCAGCGCGCTGCTCGCCGACCGGCTCTATCTCGGCTATGTGCGCGCTTCGCTGCAGACCGCCAAGGCGCAGCAGGGCCGCGACGCATTTTTGCTGCAGTTCTTCAAGCGCGGCGGGGTCAGTCCCCTGCTCGGCGTGCTGTCGTATCTGCTGGTATCATTCGTTCCGTCCATGATTTACACGTTCATCAATCGATAGGAGAGAGCCTTATGAAGATCAAAAAAGCCATCATTCCCGCCGCAGGACTCGGCACCCGCGTGCTGCCGGCCTCCAAATCCATCCCCAAGGAAATGCTCAACATCGTGGACCGCCCCGCGATCCAGTACATCGTGGAGGAGGCCGTTGCCGCCGGCATCGAGGATATTCTCATTATCACCAACCGCGGCAAGGGCGCCATTGAGGATCACTTTGACCACTCGTTCGAGCTGGAAGCCAATCTGCGCGGCAACGAAAGCAAGCGCAAGATCTATGAAGACGTGCTGAAGCCCGCGAACCTTTGCAACATCTATTTCATCCGCCAGAAGGAGACCCGCGGCCTCGCCCACGCAATCTATCAGGCGCGCTCCTTTGTGGGCGACGAGCCGTTCGCCATCCTCTACGGCGACGACGTGACGGCCAACCCGGGCGGCAAGGGCGTGATGAAGCAGCTTTGCGACTGCTTTGAGCAGTACGGCAAGGGCATCGTCGGCGTGAAGGAAGTGCCGCGCAAGGACGTGAGCAAGTATTGCTCGCTGGACGTCACGCCCGTCACCGACCGGCTGATGGACGTCCACAACATCATTGAAAAGCCGACCGAGGATCAGATCATGTCGTGCTACGCCATCCTCGGCCGCGTGGTCGTGCCGCCGGAGATCTTCGATCTGATTGCCAGAACGCCGGAGGACCCCAAGGCGCACGAGGTCTATTTCACCGATTCTCTGGTCATGCTGGCCAGGCAGTCCGGCCTGCAGGCGCTCGACTTCGAGGGCGTGCGCTTCGACATGGGCAACAAGCTTGGCATCATGAAGGCCAACGTGGAGGTCGCGCTGCAGCACGAGGAGATCGGCGCAGACTTCAAGGCGTACATCAAGGAACTGGCGAAAACGCTGTGACCGCAGTTGCGGCGCACGGCTGAATTTTGAACGGCAACCGTCCTGCCGGGCTCACGCCCCGCGGGGCGGTCTTTTTGCGCAGTCGCCCTGCGGCAGCTTGCCGTTCTTTTCCATTGTTTTGAACCCGGTGTAAAAAAAATTTAAAAAAACCCGGTTTTGCTTGCTTTTCCGCGGAATCTGTGATACCTTGAAGAAGACAACCGGTCACATTTCGTCGAAAGGAGAATCCTTATGTCAAAGAGAATCATCAGCATCCTGCTTGCCATCGTGCTCTGCTGCTCGCTGCTTTCGCTGGTATTTGCGGAAGACGCGACGCCGACCGATCCCGCAACGTCCTCCGGCGACACGCAGGACCCCACGGCGACCGACACCGCCCAGCCCACCGACCCGTCGGGCGATACTTCCTCGGAGTCCTCGAGCGAACCCTCCTCCGAGCCGTCGAGCGAACCCTCTTCTGAGCCGTCGAGCGAACCCTCCTCGGAACCGTCGAGCGAACCCTCCTCGGAACCGTCGAGCGAACCCTCCTCGGAACCGTCGAGCGAGCCCTCCTCGGAACCGTCGAGCGAACCCTCTTCCGAGCCGTCGAGCGAGCCCTCCTCTGAGCCGTCGAGCGAGCCGACCACCGAGCCGACGCCCACCCACACGCACGCTTACACGCTGATTGTGAAGCCCGCAACCGGAACCGAAGACGGCGCGCTGAAGGAATACTGCACGGGCTGCGGCGACGAAAAAGCGACGCCGATCCCCCGCATCGACACGGTCAGGCTTTCCAACACCAACTGCATCTGGTCCGGCAACATCAAGCACCCGAAGGTGCTCGCCGTTGACAGAACCGGCAAGGCGCTGAAGAAGGGCGCCGACTTTGAAGTGGAATACGTCGGCACCTGCCGCGACGTGGGCAAGTATTACGCCAAAATCACCTTCATCGGCAGATACAAGGGCAGCATCGTCCGCTATTTCAACATTGTGCCGAAGGCCACTTCGATCCGCACGGTGAAGGAAGGCGCAGGCAAGCTCATCGTTTCGGTGAAGCAGCGCACGGCGCAGACCACGGGCTACCAGATCCGCTATGCGGTCAAGAAGAGCTTCGCCGGCTATCAGAACGCCTATATCAAGGATCCGACGATTACAAGCAGAACGATCAAGGGCCTTGCTTCGGGCATGACCTATTACGTCAAGGTCCGCACCTATACCAAGGTCAAGTTCAACGGCAAGGATATCAAGCTGTATTCCGCCTGGTCCGACGCCGTGGAATGCCGGACAAAATAAACCGGACCGGTCACAAAAACGCCCGCCGATGGATTCCTCCGTCGGCGGGCGATTCTTTTGAATTCAGTTTTCAAAAGACTGCATTCTGGCACGCAGCGCATCCGCGTCCTGCAGCAGATCATAGATCGTGTCCTGCGACAACACGCCGCGGCGCAGATCGGGCGGCAGCTCTCCCCGCTCGTCGGCGGCCAGATGGGCAAACCAGTCTTCGCTGCCGTACCAGGTCTCGAGCGCGGTAAGGTCGTCCCGCACGCCGTCGAAGGCGCCCAGCGCCTCTTCCAGCGCGTCGACCGCCGCGCGGCAGCGGTTCAGCTTTTCTTCCATTTCCCGGATGGTATCAAGCATCGCAGATCGCTCCTTTGTTTTTTTCAAAAAAAGACGAAACCGCTCTGCGCGATTCCGCATCTGTTTTGTTCGCCCCGTTTGATCAGAGCTCGTCGATCAGGCGGGCAACGTCGCCGACCGTGCGCAGATCGTCGATTGCTTCGTCGGGAATGCTGACGTCGAATTTTTCTTCCAGCTCCGAGATCAGGTCAACCAGATCGATGCTGTCGGCGCCGATCTCCTCCCAGGTGGTGTCTGCGCCGAGCGACGCTTCGGTCAAATCAAAGCGCGTGCAGATAACGTCACAGATCGTTTTCAACGTGTCCATGCGAAACCCTCCCTTCGAGATATCTATACCTATTATTCATAAAAGCGGGCGTTTGTCAAGGGGAAAACCGAAAAAAGGATCCGTCCTTCCCATTATTCTGATATTATGGCAAATTGCGTTCGGAATATGCCGCTTTTCCTGTATAAGATGCACCAACGCGGCCAAGACTAAGGCAACAAATGGATAAAGGAGGCCTGCGGATGAAACGCAATCTGCAGCTGCTGGAAATGGCCGCCCTGCTGGCCATGGGGCTTTGCGTGCTGCTGGCGCTGACCGGCGCGGCGGAGTCGCGCGACCGGATCAGCGGCGCCGTGCTGCGGCTGCACGTCATCGCGAATTCCGATTCCGCCGCGGACCAGAGCGTCAAGCTTGCGGTACGCGACGCGCTGCTCAAAGAAAGCGAAACGCTTGCCGCCGCCGGAAGCAAACGGCAGGCCGAGCACCTAACGGAAAGGCTGCTGCAGCGGTTTCAGCGCACCGCCGAACGGACGGTCCGGAACAGCGGCAGCAGCGACCCGGTCCGGGTCTCGCTGGAGCGCGCCGCGTTTCCCACGCGCACCTACGGCGGCGTGACGCTGCCCGCCGGCGACTACGACGCCCTGCGCGTGGTGATCGGCAAGGGCGAGGGGCAAAACTGGTGGTGCGTCATGTTTCCCCCGCTGTGTCTGCCCGCCGCGGAAAAGAGCGCGGAACTGGAAGACGTCCTGGATGAGGAAGCGCTGGCGCTCGCGCAGCGGGAACCGCGGTTCGAGCTGCGCTTCTGGCTGCTGGAGCAGTGGGAGCAATGGAAGCAGAAGCGTGAACAAAAGGGAAGCATAACGCCCGGTTGAACCGGGCGTTTTCTGTTTGTGCTTATTCTTTTTTCAGCGCAATGCCGAGCTCGTCGAGCTGGGCGGTATCCACGTTGGCCGGGCATTCAGTCATCGGCTCGCTGGCGTTCTGCACCTTCGGATAGGCGACCACATCGCGCAGCGTATCAAGCCGGAGCATCTGCATGCAAAGGCGGTCGAGGCCCAGGCCGATGCCGCCGTGGGGCGGCGCGCCGTATTTGAACGCGTCGGTGAGGAAGCCGAACTTCTGATAGGCTTCTTCGTCCGAAAGGCCGAGCAGCGAGAAGATGCGCTTTTGCAGCACGGGGTCGGTGATGCGGATGGAGCCGCTGGCCAGCTCAATGCCGTTGAGCACGAGATCGTAGGCGGTGGCGCGGACGTTGGCCTTGTCGGTTTCCAGATACGGCAGGCATTCCTCCAGCGGGGCGGTGAACGGGTGATGCATGGCGACGAACTGGCCGAGCTCCTCGTCCCAGTCGAAGAACGGGAATTCCACGATCCACAGGAGGTTATACTGATCCTTCGGGATGACGTCGAGCTTCTTTGCCACATTCTGGCGCAAAGCGCCGAGCACCGGCAGCGTCACGGCTTCCTTGTCGGCAATGATCAGCACCACGTCGCCCGGGGCGGCGTTCGCCTTTTTGGCGATGGCGGCCATTTCGTCGTCGGTCATGAACTTGGCGAACGAGGAGGCCACCGTGCCGTCTTCGCCGTAGCGGATCCAGGCGATGCCCTTGGCGCCGATGCCCCGGACGAATTCCACCAGCTTGTCGATCTCCTTGCGGGTCAGAACGGAGAAGGCGTTTTTCGCGGTGATGCCGCACACGCGGCTGCCGGCGGCCACAGCGCCGGAGAAGACGCCGAAGCCGCAGTTTTTCACCTCGTCGGCAAGGTCGAAGATTTCCATGCCGTAGCGCGTGTCGGGCTTGTCGGAGCCGTAGCGCTCCATCGCGTCCTTATAGGTCAGGCGCGGCAGCGGCAGCGGCACGTCGACGTTCAATATCTCCTTGAACAGCCGGCCCATGAAGCCTTCGATCATGGAGAGCACGTCCTCCATCTGCACGAAGCTCATTTCCACGTCGATCTGGGTGAATTCCGGCTGGCGGTCGGCGCGCAGGTCCTCGTCGCGGAAGCAGCGCGCAATCTGCATATAGCGGTCAAACCCGGCGACCATGGAAAGCTGCTTGTAAAGCTGCGGCGACTGCGGCAGCGCATAGAAGCTGCCCTTGTGGATGCGCGAGGGCACCAGAAAGTCGCGCGCGCCCTCGGGCGTGGACTTGATCAGCATCGGCGTTTCGATTTCGATGAAGCCGTTTTCGTCAAAATAGTCGCGCGTCACCTTGGTGATCTTGTGGCGCAGCAGGATGTTCTTTTGCAGGTCGGGACGCCGCAGGTCCAGATAGCGGTATTTCAGCCGCGTCAGCTCGCTCGTGGGGCAGTTTTCGATAATCTCAAACGGCGGGGTCTCACTTTCGCCCAGAATGCGCAGGTCGTCCACGGCGATTTCGATCTCGCCGGTGGGAATGTCCATGTTCTTGCTGGAGCGCTCGCGCACCGTGCCGTGCGCCATCAGCACATATTCGCTGCGCACGGTGAAGGCCTTGTCGAACACCGCTTTGTCGGTACCGTCGTCAAACGCAAGCTGCACGATGCCCGTGCGGTCGCGCAGATCGACGAAGATCAGCGCGCCGAGGTTGCGCTGCCGCTGCACCCAGCCGCAGACGACCACCCGGCGGTCAATGTCCTTTGCGGTAAACGTGCCGCAGTAATCGGTTCGTTTGAGTCCTGTCATAGTATCCATATACCGTCACCTCTTAAAATAATGTCGTGTTCATGATCGCGTCGACGTCGATGTCCGTTTCAACGCCGAGCGCTTCCAGCTCTTTGAGACTTTCGCTGATGGAAAGGCGCAGAAAATCGCCCTCAAAGCCGTCGAGCGTCATCTCGGTCTGCTCGCCCGTCTCCATGTTCTTGAGCAGGGCTTTGCCGCTTTCCAGCTCGCTGTCGCCCAGCACCATGGTGAACTTTGCGCCGATCTTGCCCGCGTATTTCATCTGGGCCTTGACGCTGCGGCCGACCACGTCGCATTCGGCATAGACGCCCTCCTGCCGCAGCGAAGAGACGATCTGCACTGCGGTCTGCAGCGCCGCGTCGCCCATGGAAGCGACATAGAGGCTGCAGCGTTCCGGTTCGGGGAACGGGAGCTTTTGCGCTTCCATCAACAGCAGCAGCCGTTCCAGCCCGAGGCCGAAGCCGAGCGCCGGCGTGTGCGGGCCGCCGATCTCTTCCACCAGGCCGTCGTAGCGGCCGCCGCCGCAGACGGTGCCCTGGGCGCCGATTTCGGTGGAAACAAACTCGAACACGGTGCGGCTGTAATAATCGAGGCCGCGCACGATGGTCGGATTCACGGTGAAGGAAATGCCCATGGCGCCGAGGAAGGCCTGCACCTGCTCGAAGTGTCTGCGGCAGTCGTCGCAAAGATAGTCGAGCACCTTGGGCGCGTCCTTGGCAATGGCGGCGCAGACGGGGCTTTTGCAGTCGAGAATCCGCATCGGGTTGCGGTCCAGACGGTCGCGGCAGGTGGCGCAAAGCTCCTCCCTGCGGCTGTCAAAATAAGCGTGCAGCGCCTTGTGATACTCCTTGCGGCAGTCCTTGCAGCCGATGGAGTTGAGCTCCAGCTGCAGGCCGCGCACGCCGAGGAAGGAGAAATACGCGTTGGCCAGCGCAATCACTTCCGCGTCCGCCGCGGGCGACGCGGTGCCGAGGCATTCCACGCCGAACTGGTGGAATTCGCGCAGACGGCCGGCCTGCGGCTTTTCATAGCGGTAGCAGCTCGTCAGATAGCACAGCTTCTGCGGCATCGGCTCGTTATAGAGCCCGTGCTCCAGAAACGAGCGCACGGCGCCCGCCGTGCCCTCGGGGCGCAGCGTGATGGAACGGTCGCCCTTGTCGAGGAAGGTGTACATCTCTTTTTGCACCACGTCGGTGGTGTCGCCCACGCCGCGCTGAAACAGCTCGGTATGCTCAAACACCGGGGTGCGGATCTCACGAAAGCCGTAGTTGCCGGCAATTTCCAGCGCCGTGGCTTCCAGAAACCGGATCTTATGGCTTTCCCGGGGCAGGACGTCCTGCGTGCCCTTGATGGATTTTGTGATCAATGCCATGGCATAACCTCCATTGCAAATTAAGAATTCTGTAACGAAAAAAGCGCGCTTCCTCCGCAACGGCTCTTCGCCATAGGGATGAAGCTGCGCTCCACGGTGCCACCCTGATTGAACCGCCTGACGCGGTTCCGCTCAAACGCCTTAACGCGGCAGACGGGCCAACGGCCGGCTCGTGAATGTCTTCGCCTTCTCCTGCCGTGGAAAGCTCGCAGCAAAACGCTTTCCTCTCTGAACGGGGATGCCGGGTACTCTTTTCAGTCTTCGCCTTTGTGATATGAAAAATGCTCAGTCTTTCGGATACATGATGTCGCGCCAGTCGAGATCGCCGCGCTCGAGCGCGTGAATCAGCGCTTCCGCCGTTGCGATATTCGTGGCAACGGGCACGGAATGCACGTCGCAAAGCCGCAGCAGATTCGCTTCGTTCGGCTCGTTCGGCTTGGGGTTCAGCGGATCGCGGAACATCAGAAGCAGGTCGATCTCGTTGCAGGCGATCCGCGCGGCGATTTGTTCTTCGCCGCCCTGGGCGCCGGCCATGAACTGCGCGATCTGCAGACCGGTCGCGTCGCTCACGAGCTTGCCTGTGGTGCCGGTGGCGCACAGGTGGTGCTCGCTGAGCGTCCCGCAGTACGCAATGCAAAACTGTGTCATGAGTTCTTTTTTCGCGTCGTGGGCGATCAATGCGATGTTCACTCTCCGTCATCTCCTTTAAAATTCCGCAAAACAGGTAGAATAATATGTATTATTATAACAGGGATTTTGCGCTTTGGCAAGGTATTTGAGAAAAAAGAATAAATTTTAGGTAAAAATTGTATAAGAATATGAACGGTTCTTTAAACGAACAGGTACATCAGCGGAACGTTTTTGCCCTGCACCCGCTTTGCCAGGTTCAAAAACGCCTCCCGGGAGATCTGCCCGGGCAGACAGACGCCGCCCTCCATGCCCGCACTGCGCAGGCGCTTGTCTTCGGGAATGATGGCGATCAGCTGCACGCCGGTCGCGTCGATCACGTCGTCGATGTTGAGCATCTGTCTGCGGCGGATGTCGCGGCGCGCGGCCCGGTTGATGACCAGGCGGCTGCTTTTGACGCCCTGCTTTTCCAGCTCCTGCGCCGCGCGGCAGGCCGAGCGCACACAGACGAGGTCGGGCGTGGCCACCACAAGCGCGCGCTGCGCCGCGGCGGCGGCAAGCTGCAGACCCGTACCGATGCCCGCGGGAGCGTCGAACAGAACATAGTCGAACGCCGCCTCCACCCGGCCGATCAGGTCGCGGACCTGCTGCGGTGTAACGCCGTCATAGGACGGCGGGCAGGCCAGGAACGACACGCCCTGCTGCTGCAGTATGGCGTCCTCGGGCGCGCAGCGCCCCTGCACGACGTCGCCCCAGTCGAAGACCACGTTGCCGGCCGCGCCGAGCATCAGGTCGATTGCGCGCAGATTGTCGAAATCCACGAGCAGCACCCGCGCACCGCCGGCGGCAAGCGCCTTGCCGAGCCCGATGGTGAGGGTCGTTTTGCCGACGCCGCCTTTGCCGGAGGCGACCACGATTTTTCTTGCCATGGGTTTTCTCCTTTCCCGGGAACCTCAGCGCAGAAGGGTGCCCTCCTCGGGCGCCGGTTCCGCAACCGTTTTGGTCGAGAAGTAGTATTGCATGATTTCGGAAGCGACCGGCGCGGTGGAACCGCCGGAGCCCGCGCCTTCGATGACGACGGCGATGGCGATCTCCGGGTCCTCATAGGGCGCGAAGGTCAGAATCAGGCCGTTATAGGTGTCGACCTTATAGCCGTCCATCCATTTTTCCACCGTGGTGGTACCGGTCTTTGCCGCAACGTTGACCGGTACGTCGGAAAAGTCGGCGTAGCTTCTGGTGCCGACGAGCAGCATGCCCTGCCAGACCTGATCCCAGTTGTCTTCCTTGAAATCGGCCTGCGAAAGAATCTCGCGCTCCGACTGATAGACCGTCTTGCTGAAGTCGGACGTCAGGACGGACTTGACCAGATGGGCCTTGTAGCGGACGCCGCGGTTGGCGATGGTGGAAACATAGGTGCAAAGCTGAATCGGCGTGAACTGGTTGTCGCCGTGGCCGATGCCGGCCTGAATCGTGAGACCCGGCGTCCACAGCTCGCCGCGCGAGGTACGGAACAGATAGGAGTCCACAATGCCTTCCGCTTCGGTCAGCTCCACGCCGGTCTTTTCGCCCAGGCCGAACATGGTGAAATAGCGGTTGAGCTTTTCAATCCCGAGCAGACGCGCGGTCTCATAGAAGAAGATGTTGCAGCTGTGATAGAGCGCAAGCACCACGTTCTGTCCGCCGTGGATGCCCGTGCAGCCGGGCTGATAGTCTTCGTAATAGCGGTATTTGCCGTAGCAGGTAATATAGGTGTCCTTGTTGATGACGCCCTCTTCCAGACCGGCCATGGCGACCGCGGGCTTGATGGTAGAGCCGGGCGAATAGGTGCTGCGCAGCGCGCGGTTCCAAAGCGGCTTTGCGGGGTCGGCGTTGAGCTTCGCCGCCGTTTTCTGATAGGTCGTCAGATCGAAGGTGGGATAGGACGCGGCTGCCAGCACGTCGTTGCTGCGCGTATCCATCACAACCACGGCGCCGGACGTGACGTTGCGGGCCATCTGCTGTTCCAGAATCAGCTTTTTGAGCGCATTCTGCGCCGCCTTCTGGATGCCCTTGTCGATGGTCAGCACCACGGTGTCGCCCTGCCGGGGCAGCTCGGTGTAGGTTTCGGTGGTATTGCCGTCGGCGTCGGTGGTGATGATCTTTTCGCCGGGCGTGCCGCGCAGATAGGATTCCAGCGTATACTCCAGCCCGTTTTTGCCGATCACGTCGTCGCGGGCGTAGCCCTCGTCTTTTTTCGCTTCGTATTCGGCGGGGCTGATTGCGCCGACGATTCCGATGATGTGCGGGGCCAGCGTGCCGTCCAGATAGGACCGCTTGGCCTCCACCCTGACGTCCACGCCGGGATATTGGTCGCTGCGCTCCTTGAGCGAGGCGACGACCTGCTCGCTGACGTCTTCGGCAAACGTATAGGGCGTGCCGGCGTTGAAGCCGTTTTTATGCATGGAATAATAGACCGACGCAATGTCGCGCGCGTCCGTCAGCGCATAATCCTCCAGCGCGTAGCGTTCCACCAGCGCGGAAAAGCAGTTATCCACGGTGGCATAGGGGTTCAGATGCAAAAACGCCTTGGATTTGAGATAGCTCACTTCGTTTTCCCTGCCGGAAATGAAGCGCAGCTTGCCCTCTCCGGTCACGCGGATCGGCAGGCTGTCGTTCCATGCGGCGTTATGGGCGCGGAACAGGCGCAGCAGCGCCAGCAGGATTTCGTTGCGCGCTTTGGCCTGCTTGCCCGAAGGGAAGCGCAAAAAGTCCAGAACGACCGTGCGCACCTGCTTGTTGGTAACCAGAAGCTCGCCGTTGCGGTCGCGGATCTCGCCGCGCGGGGCTTCCACCGCCAAGGAAAAGCTGGTCAGCGCCGTCTGCTTTGCTTCGCGGCTCCGGATCGCCTGAATATAGAACATCCGGCCCAAAAACACCAGCAGGATTGCCGCGATAATCAGCGTGACGGCACGCGATCTGCGTTTATTGGCGTCTCGTCTCACAGTCCGTTCCTTCCTTTCTGTCAGAGTTCAGCTGCCGCACAGGCAGCTCAGGCAAGCGTCGGAAACGCTTTTGCCGTGCGCTGCACCAGCCAGCACAGCGGCGGCGCAAACAAAAAGCTGAACAGCGCGCTCGGCAGCGCGTGGCCGAACAGCACCGCCGCCGCGCTCCCCTGCCCGGGCAGCACGACAAAGCAAAGCCACTGCACCGCGGCGGTCAGCACAAGCGCGGCGCCCGAAAGCACCAGCGCGGCCGGCAGGTTGTTGCGCACCCAGAAGGTCACCAGGGTGCTGCACAGGAACGCCAGAAGCGCGAACCACAGCGCAAACACCCCGTCGGCGCCCGTGTGGGCATAGTCCCACAGCACGCCGGCAAACGCGCCGAACAGCGTGGCCGGCACGGCGCGCTCCGACATGGCGACGGCAACGACGGCCGGCACCAGCAGCCAGGCATGCACGCTGCCGATATGCACGAACGCGCCGCGCGTATGCTGCAGCAGAGCGCACGCCGCCAGGAGCAACGCGAAGATTGCCCGCCGGAACAGCTTTTGTCTGTCGAATGTATACATAAGGATTCTCCGTTGCGTTTATTCGATGCCCTGTCCGCGGAAGCCGGTAATGACGAACACGTCCTCAAGCGCCTGCAGGTCGGCGCCGGGCTCCACGATGGCATAGCTGGTCAGATCCACTTCGCTTTCCAGAACCTGCGTCACCGTGCCGATGATCAGGCCTTTCGGATAGATGCCGCCGATGCCCGAGGTCGTCACGATGCCGCCGGGCGCAATCAGCGTCGTCCGCTCCAGGCCGACCATCATGCATTTTCCGTTCCGGCTTTGATCCGTGTCGGTCGTGACATAGGCGGTTTCACGCGTTTTGCTTTCGATCGCGCTGACGTTGATCTGCGGATTCAGCAGCGAGAGCACCACGCTGTGGGTCGGATTCACCTTTTTGACGATGCCGACCAGATAGTTGCCGCAGATGACCGGGTCGTTGACCGCGATGTCGTCGTTGCTGCCCTTGTCGATGATCAGCGACGAGAACAGGTCGGTCGCGTCGGCGCCGATGATATTGGCGGGCGCCAACGTATAGTCGCTGTGCGAGGCCTTGATGCCGAGCATTTCCTCATAGGACGTGATCTTATGCTTGATCTCGTCGTAATCGACCATCTGCGCCTCATATTCCGCCACGCGGGCGCGCAGGGCTTCGTTCTCCGCGCGGTAGGCGTTGGCCGAGGCGAACGACGCGCCGAACACGCGCAGCTTTTCGCTCAGATAGCCGGTCGCCTTCTGCAGCGGAGTAAACACCACCGACACCGCCTTTGTCACCGGAGAGGTCCCGTTTTGCGACACGGCGGCAAACACGGCGCCGAACAGCAGCGCGCACAGCACGACGAGGCATATTTTCAGTTGTGTGCTTTTCAAAAACTGCCGCATAACAGTCTTTCCTTTCCTTTGCGCGTCAGATGCGCTTGCCGATCAGCCGCAGCGCGTCGGATTCCAGGTAGATGCCCGTGCCGTCGGCCACGCAGTCAAGCGGGTTGTCGGCGATGTTGACCGGCATGCCGGTCTCCTGGGCGATCAGCTTGTCCAGCCCGCGCAGCAGCGCGCCGCCGCCCGTGAGCATGATGCCGTGGTCGATGATGTCTGCCGAAAGCTCCGGCGGAGTCTTTTCCAGCGTGGCCTTCACAGCTTCCAAAATCTGGTTGACCGGGTCGCTCAGCGCTTCGCGGATTTCTTCGCTCGTCACGGTGATATTCATCGGCAGGCCGTCCACGAGGTTGCGGCCCTTGACTTCCATCTTGCCCTCGCCCTCATATTCGCAGGCAGAGCCGATCTTGATCTTGATCTCCTCGGCGGTGCGCTCGCCGATCAGCAGGTTATATTTCTTTTTGACATACTGCACGATGGCGTTGTCGAAGCTGTCGCCCGCCGCGCGGACCGACCGCGAGCAGACGATGTCGCCCAGCGAGATTACGGCCACCTCGGCCGTGCCGCCGCCGATATCGACCACCATGGAGCCGATCGCGTCGCTGACCGGCAGGCCGGCGCCGATGGCCGCGGCCATGGGCTCTTCGATCAGGCTGACGTAGCGCGCGCCTGCTTCAATGGCGACGTCGTGGACGTTGCGGCGTTCCACCTCGGTCACGCCGGAGGGGATGCAGATGACGACCCTTGCCTTGGCAAAGAAGCTGCCGCCCATCGCCTTCTGGATGAACTTCTTGAGCATCTCGGTCGTAATGTCGAAATCGGCGATGACGCCGTCGCGCAGCGGGCGCATGGCGGTGATGGAGCCGGGCGTGCGGCCGATCATTTCCTTGGCCTGGGTGCCGACTGCAACCACGCGCGCGGGCTTCTGGCTGACGTTGATCGCCACGACGGAGGGCTCGCGGATCACGATGCCCTTATCCTTGACGAACACGAGCGTGTTGGCCGTGCCGAGATCGATGCCGATATCCTGTGAAAAAAGCATAGCTGTTCTCCTTTTGCGTTGGATTCTGTCAAATGCCTTCAAATTTGCATATAACTATAGATAATATATTATAGCCCAAAAAGCAGGATTTCTCAATAGCTAATGGAAAATATTTTTATAAAAATCGAACGGCGGCAAACGGGAGAGGTTTTTCATCTGCGGCGGGACACGCGCGGCGTGGGGCGTTTTCAGTGAACGCGAAGCGGCGATTGGTACTGCGGCGGGACACGCGCTGCGTGGGGCGCCGCGGAGAACGCTCGCCCGCGAAGGGAGCCGCCGCCCGCTTTGCCGCGGGGGCTGCGGCTGACTGCTTTCCGCGCCGCTGACGGCAGTTTTAACCAAGACCGCGGTTTCTCTTTCTTTCGGGCGAAAGAAAGAGAAAGTCCGCAGAAAAGAGAAAGAAAGCCCGGGCTTCGGATACGGC
>JAEEUW010000112.1 GCA_016290665.1 Clostridiaceae bacterium | reverse complement strand
GGCGCAGCGGTCGGGGCGGCCGTGGGAACGGCAGCCGGGGTCACGGTCTGGGGCGGTTCGGTCACCGTGCCGTTATGGTTGATCTGGATGTTGTTGGTCGTGCCGATGAAATAGCCGAAGCTGAAGACCAGAATCAGCGCCACGGCGATGGCGATTCCCTTTTTGACGGATGGATCAAAGCCTGACATAAAACCTCGTCCTTTCTTCTGAAGCGGAGCTGCAAACGGCATACCCCGTCATTTTACATGGTGTATTATACAATACTTCCTTGCGGCGCGCAAGAGGGAAACACAAAATTTTCGCGGTTTCGCAACGGAAAATTTACAAATCCTATGGTAAAATATGCAACCGCGTGCTATAATAACTTGATTCATTCTGTGTTCGGAAAAGAGGCGCCGCATGAAAAAGCTCAACGACATTACCCCGCTGCCCAAGGCGGACGAACGGATCTGGTGGATCTGCCGGGCGCTGCTGTTTTTGTGGGGCGCATACGGTCTTTGCACCGGCTACACGTCGGAATTCATTCAGGCGTGTTTTGCCATTGCGTTCACCCATCTGTGGGACCTGTTCCAGCTCCTGGGCGGCAAGTCGTTCATCACGCGCTATCCCTTCCGGCTGCAGACGCTGCTCAACTGCTTCATCTGCTTCGCCTGCGTGGTGGGCACCACGGTCAACACCCGCACCTCGTTCCAATACATCGACGTACCGGAGCACGTGTTCGCCGGCTATCTTGCCTGCTACGGCGCCTATTTCCTGGGCGACGTGATGCAGGGCAAAAAAAATCCGCTGAAAATCTCGGTTCACGCCGTGTTTTCGTTCTGCTTTTCCGTTTCGCTGATGGTCGGCTGGGAGTTCTATGAATTCACCATGGACCGTCTTTACGGCTTTGTGATGCAGCACGGACAAAAGCCGAACAGCCTGGGCCTCACCGACACCATGGTGGATATCATCCTCGGCACGGCCGGCGCGCTTTGCGCCATGCTGATTGAAGCGTTCAAGCGCACGGGGCGGATCGGCAAGAACAAAGCGGAGGTCCGCGCGCGCTACGTGGCGCAGCGGGAGGCCTTCAAGAAAGAAAAAGACCGCCTGCTGGCCGAAGGCATAGACGTGACCGAAAACCTCTGATCGATAAAGGAGAACCCCCATGCAACTGCAGGAACTGCTGAACGGCGTCGCCGTCACGGGCAGCTATGACCCGCTGCTCGACATTGCGGACGTCGCCTACGATTCCAGAAAAGCGAACGAAAGCACCATGTTCGTGTGCCTTTCCGGTGCGCGGACGGACGGACATATTTTTGCAAAGAACGCCTACGACACCGGCTGCCGCCTGTTTTTGTGCGAAAAGCCGATCGACGTGCCCGCCGACGCCACGGTGCTGTTCTGCGCCGACACGCGCGCGTCTCTGGCCGTGCTCTCGTGCAATCTGTTCCGCCACCCCTGCCGCGATATCCGCGTGGTCGGCATCACGGGCACCAAGGGCAAGACCACCACGGCGCACATCGTCAAGGCGGTGCTCGACAGGGCCGGGATCCCCACCGGAATCATCGGCACCGTGGGCGCGGCCTTCGGCAATACGGTGCTGCCCACCGTGAACACCACGCCCGAAAGCTATGAGCTGCAAAAGCTGCTGCGTATGATGGCCGACGCAGGCTGCAAGGCCGCCGCGATCGAGGTGTCGTCGCTCGGGCTCAAGTTCCACCGCGTGGACGGTCTGCAGTTCGACACGGCCGTGTTCACCAACCTTTCGCCCGACCATATCGGCACGAACGAGCACGACACGTTTGAAGAATACGCCGACTGGAAAAAGCAGCTGTTCTTCCATTGCGGCTTCGCCGTGCTCAACGCCGACGACCCGTTCAGCGGGACGATTGCCGAAGCCTGCCCGTGCGAAAAAGCAACCTACGGCTTCACCGAAGGCGCCGATTACCGCCTGCTTTCAGCCGACCGCAGCAAGCAGGGCCACCGCCTCGGCGTGCAGTGCAAAGCGCTGCTTCGGGGCGCGCCGTTTTCCTTCTTCCTGTCGCTGCCCGGCGTTGTCAACGCCTCCAACGCCATGGCCGCCGCCGCGGTTGCCAAGCATTTCGGCGCGGCGGACGAAACGATTGCCGCAGCGCTGGCGACCGTGCGCGTCAAGGGCCGCGGCGAAGTGGTGGAGACCCACACGCCCTACAGCGTCATCATCGACTACGCCCACAACGGCGTCAGCCTCAAGAGCATCATTGAAACCGCCAGAGCCTATGACCACAACCGCATCATCGCGCTTTACGGCTCGGTCGGCTCGCGCACCGAGATCCGCCGCAAGGAGCTGGGTCTCGTGTCCGGCGCGCTGTGCGACCTGTCGATTCTGACGTCGGACGACCCGGAATTCGAGGATCCCGCCCAGATCATCGCGGAGATTGCCCGCTATGTGGAGGCGGCCGGCGGCAAACACGTCGACATTCCCGACCGCGCCGAAGCGATCCGCTACGCGCTTTCGATCGCCGAACCCGGCGACATCCTGATCTTTGCCGGCAAGGGCCACGAGGCCTTCATGAAGGTCAAGGGCGAAAAGCTGCCGTTTTCGGAGAAGGAAGTCATTTTCGATTTTCTTGCAGAGCAGGAAAACCGAAAAACAAGGGAATAAGGGATTAACCCCTTAATCCCTTAACCCCCCAACCCCTCACTATCACTTTTAAGGAGCACCAACCCATGTTCACTTTTCAAGACGAAAAAGACCTCGCCGCGTTCGACGCGTTTCTTGAAACGCACGGCGGCCAGTATATCCAGTGCTCGCGCTGGCAGACCGTCAAGACCACCTGGAAGTGCCGCTATATCAGCGGCTTCCGGGAGGAGGAACGCGTGCTTGCCGTGCTGGTGATGGAGCGCACGCTGCCCGCCGCCGGCAAGATCTGGTACGGCTCCGGCGGTCCGGTCTGCGATTACACCGACAAGCCGCTGCTGGAAGCGTTCACGGCCTTCATTCAAAAAGAAATCAAAGCCCACGGCGTCACGGCCTTCATCATGGATCCCCCGGTTTCGCTGCGGATCAACGGCGAGACACAGGAAGCGGGCGTCGCGCTGCACAAGACGCTGACCGGCCTGGGTTATACGCTCAACGCGAACATCGAGAACTATACCTATAAGCAGCCCGTGCAGCTGTTCATTCCCCTCAAGGAAGACGGCAAGCCCCGCACGGCGGATCAGATTCTCAAAAAGTGCGACAAGGGCGTGCGCTATTCCATCCGGCTGGGCACCCAGCGCGGTCTGGTGGCGCACAGCTACACCGCGAAGGAGATCGAAGCGAACCCGAAGCTGATGGACGACTTCATCTCCGTCATGCGCGACACCGGCGAGCGCGACGACTTTGTGAACCGCAACGGCGATTACTGCCTGAAGCTGCTGCAGGCCTTCGACGGTTGCTCCGACCTCAAGCTGGTCTATTACGACAAGGCGTTCGACCGCTCGCTGCAGGAAGAACGGCTGCAAAAGAAAGCGGAAGCTCAGGCCCAGCTCCCCGGCGCGCACGAAAAAAAGGCGCGGCAGCTGCAGGAGATCATCAGCAGCGTGGACAGCCAGACCGCGCACTTTGAAAAGCGCATGGCCGAGGCGGAAGCATACACGCCCGACAACGAGATCTGCGTGGCCGGCGGCCTGTCGATCTATTACGCCGGCATGGGCAGCTGCCTGTTCGGCGGCACGAAGAACGTGATCCGCAACAACACGCGCTCCAGCCATTACCTCAACTATCTGCGGCTGTGCGAGAGCATCGACCGCGGCTGCGACGTCCACGACCTCGGCTACGTCTTTGTGGAAACGCCGGAACTGCAGGAAGACGGCACGCTCGGCGATCTGGTGCCCACCGAAAACTTCAAGGGCATCTACGACTTCAAAAAGAGCTTTTCGGCCGATTATCACGAATTCATCGGCGAATATATTCTGATCGGCAACAAGCTGAAATACTACGCCTACGCGCAGCTGATGCCAAGAGCGAAAAAAGCCAAGATCAAGCTGATCAAAAAGCTGCGCTGAACACCCCATCGGAGGCAAACCAATGAGAAAAACCAAAATCATCTGCACCATCGGCCCCGCCAGCGACAGCCTTGAAACGCTGGAGCGCATGTGCCTCGCAGGCATGAACGTGGCGCGGCTCAACTTTTCGCACGGGACGCACCCGGAGCATCTGGACAAGATTCAGAAGATCAAGGCCGTGCGCGAAAAGCTGGGGCTGCCCGTGGCCATTCTGCTGGACACCAAGGGCCCGGAATACCGCATCCGCACCTTTAAAAACGGCAAAATCACGCTGCGGGACGGCGACGATTTCACCTTCACGACCGAACAGGTGGAGGGCGACGAAACCCGCGTGTCCGTCAGCTATGCGAACCTGCACGACGAGCTGGAACCCGGCGACCGCATTCTGGTCAACAACGGGCTTTTGATCTTTGAGGTCACGGCGGTTGAAGGGCGGGAGATCCGCTGCAAAACGCTTGCCGGCGGCGTCATGAGCGACCGCAAGAGCATGAGCTTTCCGAACAAGGTGCTGCACGCCGTTTATCTCAGCGAGCAGGACAAGGCCGACCTGCTGTTCGGCATCGAGCAGGGCGTGGACTTCGTGGCGTGCTCGTTCGTTTCCTGCGCGCAGGACCTCAGGGACGTCAAAGCGTTTCTCAGCGCGAACGGCGGCAGCGACATCAGCCTGATCGCCAAGATCGAAAACCGCTCGGGCATCGACAATATCAAGGCCATCTGCAACGAGTGCGACGGCATCATGATCGGCCGCGGCGACATGGGCGTGGAGATTCCCTTCGAGCAGCTCCCGGGCATCCAGAAGCAGCTGATCACCAAATGCCGCCTGTTGGGCAAGCGCGTGATCACCGCCACCGAGATGCTGGAATCCATGATTGAAAAGCCGCGCCCCACCCGCGCCGAAATTTCGGACGTGGCCAACGCGGTCTATGACGGCTCCTCCGCCGTGATGCTTTCGGGCGAAACGGCGGCGGGCAAGTACCCGGTGGAGACCATTGCCGCCATGAGCCGTATCTGCGAGGAGGCCGAGCGCGGCATCGACTACGCCTCGAAGTTCCGCCGCAGCTCGTTCCAGATCCGCAACATGGTGGACGCGATCTCGCACGCCACGACCGGCATGGCGATCGACATCGGGGCAAAAGCGATCGTGGCCTGCTCGCTTTCGGGCGGCACGCCGCGCATGATTTCGCGCTTCCGTCCGCCGGTGGACATCATCGGCCTGACGGTCAACGAAAAGACATGGCGCCAGCTCTCGCTTTCGTGGGGCGTGATTCCGGCGATGTGCGAGGTGTTCCAGTCGGTCGACGTGCTGTTTTACACGGCGACCAAGGTGGCCGAATCCACGCTCGGCCTGCAGAAGGGCGACCACATCGTGATCACCGGCGGCCTGACCAACGGCGTGTCGGGGAATACGAATCTCATTAAAGTGGAAACGATATGAAAAAAGCGCCCCTTGGGGCCCTTTCCGTAAGGAAGAATCGGTTTTTGAAGACAAATTTTCCCAAATGCTGCGCCGGAATCCTTGAAAACCGGCAGGTTTCCTGCGGCTTCCGGCTTTACCTTGTGAAAAAATTTGTTCTTCAAAAACTGCTGCGCACCCTAAAATCAGATTATTTTTCGTGAGAACAATGCACAAAATCCGCGCAAGGCTGACGCCTTGCGCGGATTTTTAAAGCAGTTATCGCGGAAAAGAGTCGCTGAGCGGGCGGCTCTTCCTTGCGGAGTACACCCCTTTCGGACGGCTTTTTTGCTCGGATTATTCCGCGGGGGCGTAGAGATCCTTGAGACGAAGCAGGTGCTCGTAGCGTTCCACGCTCTTGTCTTCGGCTTCCGCAAAGAGCTTTTCGGCTCTTTCGGGGAAGGAGCGGGTCAGCGCGGAGTAGCGCGCTTCGTTCATCAGGAAGGCGCGGTAGTCTTCCTTCACGCCCGGCTTGCTGTCGAGCGAGAACGGGTTCTTGCCTTCGGCCTTGAGCGCCGGGTTGAAGCGGAACAGGTTCCAGTAGCCGCATTCCACGGCCTTCTTCATTTCGCTCTGGCAGTTGACCATGCCGCCCTTGATGGAGTGCATCTCGCACGGCGCATAGGCGATGACGATGGACGGGCCGGGATAGGCTTCCGCTTCGGCGATCGCTTTGATGGTCTGGTTCATGTTGGCGCCCATGGCGATCTGGGCCACATAGACGTAGCCGTAGCTCATGGCGATTTCGGCAAGGCTCTTCTTGGCGATCTGCTTGCCGGCGGCCGCAAACTGCGCGACCTGACCGATCTGCGACGCCTTGGAGGCCTGTCCGCCGGTGTTGGAATACACTTCGGTGTCGAAGACCATGATGTTCACGTCTTCGCCGGAGGCAAGGACGTGGTCCACGCCGCCGAAGCCGATGTCATAGGCCCAGCCGTCGCCGCCGAAGATCCAGACGGACTTCTTGGCGAGGTATTCCTTGCTCTTGAGAATGTCGCGGGCCAGCGTGCAGGCTTTGCAGTTGCAGCCCGGTTCAATGTTTTCTTCCAGCGTGGCG
>JAEEUW010000021.1 GCA_016290665.1 Clostridiaceae bacterium | reverse complement strand
GTCAACAACGTCAAGGCGATCCTGCAGCGGATCTTCAAGGCACTGGCAGACGGACCCGATACCTGCATCTACTCCAGCATCGCGGATGCTATGGAAGAGATCACCGGCGTCTGGAAAGAAACCGTCGGTACCGACGAACAGTATCACGAAGCGCACGAAGAAGTCCATCAGACCGTTGAGAACACGAAGCAATCGCTCAACTGGTTCCAGAGACTGATTCAGGCCATCAAGAACTTCTTCTCGAAGCTCTTCCGGTTCGGTCGCTGAGTGTAACTGAAGCATTCGGTAACCGCAACAACCAAAACAAGGCCCCGGCTCGCAAGAGCCGGGGCTTTTGTCGTGCAGGCGGCAGGGACGGCTGCGCGCAAAATCCGTCCGGCGGATTGACTTTGCCGTCCGCGCTTGCTACAATAGAAGCAACAAAGCGAGAAAAAGGGGGATGCACCATGCTGCCGAAAGACAAGGTTGCTTTGCGTCCGCCGATGGGCTGGAACAGCTGGGACTGCTACGGCGCGTCGGTCAACGAGGCGCAGCTGCTCGGCAACGCCGCCTATCTGGCGCAGCACCTGAAGCTCTATGGCTGGGAATACGTCGTCTGCGACATTCAGTGGTACGAGCCGACGGCAGATTCCAACGACTACCATCCGTTTGCCGACCTGTGCATGGACGAATACAGCCGTCTTGTGCCGGCGCCGAACCGCTTTCCGCGCGGCTTCGGCCCCGTGGCGGACGACATCCACGCCATGGGGCTCAAATTCGGCATCCATATCCTGCGCGGGATCCCGCGGCAGGCGGTGCACCGGAATACGCCGATTTCGGGCAGCGTCCGCACCGCGCGCGAGATTGCGCACCCGTATTCGATCTGCAGCTGGAACACCGATATGTACGGCGTGGATCCGCACAAGGACGGCGCACAGGCCTATTACGACAGCCTGTTCGCGCTCTATGCCTCCTGGGGCGTCGACTTTGTCAAGGTGGACGACATCGCCGTGACGGAGTTCCGCCCGGACTGTCCCTATTCCGCCAAGGAAGAAATCGAGCTGATCCGCCGCGCCCTCGACCGCTGCGGCCGCCCGATGGTGCTCAGCCTGTCGCCCGGCCCCGCCCGGCTCGAGAACGCCGCGCACCTCAAAGAGAACGCCAACATGTGGCGCATGACCGGCGACTTCTGGGACCAATGGGAAAAGCTTTACGCCATGTTTGAACGCTGCGAGCAGTGGAATCCCCACCGCGCGCCGGGCTGCTGGCCGGACTGTGACATGCTGCCGCTCGGATGCCTGTGCAAGAACGCGGCCTATCTGGGAGAACGGGACCGCTGGAGCCGGTTCACACCCGCGGAGCAGCGCACCATGCTGACCCTCTGGTGCATCTTCCGTTCCCCGCTGATGCTCGGCGGGGAGCTGCGCGACAACCGGCCCGAAGACCTCGCGCTGATCACGAACGACGCGGTGCTTGCGCTGAACCGCAATTCTTCCCAAAACCGGCCGCTGCTGCGCACGGAAACACAGGCGCTCTGGGCGTGCAAAGACGAACAGGGGAGAGACGTGCTGGCGCTGTTCAATCTCGACGACCAAACAAGAACCGTATCGGTCGATCTGACGCGATACGGCTTTGCAGGGGATTATGATACGCTGGACCTTTGGAACCATGCCGGCGGCGCAATTCTCGGCGGCGTGCTGTCTGCGCCCCTGAAGGCCCACGACTGCCTTCTGGTGCGGCTTTCTCAAAGATAGAGCCGCAGCTGCTTTGCCAGCTGCTCCTCCTCGATCCGCAGGCGGTCGGCCAGCGCCTTGACCTTGCTGTCGGCGTTCGGATAGCGGTTGAAATAGACCGAGATCTGCTTGACGCCCATGTTGCATCCGTCGGTAATCAGGTCGGCCACGGTCTCGTCGCTCGGTTCCATCAGCAGCTCCATGTTGATCTTGAACCATGCGCCGATCCGCGCCATGGCGGAGGGGTCGCGTCCCTCCTGCTGCGCTTTTTCCAGCAGGTCCATGATCTCCTTGCCCAGCTTCTCGTGCGTTTCCATCGAATGGGTCAGCAGCCGCAGCAGTTCGGTGTCGCGCACCTTGTCCAACACGGCGCGGATGGAGTTCATCCCCGTTTTCGTACCGCTGTCGCAGGCCTGCAGCAGGCCGATGCTTTCGTCGTTCATATGCATGCATCCTTTCCGTTTGGTTGCCGATAGTGTTGACCGTTTTTTTCGCGGTTATGCGCCGCCGCAACAAAAACTGCGATTTCACTTGTCAAGCCCCGCGGAGTATGGTATAATATTATCCCGCAATATCGGAATCCACGTCCCGCCCGACACGCAAAGGAGGAACCGGTTTGAATCGTATCAGAACCGCCGCAAGGTCACATATCGATAATTTTATGAAATACCGCTTCCTGCTGCGGGAACTGGTGAACAAAAACATCAAGCTGCAGTACCGCAGCTCGGTGCTGGGCATCTTCTGGACGTTTCTGCAGCCGCTTCTGACGATGATCGTGCTCGCGTTCGTGTTCATGAACGTCTTCGGCAAGGACAGCAGCAAGGTCGTCAACTACCCGGTCTACCTGCTGTGCGGCCGGCTGCTGTTCAACTTCTATACAACGGCAACCAAACGCGCCATGACCTCGATCCGCCGGCAGTCGTCCATGATCAAAAAGGTCTACGTGCCGAAGTATATCTATCCGCTTTCGGCGGTGCTCTCTTCGTTCGTGACCTTCCTGATCTCGCTGACGGTGCTTGTGGTCGTTATCCTGTTCTTCAACCTGCGCGGCATGGACCCGATTTCCGTCACCTGGCGCGTCGTCTATATCATCGTGCCGATTCTGATCACGCTGGTGCTTTCGCTCGGCGTGGGCATGATCCTCGCCACGGTGTCGGTGTTTTTCAAGGACGTGGAAAATCTCTACGACGTGTTCTGCCTTTTGCTGTTCTATCTGACGCCGATCGTCTATCACCCGAGCCGGCTGAACTTTGTGGAGGGCAGCCTGCAGCTGCGGATCCTGAAGCTGAACCCGCTCTACGGCCTTGTGGGTATGTTCCGCGCGGCCGTGATCTGGGGCAAGGATTTTTCCCACAACTGGGACATGGTGCTGATGTATTATACGTCGATTTTTGCCGTGGTCATGCTGGTCGTCGGCTTCTGGCTGTTCTACCGCTATCAGGACAAATTCATTCTGCATATCTGAGAGGTGAAACGCAGTGGGCAAATACGCAATCGAAGCGGATCATGTCAGCATGCGCTTCAATCTCAACAAGGAAGGCGTGGACAGCGCCAAGGAATACTTCATCCGTCTGGTGAAGCGGGAGCTCCATTACAACGAATTCTGGGCGCTCAAGGACGTGTCGTTCAAACTCAAAAAGGGCGACCGCATGGGCGTGATGGGCTTTAACGGCGCGGGCAAGAGCACGCTGCTCAAGACCATTGCCGGCGTTCTGAAGCCGACGCAGGGCCGCGTGCATACCGAAGGCATCATTGCGCCGATGCTGGAGCTGGGCGCGGGCTTCGATTCCAACTACAGCGGCCGCGAGAACATCTTTCTCTATGCGGCGACGATGGGCTTTTCCCGCAAATTCATTCAGGAAAAATACGACGAGATCGTGGAATTCTCGGAGCTCGGCGATTTCATTGACGCGCCGATCAAGAGCTATTCCTCCGGTATGCGTTCGCGTCTGGGCTTTTCCATTGCGACGTCGGTCAAGCCGGAGGTGTTGATCCTCGACGAGGTGCTGTCGGTCGGCGACGCGGCGTTCAAGGAAAAGAGCGAACGCCGGCTGGAAAGCCTGATGAGCGACGGCGTTACGGTGCTGTTTGTTTCCCACAGCACCGACCGCGTGGAACGCATCTGCAACAAAGCGATTATTCTGACCCAGGGCCAGCTGGTGGCAAACGGCGATTCCGCAGACGTCTGCGCGCTCTACCGCAATATGGTGCTGGATAAATAAACGAAGGAAGAAACCATGGACTATCAAATCAATCCCGCGGCCTATGCCTCGATGTTCGCCGTACCTCGGGCGGTGGTGGAGGACAGCCTGCTGCTTGCGTCGCCCACGGCGCTCAAGGCGCTGCTTTTGATGCTCTGCCGCGGCGAAGCGCTTTCGGCCGCCGAAATTGCGCAGGCGCTCAAGCGCGACGAAGCCGACGTGGCTGACGCGCTGGTCTTCTGGCAGCAGCAGGGCATCCTGCTGCCCGCCGACGGCGCCGCGCCCGCGCCGGCACCCGTGAAGCCCGCGCCCGCCGCGCCGAAGGAACCGCCGCAGCCGAAAAGAACGGCGCCCGAGCTGCCGATTTCCCGCCCCACCCACGAGCAGATTGCAATCCGTCTGCAGGAATGCGAGGCGTTCCGCGACCTGTTTCAGGAGGCGCAGCAAAAGCTCGGCAAAACCATCGGCTATGAGGGCCAGTCGATCCTCATCATGCTGCACGACACCTACGACCTGCCGGTCGAGGTGATCCTCATGCTGCTGGAATACGCCAAATCCAGGGGCAAGACCGGCTACAAGTACATCGCGTCGATCGGCCGCGAATGGAGCGAAAAGGAGATCGATTCGCTCGAGAGCGCCGAGGCCTATATCCGCGAGCAGGACACCACCGACGCGCTTTGGGCGCAGTTCCGCGACCTCACGGGCGCCAAGAACCGCAACCCGACCGCCAAGCAAAAGCGCTATCTGACCATGTGGAGCCGGGACCTCGGCTTTTCCGGCGAGATGATCGCGCTGGCCTATGAGATCTGCATCGACAACACCAACAACCTGAGTCTCGAATACATGGACCGCGTGCTGCAGTCGTGGCAGAAAAGCGGCGTGCGCACCCCCGCCGACGCGGACCGCGCGCAGCAGCAGTGGAACGAAAAGCGCTTTGCGCGCAAGGGGAAACCGGCGGCGAAGCCGTCGAAGCCCGAAAGCGTCTATTCGTCCGACGCGTCCTATGATCTGGAAGCGTTCAGCAAGCATGTGATCGGGATGGAAGATTTTGTGCCGAAAAACTGAGCGGACGGTTCCGACCGGACGACAGAAAAGGAGAGAGTACCGTGGCCTATAAACGATCGGTTTATCTGAAAGCGAAAGAAGCGCTCGACAACCGCCGCGCCGAAGCGCAGCGGCTGCAGCAGCAGCGCCACGCGGAAGCGGCGCAGGCCTGCCCCGCCATTCTGGACGCGGAGCGCGAAATGGCGGCCTGCGGCGCCGAACTGATCAAAATCGCCTGTGCCGGCGGCAACACGCAGGAACAACTGGCCGCGCTGTCGCAGCGCAATCTGGACGCCCAGCAGCGCCGCGCCGAACTGCTCAAAGGCGCGGGCTTTCCGGCGGATTATCTCGACAACGTCTATACCTGCCCGATCTGCAAGGACACCGGCACCCACGGCAGCTATTACTGCAAGTGCTATCTTGACCTGATCCGTCAGACGGCGAAGGACTGCGTCAAAGGGGCCGCACAGCTCAAAAAATGCACCTTTGAAACGTTTTCTCTGCGCTATTACAGCGACACGCCCGACCCTGCGCTCGGCGGCCGCAGCCACCGAAAGATCATGGAAAACGTCTGCGCCTATCTGAAGCACTACGCCGACAACTTCACCCCCGGCTCCAAGAGCCTTCTGATGATCGGCAAAACCGGGCTCGGCAAGACGCATCTGTCGCTTGCCGTGGCGAACCGCGTGCTCGACCGCGGGTTCAACGTCTATTACGACAGTGCACAGGGGATCATGGACCGGCTGGAAAAGGACCACTTCGGCCGCGGCGCCCGCGACGAGGAGCTGCAGGAGGATCTTTATCAGAGCGACCTGCTGGTGATCGACGACCTCGGCACCGAGATGGTCACGTCGTTCACACTGGCGGCGCTTTATCAGCTGGTCAACGAGCGGATCAACGACGGCCTGCCGACGATCTGTTCCACCAATCTGACGCCTGCGGAGCTGGAAGCGGTCTACTCCCAACGGCTGACGTCGCGCCTGCTCGGCACCTGTGACGTGCTGCAGTTCTATGGCCGCGACGTGCGCCAGCAGATCGCGGGGAAAGACTGACAAAAATTTTTCTCTATCCTCTTTACAAGCGCAAACTTTTATGATATAATGCAATCCTGTCAGCGAGATGTTGACACGCTAGTATGGCTCAGTTGGTAGAGCAGCGCATTCGTAATGCGCAGGTCGTCGGTTCGAGTCCGACTACTAGCTCCAAAGAAAAAACCACCCAAACGGGTGGCTTTTTCTTTTGCTTCAAATTGAAGTCTGCTTTTCCTGCTTTGCTTCTCCCCCGTGCAGCCGAACGAACCGTATGAGCTGGTGCCAGTCCGCGCGGCTGAAATAGTGCCGGCCGCGGCGCAGGTGATAGCCCACGTCGCCGCTGAGAAACGCCTCGCCGGCCTGCGCGGGACGGTCGGGACAGTCGAACCCCCGTGTGAACGCGGGCGACGCCGCAACACAGGCGAGCTGCTCCGAGAGCGGGTCGGCCCAGGTGTCCTCCGACGCGCTGCCGATCAGCACCCGCCGCGGCGCAACGGCGGCGATCAGATCATGCTGGTCAAAGGGCATCTGTGCTTCGTTGTCGATATAGCGCAGATAGTTTTCGCAGAACCAGAACGGGAACTTCGCGCAGATGTCGCGCACGGTCTCGCCGCGCGTGCCGCGCGCCAGCGCCGCGCCGGCGCAGCCGGAATCGTTGGAATAGGCATAGGCAAAGCGCGGGTCGGTCGCGGCGGCAAGCAGCGCGGTCTTGCCCAGCCGTGAATGGCCGCAGACGACGCTTTGCGTCAGATCGAGCGCGTCCGGGCGCGTTTGGGCCCAGTCCATTACCCGGTGTGCCGCCCAGGCCCAGAGCGCGATCTTGCCGGGGTCGGAGGGGCCGCGCCTGCCGTCCGGGAAGAGCAGGCCGGCAAGGCCGGTCGTGAAGTCGCCGTCGTCGCTCGTTACGTCCTGGTAGCAGAACGACAGCACCGCGAAGCCGTTGTCAACCAGCTCTTCCGTGGGCATATAGCGGTCCGGGACCGCGTCGCGGAAATTGATGTGAATGAAAAACGGGTGCCGCCGCCCGTCCGTGGGCAGCACGGCGGAAAACGGAAACGAGAACGGCTTGCCCCGCACGGTGCATGAGACCGTGACGCGGTGCAGCTCGGCGTTCCCGCCGCAAAAACGCGGGATGATGTTTTCTTCAGCGGTGAACGACAGGGCGGCGGGCGCTTCCGGCAAAAAACCGTATTCTTCCCGCTGCAGCAATTCCACCGCTTTTTCTTTTGGCAGAAGCGGTGGTATCTTTCGCTCCTGCAGCAATTCGCTCAGCATATCGAATCCTCCTGACAGTCATCGACGGAAAGCAGCTCCGCTTTTTTGCAGAACCGCTTCTTTTTTGCGCTTTATTTCCCCGCCAAAAAGTCCAGCGTGACCCCGGCGGTCTCGGCGGCGTGGGTTTCAATCACCATGTGGCCCGCGCCCTTCACCACGTAGTCGACGCTGCCCGCCGGCAGGTTGGCGCGCAGATTCTTGCGGGCGCTGTCGGTCACCACAAAGTCACGGTCGCCGTTGAGAAACAGCAGCGGCGGCATCCTGCGCACGGCGTCGTAATCCGTGGCGGGCAGCATCAGAAAGTTGCGGATGGCGCCCTCGCCGGTGCCCTTGATGTAATAGGGGTCGGTGATCTTGCTGACGTCATAGTGCATGGCGAACGAGAAGGAGTTGCAGGCGAAGATATAGAGCAGACGCACCAGCAGCTTCGATTTGCCCGCCGTTTCCATCATCGGGCCCATCAGACCCGGCACGGCGTCAAGCCCCATCAGCTTGCCGCGCAGGCCCGCGGCGCCGTCGTTGCCGCTGGTGCCGTAAAGCAGCAGGTTCTTCACGCTGTCGGGGTAGTGGATCGCAATGTCAGTTGCCACGTAGCCGCCCATGGAGTGGCCGGCCACGAACCACGGCTTGTCGCTCAGAGACGCCATCAGCGCGTGCATGATCTCGTCGCGCGGGAGCATGTTGGTGTCCTTGGTCTCGCGGGTGGAATAGCCGAAGTCGGGCAGGTCGGCCAGCACGCAGGTGTAGCCCGCCGCCACCAGCTTTTCGGCCAGCGCCACGAAACAATAGGACGACAGGGCGAAGCCGTGGATCATGAAGATCTGCCCCTGTTCGTTTTCGGCGGGGAAGGTGCGGTAATGGATGCGGTAATCCTTGTAATCAAAGAAGGCGCTGTTGTCGAACGGGTGCGCCGGGTCGAGCCGCTGTTCCCCCAGCGCGAACGCGGGCAGCGAAAGCGAAAAGGCGAGAACGAGCGCGAGCAAAAGGGCAAGGATACGGGACGTGCGTTTCATGAAAGAACCTCCGTTTCTTCGGCGTCTGCCGCCGCGCGGCGGGCGAGCAGCTCTTGGGATATGGTTTGTACCAGCGCCGGCTTGAGCCGGAACTTTTTGTGGTGGAGCAGCGCGGCCAGCAGCAAAAAGACCACGGGCACCGCGAACAGCAGCACCTTGAACGACAGGACCGCCTGCGTCGTGGGCGCGGCGTCGGCGTCCGCGCGGAACCCGACGAGCGCGAACGCGCCGAAGGTCAGCCCCTGGCTGACGCCGTTGGCGATCTTGCTCAAAAAGGTGAGCATCGAAAAGATGACGCCCTCGTTGCGGCGGCCGGTCCGCCATTCGCCGTAGTCCACCGCGTCGGCCAGCATCACGTTTTCCATCACGCTCATGGCCCCGTAGGCGACGAACGGCAGCGCCGACGCCAGCAAAAACAGCCAGAGATTATGCGGCGCGGCGGCGCTGCAAAGCGCCATCAGCCCGTAGCCGAGCACCGGCAGCAGATAGGCCGCGAGATAGACCCGGTTGCGGTCGAGCTTTTTGGTCAGCAGCGGGAAGCCGAGCAGGCCGACGCCCTGAATCAGCCCGGTCAGGATGCTGAACGTGCCGTAGAAGCTGCCCTTGTCGAGCACGTAGAGGAAGTAATAGAGCATCACGCCGGTGGTGACGCAGTTGGCGGCGTTGAACAGCAGCATGATGCCGACCACGACCAGCGCCTGATCGTTGGCGAACAGCGCCTTTGCCGCCCGGACGAGCGAAAACGGCTCGTGCTGCGTCTGCAGCGTGCGGACGTGCTCCTTCGTGCCGGCGGCGCAGACGGTCGAGGTCAGGAGATAGACCGCGGCGGTCAGAAGCGCATAGCGCAGATAGCCGGCGTTGACGTCGCGGCCGCCGAGCACGTCCACGAGGTTCAGCGTGAACGAGCTGACCGCGCCGCCGATCGCGCCCGTCAGGCGGGGGATCACCGAAACCTGGTCGCGCTCGCGGCTGTGCAGCGTCAGGGCGGGGATCATGGCCCAGTAGGCCACGTCGATCATCGTGAAGGTCAGGTCGCACAGCAGATAGAGCACCGTGACGTAGACGTACAGCGCCGCGCCGTGCAGCCCGGGGTTCCAGTAGATCAGCACCGCGCACAGGGCGTTGCTCAGCGCACCGAAGAAGATCCACGGGCGGAATTTGCCGAACCGCGAGCGCGTGGCGTCGATGACGGCGCCCATGAACAGGTCGTTGACGCCGTCCCAGATCCGGCACAGAAAGAACATCACAGACAGAAACGCCGGAGAAATGCCGAGCGTCTGCATGAAATAGAGCGAGAGGAACGAGCCGTAGACCACGCCGGCGCACATGTTTTTGCCGATGGGACAGACGCCGAAGCAGATCTTTTCCGAAAGGCGCAGCCGGTCGGTTCCGTTGGCAGCAGCCATATCCAACACCTCTTATGAAAGATTGGGCCTTGCTGCTTTTATTGTAGCAAAAGATGCGGCGGGATGCAAGGGGAGCGGCGTGTTTTCTCTTGCATCTTTGCGCTGTTTGTGGTAGGATGGTACGTAGCAAAGAACCCGGGAAGTACACAGGACGCCAAGAAAAAAGGAGTGCGCGTTCCGGTCTTGGAACAAGGGGTGACAAAACATGCAACGCAAAGGCATGCTGCGGCAATGGTTTTTGCCGTATTTCAAAAAACACAGGGGCGTGGTGGCGGTTGATCTGCTCTGCGCCGCGCTGACCACGCTCAACGAGATCGTGCTGCCGATGCTGGTGCGGCAGATCACGGCCGTGGCGCTGGACGACTTTTCGCGTCTGACGCTCCGGCTGGTGCTCACGCTCGCCGCGATCTACGGCTCCCTGAAGCTGCTGGACGTGATTGCGGGCTACTATATGATCTACGTCGGCCATTCGATGGGCGTCATGATCGAAAAGGACATGCGCGAGGATATGTTCGCCCATCTGATGCGCGTGCCGTTCAGCTATTACGACAACACCAAGGTGGGCCAGCTGATGTCGCGGATCACGACCGACCTGTTCGACATTGCGGAATTCTCCCACCACTGCCCGGAGGAATTCTTCATCTTCGGCATCAAGATCTGCGTCAGCTTCGGCTTTCTGTGCACGATCAACCTGCCGCTGACCGCGGCGGCGTTCGTGCTGCTGCCGTTCATGTTCTTCGGCACGATGTATTTCCGCCGCCGGATGCGCAGGGTGTTCAAGGAGCGCCGCGAGATTGCCGGCGACGTGAACGCCAAGACCGAAAACGCCCTTCTGGGCATCCGCGTGGTCAAATCGTTTTCGGGCGAGGACGCGGAAAGCGCGCAGTTCAACGAAGAGAGCGCCCGCCTGTCCGGCGTGCAGCGCGCGTCCTACCGCTATATGGCGCGGCTCAACGCGATGGTGCGGCTGTTCGACGGCCTGATGTACGTGGTGATGCTCTTTCTCGGCGGCCTGTTCGTGATGAAAAAGCAGATCACGACCGCCGACTACACGGCCTATTTCCTCTATGTGGGCATGCTGATCGCCGCAATCAAACGGATTGTGGAGTTCACCGAGCAGTTCGAGAAGGGCATGACCGGCATCGAACGCTTTGCCGAGGTGATGACGATCGAGCCCGAGCCTGGCTATGACGGCGCGCCGGACGCGCTGGACGAGGTGCGGGGCGAAATCGTCTTTCGCGACGTGACGTTCAGCTATGACCGGGAAAAGGGCGACGTGCTGGAGCATCTGAATCTGACCGTGGCCCCGGGCGAAAACGTGGCGGTCGTCGGGCCGTCCGGCTCCGGCAAGACCACGATGTGCAGCCTGATTTCCCGCTTCTATGATCTTTCGTCCGGCGTCATCACGCTGGACGGCAAGGATATCCGCTCGCTGTCGCTCGCGTCGCTGCGCGGGGCGGTCGGCGTGGTGGAACAGGACGTCTATCTGTTCTCCGGCACCGTGGCCGACAACATCGGCTACGGCAAGCCCGGCGCAACACACGAAGAGATCCGTCGTGCGGCGCAGCTGGCCGGCGCGGATTCGTTCATCGAAAAGCTGCCGCAGAAATACGACACCTTCGTGGGCGAACGCGGCGTGATGCTTTCGGGCGGCCAGAAGCAGCGCATTTCCATTGCGCGGGTCTTCCTCAAAAACCCGCCGGTGCTGATTCTGGACGAAGCGACCAGCGCGCTCGACAACGAAAGCGAACAGCTGGTCAAGCAGTCGCTGCGGGCGCTCTCCGTCGGCCGCACCACGTTTACCATTGCCCACCGCCTTTCCACCATCCGCCACGCGTCGCGCATTCTGGTGCTGACCGAAAACGGCATTGAGGAAGAAGGCACGCACGAAGCGCTTTTGGCGTTGGGCGGCATCTACGCAAAGCTGTACCGCGGTATGGAATAGGCCCCTTGCTTTTTCGGCAAAGGAATGATACAATAGCAACAGCATTACCCGAGAGGAGTCTTTTTTGTGCGGTTCGATTATCTGACCTGGTTTTTCAGAAAATTCAACGCGTTCGTGCTGGCGGTTTTCGTGCTGCTGATCCCGTTTTCCAAGCTGAAGCAGCCGCTGCATTACGACGCGGACCACAGCGCCGACAAAACCAACTATCCCTTTGTGTTCGTTCACGGCTTTCAGGGCTGGAACGAGGACGCCAAGGGCTATCAGGGCATGCAGTACTGGGGCATGTTCAACGGCGACGCGCTCAGGGGGTACCGCGAAGCGGGCTACACCTGCGTTGCGCCGATGATCGACCCGGTCGGCAGCGTCTGGGACCGCACCTGCGAGCTCTATGCCAAGCTCAAGGGCACCCGCGTGGACTACGGCAAGGCGCACAGCGAGGCCTGCGGGCATGACCGCTACGGCGAGGATTACACCGGCAAGGCGCTGATTCCGACGTGGGACGGCGCGCACAAGGTCAACCTGATCGGCCATTCGCTCGGCGGCAACAACTGCATTCTGCTGGCGTCGCTGCTGGCGTTCGGCGCCGAAGCCGAACGGGCCGCCACCACCGACGGCACGCTGTCCGAGCTGTTCACCGGCGGCAAGGGCGACTGGGTGCATTCCGTCACCGGCCTTGCGGCGGTCTATAACGGCACGTCGCTGTTCGTCAACCATCAGGCGGTGCGCGACACCGAGCGCTACGTGAAAGAAAAGCTGGCGGAGCAAAAGCTGATTCTGCCGCTGACGCGCGCGCTGATCGGCAAATCGATCGACGGCGTTTCCGATCTGCTGGCGGACATCTCCAGCGGCACCGTTGCCGCGCCGGACACCGCCATCTACGATATGCAGCCCGAGCACGCGGCGGAGCTCAACAAACAGATCGGCACGGCGGAATCGGTCTATTACTTCTCGGAGGTGCAGGACGCCACCATGCCGAGCAGGGTGGACGGTCATCTGATTGCGGATCCGGACGTGTCCGACCCGATCATCGGCCTGCTGGTGCCGATCATCGCCCGCACCAACACCGTGGCGGCCGACGGCACCCCGCTGGACGAGACGTGGCAGGCCAACGACGGCTGCGCCAACGTGGTTTCGCAGCGCGCCCCCTTCGGCGCCCCCACGGCGGAGCTGGACGAAGCGCCGTCCGCCGCGCTGGCGGCAAAGGCGCAACGGGGCGTCTATAACATCTTCCCCACGGTGCGCGCCACGCACATGTGGCCGATCGGCGACTTCATGAAGCCGAACCCCGACGGCCTCGTGTACGTGCTGCATCTGATGGAAATGATCAACGCACTGAATTGAGGTGAAAGCAGTGAGCTATAATTTCTTTTCCATGTTTGCCCGCATGAAGCATATCGACCGCTGGGCGCTGATGCGCAACACCCGGCGGGAGAACCTCAGCGAGCACAGCGCCGACGTGGCCGCCATTGCGCACGCCGTCGCGCTTTTGAAGAACACCCGCTTCGGCGGCTCGGTCAACGCGGAGCGCGCCGCCTTTCTCGGCCTCTATCACGATATGCCCGAGATCATCACGGGCGATATGCCGACCCCGGTGAAATATCACTCGGACGCGCTGCACGACGCCTTTTTGCAGGTGGAGCGGGAGGCCTGCGACCGGCTGCTTTCCATGCTGCCGGAGGATCTGCGCCAAAGCTACCGCGCGGCGTTTTTCCACGAAGAAGAGGACGCCTATCTCTGGCGGATCGTAAAGGCGGCCGACAAGATCGCCGCGCTGATCAAGTGCATTGAAGAGGAGCAGGCGGGCAACCGCGAGTTCCGCCAGGCGCTTGCGGCAACAAAGCGGAACATCGAAAAGCTGGAGCTGCCCGAGGCCGAAGCGTTTCTCGATGAGTTCCTCGGCGGCTTCTAT
Organism: Clostridiaceae bacterium; assembly: GCA_016290665.1. Lineage (GTDB taxonomy): Bacteria > Bacillota > Clostridia > Oscillospirales > Acutalibacteraceae > UBA6857. Next base: position 14,299 of record JAEEUW010000021.1, on the reverse strand, counting down.
CTGAGCCTGGACGAGCAGCAAAGCGTTTAAAAAATATTCATTGCATTTTCGGCTTCCCTTCGCTATAATAGGGAAGAATAGAATTGACAGGCGCATTTCGGTGCGCGGAAAGCGAGGACTGTATGGATCCCATCAAAGTTGACTTCACCCAGGGCGGGTCTTCCGGCAAGGGCAAAGGCAGCGGCAAAGACGCCTATCTTGCGCCGAAAAAGGCGGGGCTCAAAACGCTGATTTCCATCATCGGCACGATCATCGGCGCTGCGATCGCCTATTACTTCATGCTGCCGCCGCTCAATTTCAAGAGCACGCAGCTCTATCTCTATCTCGGTCTGGTCGCCGTGATCTATATTGCGCTGCAGGTGGTGCTGTCCGGCGTGATCGCCAAGGCGGAATACACCGAGTATGTGAAGAAAAAAGCCATCGTCCCCGGCGCGGTCATCGCGCTGCTGGCCGTTGTGGTCGGCGTCGGCATGCTGATTTCGTCCGTCGTCTTCCGCGCAAACTCCTACAGCAAAATCATCGCCGTGGATGAATCCAAAACCTTTGCGGGCGACGTGGCCGAGGCCAACTTCCAGAGCGTGCCCGTGCTGGACGACGCGGCCGCCGCGGCGCTGGCCAACCGCGCGCTGGGCGACCTGAGCTCCATCAACAAGGTTTCGCAGTTTGAGCTTTCGGGCAAGTTCACCCAGATCAACTATAAGAACGCGCCGGTCCGCGTCACCACGCTGGCCTACGGCGACATCTTCAAATGGCTCAAGAACACCGGCACGGGCTTCCCGGGCTATATCGTGGTGGACATGGTCACCCAGAAGGCCGACCTCGTGCTGCTGCCCGAGGGGGGCTATATCCGCTATTCCACCGAGGAGCACTTCGGCAAATATCTGATGCGCCATATGCGCTTCCGTTATCCGACCTATCTGTTCGACGAACCGCATTTTGAAATCGACGAAGCGGGCGAGCCCTACTGGCTCTGCCCGGTGCTCGACAAGACGATCGGCCTGTTCGGCGGCACGGACGTCAAGGGCGTGGTGCTTGTCAACGCGATCACGGGCGAAAGCGAAGAGTTTACGCTGGACGAAGTCAAGTCCGACGCGGCCCTGCAGTGGATCGACGTGATCTATTCCAACAGCCTGCTGGTGGAGCAGTATAACTACCACGGCAAATATGCGGGCGGCTTCATCAACTCCATCATCGTGCAGGACGGCGTGAAGGTTGCAACGGAAGGCAGCAACTTCCTGGCCGTGAACGACGACGTCTATATGTATACCGGCGTCACCTCCGTTTCGGGCGACCAGGCCATCATCGGCTTCGTGCTGGTGAACATGCGCACGAAGGAAGCCAACTTCTATGAAGTCTCCGGCGCCAAGGAATACTCGGCGGCCTCCTCCGCCGAAGGCGTGGTGCAGGACTACGGCTACCGCGCCACCTTCCCGATTCTGCTCAACATCAGCGGCCAGCCAACCTACTTCATGTCGCTGAAGGATACCTCCTCGCTGGTCAAGCGCTACGCGATGGTCAACGTGCAGAACTATCAGGTCGTCGTCACCGGCGAAACGATTGCGGAATGCATGGAAGCCTACGTGCAGAAGCTCAAGCAGAACAACATCAAGATCGACGTCGACATCGACGAGATCAAGGACGCCACCGACAACAACAATCCCGACAATCCGACCCCGGACGCGCCACCTGCGGAAACGAAAAAGACCGTTACCGGCAAGCTGACCGATATCCGTTCCGCGGTGCTCGGCGGCGACACGGTCTTCTTCCTGCAGGTGGAAGGCAGCAAAAAGTATTTCCGCATCCCGGCGCAGCGGGCCGAAAACGTGGTCATCCTCAACGTGGGCGACACGGTGAAGATCACCTATGAAAAGGCTGCCGGCGCAATCATCGATGCGGACAGCGTAGAATAAAACACGGATCCCACGGAGCTGTTGCGGCGCAACGGCTCCATTTTTTCTTGCACTGCGGCGCAGATTGTGCTACAATAAAACAGAACGACAAAACGGAAACGCGGGGTGACGACATGCGGCGATACGACTACGTGCTGTGGGACTGGAACGGCACGCTGCTGGACGATCTGGAGCTGAATCTGTTTGTGGAAAACGAGCTGCTGCGCCGCCGCGGCCTGTATGAGCGTGCCGACCGCGACTACTACCTCGCCCATTTCGGCTTCCCCATCATCACGTTTTATGAAGCGCTCGGCTTCGATTTTTCCAAAGAAAACTACGCCGACGTCGCGGATGAATACGCCGCGCTCTATGCATCAAAGCTGCACGAAAGCGCGCTGTTCGGCGACGCGCTGCCCGTGCTTGCCGCGCTGGCGGAAGACGGCGTGCGTCAGGCGGTGATCTCCGCCACGGAGCACGACCTTCTGCAGCGGCAGGTGGCGGCCTTTGGCCTTGCCGGCCGGTTCGACGACGTGCTGGGCAGCGAAAACAATCTGGGCAGAAGCAAGGTCGCCGTGGCGCACGACTGGCTGCAGAACCGGCAGGCCGACCCGCGCCGCACGCTCTTTGTGGGCGACACGACCCACGACTTTGAAACGGCCCGCGCCATCGGCTGCGACTGCGTGCTGGTCTGCCGCGGCCACAACAGCCGCGCGCGGCTGGAAGCGACGGGCTGCCCGGTTTTTGACGATCTGCGCGGCGTGCTGCGCACTGTGCGCGGCGGCAAAACGGTTCTGATCGCGCCCGATTCCTTCAAGGGGACGCTCAGCGCCACGGAGGTCGCCGCGACCATCGCCGCGGTTTTGCGGCGGCGGGACCCGTCTTTGACGGCCGTCTGTCTGCCGATTGCCGACGGCGGTGAGGGCACCGCGGACGCTTATCTGCAGATCTTCGGCGGCGAAAAGCGCGTCTGCACCGTGCAAAGCCCGCTCGGCCATCCGATGGAGGCCGCCTGGGCGCTGCTGCCGGACGGCACCGCCGTGGTGGAGACCGCGGCAGCCAGCGGGATTGCGATTGAAAAAGAAAACGACGCCCTGCGCGCGTCCTCGTTCGGCACCGGACAGCTGGTGCGCGCCGCGCTGGACGGCGGCTGCAAAACGATTTTTCTCGGCCTCGGCGGCTCCGCCATGACCGACGGCGGCGCCGGCTTTCTTTCGACGCTCGGCGCGCGGTTTCTGGATGAAGCCGGCAGCGAGCTCCCGCCCGGCGGCGGCAGTCTTGCGCGGCTGCGGCGGATTGATCTGACGGGCTTTGACCCGCGGCTGCAAGCCACGACGCTGCGGGTGCTGTGCGACGTGAACAATCCGCTTTACGGTCCGCTTGGCGCGGCGCACGTCTTTGCCCCGCAGAAGGGCGCCTCTGCCGCTGACGTTGCGCTGCTGGACCGCGGACTGCGGCAGCTGGCAAACGTCGGCGCGGCGGCGCTGGGCAAAGACGAAGCCCAAACGCCTGGCGCGGGCGCGGCGGGCGGTCTGGGCTGGGCGGTCCGGGCCTTCTGCGGCGGCGTGCTCGTCAGCGGCATCGACTGCCTGCTGGACGCGGCGCACTTTGCCGCGCGGGCCTGCGCGGCGGATCTCATCATCACGGGCGAGGGAAAAATGGACGCGCAGAGTCTGATGGGCAAAGCGCCCTTCGGCGTTGCAAAACGCGCCGGCAGCACGCCGGTGATCGCCGTGGTGGGCCTGCTGGACGCCGACGAAGCGGACGTTGCGGCCGCCGGCATCTCGGCGGTCTATGAAACAAACGACCGGCACCTCCCGTTTGAGGAAATCCGGCAAACGGCAAAGGCGGATCTGATCCGCGCCGCAAGCCGCATTGCGCTTTGAACAAGAACCGATAAGAGAGAAGGAGCCCTATGAAAACACTCGATCTGATCATACCCTGCTATAACGAAGAGGCGGTGCTGCCGCTGTTTTATGAAGCCGTACGCAAAACGCTGGCGGCCTTGCCCGATTGCCGCGCCACGCTGCTCTTTGTGGACGACGGCAGCACCGACGGCACGCTGCAGGTGCTGAAGGCGTTTGCCGCCCGCGACGGCGCGGTGCGCTACCTTTCGTTTTCGCGCAACTTCGGCAAGGAGGCCGCCATGCTGGCCGGTCTGCGCGCGTCCGGGGGCGACCTTGTCGCCATCATGGACGCCGACCTGCAGCACAGTCCGGCGCTGCTTTTGCCCATGCTGCAGGCGATTGAGGAGGGCTATGACGTCGCCGCGGCGAAGCGGACCGACAGAACGGGGGAAACGAGGCTGAAAAGCCGCCTTTCCGACGCTTTCTATCATGCGGCAAACAAGATCACACAGGTGGAGATCGACCCCGGCGCGCAGGATTTTCGCCTCATGACGCGGCCCGTTGTGAACGCGGTGCTGTCGCTGTGCGAACACCGGCGGTTCACCAAGGGCATCTTCTCGTTCGTGGGATTCCGCACCAAATGGATTGCGCACGAAAACACCGTGCGCGCGGCGGGCGAGACCAAGTGGAATTACCGCAAGCTGTGGGCCTATGCGGTCGACGGCGTGCTGGGCTATTCCGACCTGCCGCTGAAGCTGCCGTTCTATGCCGGGGCGTTCCTGCTCTGCGCGGCGGTCGTCTATGCGGTCGTTCTGCTGATCGTGCGGCTGTGCGGCGCCGTTCCGTCGGCCGTCCACGCCGTGCTGGTCGTGCTGCTGCTGCTCGGCGGAGCCGTTCTGTGCGCGCTCGGCGTGCTGGGCGCCTATCTGGCGCGGGTCTACTGCGAAGTGAAAAACCGGCCGGACTATATCATCCGCGAAACCAACGTGCCGCCGCAACGCGGCCGCTGAACCGAAAAAAGGACGTGAAACGATGAAACGGGCAGGAGCTTGCCTGATCTGGCTGCTGCTGGTGTGCGCCCTGCCGGGCTTTGCCGCGGCGCAGGACACGCACGAGCACCAGTTCGTCATAGAGACCGAAACGCCCGCCTCCTGCCTGGAAGAAGGCGCGCGGGTCAGCCGCTGTGCCTGCGGCGAAACAAAGACCGAGGTGCTGCCGGCGCTCGGCCACGACTTTGCGCTGACCTGGACGGTGGACCGGGAGCCGACCTGCCACCAGACAGGCCTCAAATCGCGCCACTGCACCCGCTGCGACGCGGTGACCGACCTGCTTTCCATCCGTCAGACGAACCACGACTTCACGGTCGTCACGGTGGAGCCGACCTGCACAACCCCGGGCTGCCGCCATCTGACCTGCAAAATCTGCGGCGACGAGATGACCGACAACGTGACCCCGGCGCTGGGCCACGACCCGGGCCTCTGGGTCGTGGAACGCGAAGCGGGCTGCGAAACCGAGGGCCTGCGCAGCCGCAGCTGCAAACGCTGCGGCGAACCGATGGAGTCGCTGCCCATTGCGCCCACCGGCCACGCCTGGCGCGACACCGTCACGCCGCCGACGTGCACCGAACAGGGATACACCCTGCACGTCTGCCGCGCGTGCGGCGCGGAAAAGAAAGATCGCTTTGTCAAAGCGACCGGACATACCTTTGCAGACGACGGCCTGGTGACAAAGGAGCCGACCTGCACCGAAAAGGGCGAACGCCGGCTTATCTGCACCGTCTGCGGGCAGCCGCAGACCAAAGCGATTCCGGCCCTCGGCCACCAATATTCCGCCGTGCCCACGGTGGACCGTGCGCCGACCTGTACGGCAAAAGGGGAGCAGTCCTTTCATTGCCTGCGCTGCGGCGCGCGCAGGGACGTGACGCCGCTGGAGCGCACGGAGCACAGCCCGCAGCTGAGCGACGTTGCGCCGACCTGCACAAAGGCGGGCGCCGCCGGGCGGCTCGTCTGCCGCGTCTGCGGCAAACAGCTCGATCCGGGCACGGTCGTGCCCGCATACGGCCACAACTATATCCGGACCGGCGTGGAAAAGCAGCCGACCTGTACCGCGCAGGGGAGCGAAACTTTGACCTGCACCCGCTGCGGCAGTGCAAAAACGCAGGCGCTGCCCGCGCTCGGCCATCAGTACGCCGAAAGCTTTACGGTCGACCGTCCGTCCACCTGCACGGCGCAGGGCGAACAATCGCGCCACTGTCTGCGCTGCGGCAAACGCACCGACGTCACGGCCGTGCCGAAGGCGCCGCATCAGGCGGCCTACGACGTGGTGACGCCGCCCACCTGCACCAAAGCGGGCAAAAGCAGCGGCGCCCACTGCGCCGTCTGCGGCAAGGTGCTGGCGGACGCCGGCACGATTCCGCCCACGGGGCACGACCCGGTCGCAACGGAAATCTACAGCAGGCCGACCTGCACGGCGGCGGGCCGCGCGCTGGGCTGCTGCAGAACCTGCGGCGCGCAGCAGGAGATGACCCTGCCGCCGCTCGGCCATAGTTTTGAAAGCGACTGGACGATTGACAAGCAGCCGACCTGCACGGCAAAGGGCGAGCAGTCGCACCACTGTCTGCGCTGCGGCAAGCGCGCGGACGTGACGCCGCTGGAGCGCACGCCGCATACGGTTGTGACCGACAGGGCGAAGAAAGCAACCTGCACCCGCGACGGCAGGACCGAAGGCTGCCGCTGCAGCGTCTGCGGCAAGGTGCTGCAGGCGCAGACCGTGATCAAGGCGCCGGGCCACAAGCTGAAAACGACCCGCACCCCCGCCACAGCGAAGCAAAACGGCAAGCTCGTCAAGACCTGCCTGCGCTGCGGAAAGGTCGTTTCCAAAGAAAAGATTCCGCGTGTGAAAAGCTGCGCGCTTTCCAAAACGCGTTTCGCCTATGACGGCAAGCGCAAAACGCCAGCCGTGGAGATCCGCGACAAGAAGGGCGCCCTGCTCAGGGAAAAGCGCGACTACACCCTGCGCTATGAAAAGGGGCGCAAGCAGTTCGGCGTCTGGTCGGTGACCGTCGTTTTCCGCCGCAACTATTCGGGAGAAAAGACCCTGCGGTTTCAGATCGTGCCGCGCAGCCCCGTCGGGCTGGACGCCGCCCAGACGCCCACGAGCGTCACCCTCTCATGGGAGAAGGTGAAGGGCGCCACGGGCTACGCCGTCTATGAACGGATCGGCAGGCAATACAAAAAGCTGTGCGAGACCGAGGGCCTGTTTGTCCGGCTCAAAAACCGGGCGAGCGGGCAGCGCTGCCGCTTTGCGGTCTGCGCTCTGCGGGCGCTGCCCGACGGCAGAGTGCTGCGCAGCGACCCCAGCGCCGAAAAGCTGACCGCGACCAAGCCGGCGCCGCTGACCCTTTCGGTGTCGCGCAGCGCGGGGTGCGCCGTTTTGCGCTGGAACAACGCCGGCGACTGCGAATATGAGATCTGGTGCGCGCCGAAGAAAAACGGCCGCTTCCTGTGCATCGGCACCACGCGCGGGACGTCGTTCACCGCCGGACCCTATCCGCGCGGCACCCGGGCCTGCTTCAAGGTCAAGGCCTGTGTGCGCAGCGACACGGGAACCCTGAGCACGCAGATTTCCGACGTCAGGCAGATCTGGCTGTAGGCGGCGGCGAAATTCTTAAAAAATCTTTTTTGAAATCGGCCGTTTTTGTTGACGATTCCATACCAAGGTGCTACAATAAAAGAACAGGCGCCGTTTGTTTTTGCGGCGGCGTCGGTCTTTTCAGAGAAACGGAGGAAACAAGCTATGCAATATGATGTTGCCGTGATCGGCGCCGGCGTCTGCGGGGCCATGATCACACGCGAAATGTCAAAGCTGGATCTCAAGGTCATTCTGCTCGAAAAATGCAACGACGTTGCCATGGGCACGTCCAAGGCCAACAGCGCCATCGTCCACGCCGGGTTCGACGCGGAGCCGGGCACGCTGAAGGCCAAGCTGAACGTGCAGGGTGCGTCGCTGATGGCATATTACTGCAACAAGCTGCATGTGCCGTATAAGAATATCGGTTCGCTGGTCGTCGCCTACAGCTGGGACGACATGAAAACGCTGGATGAGCTGTTTGAGCGCGGCTTTGCCAACGGCGTGCCGAACATGGACATCATCAGCCAGGAACGCCTGCGCGAGATGGAGCCCTATATCAGCGAAGAGGCGGTCGGCGCGCTCTGGGCGCCCACGGCCGGCATCGTCAGCCCCTATGAGCTGACCATTGCCTGCGTCGAAAACGCCGTGCTCAACGGCGCGCGCGTGCGGCGCAACAGCGGCGTGTTCGACATCGAATACAAGGACGGCCTGTTCTCCCTGTCCACTGCCAGCGGCGTGGTCAAGGCCAAGTACGTCATCAACTGCGCCGGCGTGTTTGCCGACCAGATCGCCAAGATGATCGGCGACACCTCGTTCCGCATCATCCCGCGCAAGGGCGAATACTACCTGCTCGACAAGAGCGAGCAAAAGATGGTCAGCCACGTGCTGTTCCACTGTCCCTCCAAGATGGGCAAGGGCATCCTCGTGACGCCCACGGTTCACGGCAACGTGCTGATGGGCCCCACGGCGATCGACCTTGACTTTGACAGCAAGCTCGATCTCGACACCACGATCGAGGGCCTCAACATCGTGAAGGAAGACGTCAAAACGGTGATTCCCGCGCTTTCGACCCGCAACTGCATCACGTCGTTCGCCGGTCTGCGCGCCCATATCGACAGCGAGCACGCCGATTTCCTGATTGCCCCCAGCAAGGCCAACGAGCACTTCATCAACGTGGCCGGCATCGAATCGCCGGGTCTGACGGCGGCGCCCGCCATCGCGCGCTACGTGGCCAACATCTTCAAGGAGATCGCGCCGCAGTATCCGCGCAAGGAGCAGTTCCGCACCGACCGTCCCGCGCCGATTCATGTGAACGAGCTGACCGACGAGGAACGCCGCACGCTGGTGGAAAAGGACAAGCGCTACGGCCGCATCATCTGCCGCTGCGAGGGCGTGACGGAGGGCGAGATCATCGACGCGATCAAGGCGCCCTGCGGCGCCCGCGACGTCGACGGCGTCAAACGCCGCACCCGCGCCGGCATGGGCCGCTGCCAGGGCGGCTTCTGCGGCTCCAAGGTGGTCGAGATTCTTGCCCGCGAGCTTGGCGAGGATATGAATCAGATTACCAAGTTCGGCAACGAGTCCAGGATCCTGTATAACAGAACGAAGTGAGGGAAAGACGATGCAGAAATATGATCTTGTAGTCATCGGCGGCGGCCCCGCCGGCATGGCGGCGGCGCTCAAGGCCAAAGAGTGCGGCGTAAAGAAAATCATCATCCTCGAACGCGCGGCAACGCTGGGCGGCATCCTGGAGCAGTGCATCCACGCGGGCTTCGGCCTGCATTATTTCGGCGAGGAGCTCACCGGCCCGGAATACGCCCATCGCTTCATCGAACAGGTGGAACAGACCGACATCGAAGTCAAGGTCGACACCATGGTGCTCGAGATCCGGAACGGCAACATCGTGGTGGCCACCAACGCCGTGGACGGCATGCTGGAGCTGCACGCAACGGCCATCATCCTCGCCATGGGCTGCCGCGAGCGGCCCCGCGGCGCGCTGGATATCCCCGGCTCGCGCGCGTCCGGCATCATGACGGCCGGCACGGCGCAGAAATACGTCAACATTGACGGCTACATGCCCGGCAAAAAGATCGTGATCCTCGGCTCGGGCGACATCGGCCTGATCATGGCCCGCCGCATGACGCTGGAAGGCGCCAAGGTCGAGATGGTTTGCGAGCTGATGCCGTTCTCGGGCGGCCTGCAGCGCAACATCGTGCAGTGCCTGGAAGACATGGGCATCCCCCTGAAGCTGTCGTGCACCGTGATCCAGACCCACGGCATCGAGCGTCTGGAGGGCGTCACGATTGCCAACGTGGACGAAAACCGCCGTCCGATCCCCGGCACGGAGCAGTATGTGGAATGCGACACGCTGCTGCTGTCGGTCGGTCTGATTCCCGAAAACGAACTGACCCGCATGGCCGGCATCATCATCGACCCGGTGACCAACGGCGCAGTGGTGGACGAAAACCGCCAGACCAGCCGCCCGGGCATCTTCGCGTGCGGCAACGTGCTGCAGGTGCACGACCTGGTCGACTACGTGACCGCTGAAAGCCAGATCGCCGGTGAAGGCGCTGCGGCCTATATCAGGAACAAGCCCAAGGGCCGCAACCGCTACGTTTCCGTCAAAGGCAGAGACGGCGTGCGCTACGTGGTGCCGCAGAACATCAACGAGAACACCGACAAGGACGTCAAGCTTTACTTCCGCGTGGCAGACGTGTTCCGCAACGCCCGCATCATCGTGGAAAGCGACGGCAAGGTGCTCTATAACAAGAAAAAGCCGAAGCTCGCTCCGGGCGAAATGGAATACGTCGTGATCAAGGCCGACGATATCCGCGCGCTGGAAAAGAAAGAGCTTGTCGTCAGACTGGAGGTACAGCAATGATCAGAGAAATGATTTGTGTATCCTGCCCCATCGGCTGCGCGCTGCGCGTGGAGCTCGATGACGGCGGCAAGGTGCTTTCCGTTTCGGGCAACACCTGCAAACGCGGCGAGAAATACGCCATTGACGAATGCACCAATCCGGTGCGCATGCTGACGAGCACGATCCGCGTCAACGGCGGTTCGCTGCCCGTGATGCCGGTCAAAACGTCCAAGCCGATCCCGAAGGGCAAGATGTTCGACTGCATGAAGGCGATCAACAACGAAGTGGTCGACGCGCCGATCAAAATGGGCGACGTGCTGATCAGCAACGTCTGCGACACCGGCGCCGACATCGTGGCGACGAACGAGATGTAAGGTAAAAGCAAAGCGAAAGAGCGGCTGCGTCCGGGAGGCACAGCCGCTCCTTTTGTAAAACTCAAACAAGATTTTGTCATTCATTATTTACAAAATCCACGCATTTGATTCCCTGCTTTTTATTGACAAACCCGAAAGAATCCTTTATAATGAAACCAAGATGGAACGGTATCGGCCGTTCTCCCCAATGAAATACGGAGGTATCATTTATGAAAAAAGTTTTATCTGTTCTTTTGTGCGCGGTCATGCTGTGCTCGTGCATCTGCCTGTTTGCGTTTGCAGAGGACACCGCGCCCGCCGAAACCTTTACCTACACGTTCTATGACGAAGACGGCACCACCGTGCTCGGCACCGTGACCGCCCCGAGAGGCGAGTCGCCGGTCGGCCCGACGCATCCCACGAAGCCCAGAGTGGACGGAGACCCGGAATGGGTGTTTTCCGGTTGGCGCGGCGATGACGGCGAGATCTATTACAGCAGTTCTCTGCCGGCAGCCACGAAGGACATGACCTTCGTTGCGACCTATAAGGATCCCTACAATCATTCCGACGAAGGCGATATCACCCTGATGTCCTTCCTGGCGTCGATCTTTGCGCGCATCAACAAGCTGTTCAAGCAGATTTCCACCTACTTTGAAGAGCTGACCAAGAGCGTGCAGAACCTGATGGGTTAATCAATAACCGCCCGCATGGAACTCCAATGCGGGCGGTTGTTTTACCCTATTTATATTTTTTAAAATTTAATTTGAAAAAAGGCTTTACTTTTTCGTTTTTTGTGGTATAATAGAAGCAACAAAGAGCAAAGGAGATCGTATGATGGCTGAAATCAATCTGACGACCGATCAATTCGAACAGGAAGTGCTGCAATCCGACCTGCCCGTGCTGGTCGACTTCTGGGCAACGTGGTGCGGCCCGTGCCGCATGCTCGCCCCCGTGGTGGAAGAGCTTGCCGACGAATACGACGGCAAGATCAAGGTCTGCAAGGTCAACGTGGACGAAGAGGAGAACCTCGCCATCCGCTTCGGCATCTCCAGCATCCCGACGCTGCTGGTGTTCAAGAACGGCCAACTCGCCGACACGAGCACGGGCTTTGTGACCAAAGAGCAGATCGAAGCCATGCTGTTCTGAGGCGCCTGCCGCGAAAAACAAAAAAAGAAACGGAGCTGTCCGCCGGGGCAGCTCCGTTGTTCTTTGTTTGACTCAGATGATGAAGCCGAGCTTCGCAAGCAGGATGTCAGCCTTGATGCCGAGCACGCCGAGCTTGACGAGCAAGATGATACCGTGAACAAGAATGGAAACAGCAGTAATCATTTCGCGTTCTCCTTCCTTTCGTTTTCTTCTTCCCTATTATAACGGAAATATTCTGCTTCTTTGTGAACAAATCATGAACTTTGTCTGCTTTTTTCGCCGTTTCCCGCCGTCAGACGCGGGCCACCATTTCGCCGTAGAGCGCCTTTTCTTCTTTGATAAAGGCTTCCACCTGTTCCACGGTGGGCATGGCGGCCGAGCAGCTGTGGGCGGAAACGAGCATGGAGGCGCTCGCCGTGCCGAACTCCAGCGCGTCGATGATGTCCCAGCCCTCCAGCAGGCAGCGGATGAACGCGGAGGCGTAGCCGTCGCCGCCGCCGAAGCCTTTCATCGCCTTGACGGGGAAGGGCTTGATCGAATAGCTCTTGCCGTCGTTGGTATAGGCGGTGGAGCCCTGCTTGCCGTGCTTGATAATCACGATCTTTGCGCCGTAGCTCTGCCAGAGCGCCGCGCTCTCCTCGTCGGTTTTGCAAACGCCGGTGATCGCTTCGGTCAGGTCATATTCCTCGCGGGAGCCGAGGATGACGTCGGCGTTGCGGGCCACCATGGAATAATAGATCGAGATTTCGTCCGCGTTCTTCCAGGTGTAGGCGCGGTAGTCGATGTCAAAGATGACGACCACGTTGTTTTTCTTTGCCAGCATCATCGCCTTGAGCGCCGCTTCGCGCGAGGGCGACTGCGAAAGCGCGGTGCCGGAGATCACGATCGCCTTGGCGCTTTTGATATAGTCTTCGCTGACCTCGCTCGGGTGCAGCATCAGGTCGGCCACGCCGTCGCGGTACATCAGAATGCTGCTTTCGGTCGGGCTCTTGATCTCGGTGAAGGTCAAGCCGATCTTTTCGCCGTTCTGGGCGCGGAAGATGTTGGACGTGTCGATGCCGTCCTTTTTGAAGTAATCCACCACATAGTCGCCGTGCTGGTCGTCGCTGACCTTGCCGATAAAGCCGACCTTCTTGCCGAGCCGCGCAAGACCGACCGCGATGTTGGCCGGGGAGCCGCCGACGTACTTGTTGAAGTTGCAGCTTTCCGAAAGGGGACGGTTCATGTCGGTGGGGTTGAAGTCGATGGCGACGCGGCCGATGGGGATCACGTCAAGGGGCTTGCTTTGGTCGAATTCGATGTACTTCATAGGGGCAACACCTTTCTGAGCATAGTTTTTAAAACATAAAACAAGCTGTCGAAGAACATGGCTGTTTTTTGCGACAGCGTTTTTGCGGGGGCACGGTACGGATCGGGAACGAACGATCCGTCCTGATAGGAATAAATCTGATTGTCATACTGCGTCACGTCGTCTTCGTGCAGCGTGATGACGCGCATGCCGTAGGGGCCTTCCTTGGCGAATTCACAGCCGTAGGTCATGTTCAGCTCAATGCCGTCATAAACGCCGCTGAAGCCGTCCTGATGCATGTGGCCGAAGAAGGCGGCGATCACGTCGCCCTGCTGCTTCCAGGCGGTGAATTCATAGCTTTCGCCGGTCTCGCTGTGATAGACGGTGCTGAAATAACCGTGCGCCGTGTCGGCCAGCTTATAGCGGCGGAAGGCGTCGAAATCGGCAATCAGCACGCCGTCGGGATCATCTTTGCCGCAGCGGACGAACAGGCGGCTGATTTCATCCACGGGAATGTGCTGGAACACGAACGCGGGCACGGCTTTGCCGCTTTGCGCCTGCTGCGCGGCGCTGTCGGCCGCGTACCATTCCACCGACTTCGGCGAAGCCAGCTTTGTTCCGCTGTCCATGCAGTAGACGTTCAGCTTCACGTCGCTGCCGTCGGCGGCGAGAATCGGCAGACGGTAGTCGATGCCCGCGCTGTCTTCGCTCATATCGGCGGTCAGACAGTGGGCGTAATTGCCGTAAAACGCCGCCCATTCGGCGTTGTCGACGCCGACCTTGTAATCGTTGTTGCCCTGCGTCAGCGCAAAGGGAACGCCGCTGTTTTCAAAGATTGACAGTACAAAGTCCGCCGCCTGAAAAGCGTTTTGGCGGGTCTTTTCCTTGTTGCCGGGGACCTTCACGCCTTCCCAGACGCCGAAGTCGTCCTTGAAATCGCCCTGCCGGGTGTCCTCCACCAGGTCGCCGGTGAAGACGATCAGATCCGGCTTTGCCGTTTCGATCGCTTTTTCAAGAAACGGCTTCAGTTCCCGCGCGGGGTGCTGGTCGTCCTGCGTGTCGGTCAGGTGCAGAATCGTGAACGTGCCGTCGTCCCCGAACCGCAGGGCGGGCGCGTCCTCTGCCGCCGATGCGGGCAGGATGCAGACAGCCAGCGCGAGCAGCAGACTCAGACAGGCGGCAGCGAAGCGTTTGGTTCGTTTCATGCGTGACCTCCCGCTGCAAAGATTTCAATGTGCTTCTTTGCGTTTTCATAAGCGCCGCGGATCTCAGCTGAATGCAGGTCATAG